>JAQBPE010000150.1 GCA_028287685.1 Cyanobacteria bacterium RYN_339 | reverse complement strand
CTTCGGCCTGACCTTGATGTTGGCGCTCGTGGCCTGCGGCTGCACGGCCCTGCCGCCCGTGTTGCCCCCCGCGGCGAACAAGGCACCCCAGACGAGCCCCGCAACCAAGGCCGGCCAGGTGGTGGTGGACGTGGCCCAGGTGATGGCCTTCCTCGAGAAGCGCCACGTGCTGGCGGCAGGCTTCGGCACCACGGGCATCACCAACTTGAAGTTGACGGCCCGTGGCCCCGGCATGTCCACCGTGACCTCCGGGCTGCTGGCCTTCTCCAACCCGCCCTCCGGCTCGTTGACGTTGGAGGTGCCCCAGGGTCCCAACCGCGTGTTCCGCCTCCAGGGCGTCGATGCCTCGGGCAACGTGCTGGCCTCCTTGGTCACGCTCGCCAACGTGCCCGGCGCCGATCCGGTCGCGCTGTCGTTCGACCTCGCCACCACCGCGGCGGGCTACACGCTGAGCCGCCTGCTCGAACCCCTGGAGCCCGGCCAGACGGACGCCGGTGTCGCAGCGGTGCTCGAGACCACCGACATCACCGGCGACCTGAAGGCCTTCGTGCTGAAGGCCACGGGCTACAACGCCACCACCAACAAGGTGGGCGCCGGCCTGGTGGATCCGCGCTTCTTCCGCGCGAACCGGCTGGTCAAGCTCCTGCGGGCCAACGGGGTGTCGATGCTCAAGCCCAGGGTCGTGGAAGGCAACACGGAAGCCACGATCCAGGTCCCGTCTTCCCCCGATTCCTCGGACTTGACCCATGGCACCGCCGGCAAGCTGTACATCGCGTTCCGCAGCGCCGCGGGCCTGCCCATCACGAACGCCCCCTTGAAGGCCGTGGTCTACGACCTGGGCACGACCAGCAGCAGCGGCAACGGAACCGATGACTCGGGCTCCCTCACCGTCACCGAAGTCGGCGTCGGCACCGTCGACATCAAGCTGACCCTGCCCGACCAGAGCGAGGCCTGGCTGCACGACATAACGTCCGCGACGACAGCGCCACTTACGTGACGTTCACGCTCCCGGCCACGGCCGCCGCCGTGCCGCAGGCCCTGGAAGGCGTCGGCAACAAGCTCGGCATCGTGACGGAGGCCAACACCAACGACATGCTGGTGACGTGGGTGGATGCGTCCAACATGGTCCATGCCCAGGAATTCGACATCTATGGTCAGGCCAAGGGCCAGGACATCGGCCTGGAGCAGGTCATGGGAACGGCGTTTGCCACATCGGCCTTCGTTCCCGGCGCGACCACCGCGGACGACGTTTACCTGGTGGCCTGGACCAGCCCCGGCGGCGTGAAGACGATGGCGCTGAAGCCCGGCAACCTTGCCATGGGCCCGGTCGCCATCCACTGCGGCGGCGGCGCGAACAAGGTCGCAATGGCCAACTTGGGCGGGTCGGACGTTGGCCTGGCCTGGAAGAGCGGGAGCACCTTGACGCTGGCGACGGACCGCTGGACCGGCACCGGCGTGCAGAAGCTCGGCCAGTTCGCGCCGTGCGGCTTGAACGCCGGGGACTTCGCGGTGGCCGGCGTCTCCGGCGAAATGCTGGTGGCCTGGAGCGACAACAACGCCATGTGGGCCCGGCGCGTGGGCACCGGCTCGTCCGGCAACTTCACCAACGAGGGCGCCAGTTTCCAGGTGAAGTCCTATCCCAGCGGCATCACCTCGACCTTCGTCAGCAACCCGGTCGCCGCGTATGACGGCCCGCACCAGCAGTTCCTGGTGGGCTGGAGCTCCGCGACCAGTGATGGGGGATCGCCGACCGTGTACGGGACCCAGGTGCAGCAAATCGTCCCGGCCACCGGCAACACGCTGGCATCCGGCACGTTTGCCTTCACCGTCAACAAGACCCAGCAGCTGCAACAGACCAGCCTCGGCTTCACCAAGGCGCGCAACGAGTTCGTGCTGGGCTGGGCCGACGACACCAACCGGGTCCTCCAGCTCCAGCGGCTGATCCCGAGCCAGGCCACCCAGCCGGCGGAGGCGACCGTCATCCGCGGCCCCGAGCGGCCCGTGCAGCGGGTGCTCTTGGGCGTAGGGAGCGATGTCCCGGCCGCGCTCGCGTTCGCCTACAACGGGGGCAGCCAGAGCTACCGGACGCTCTGGATCATGTCCACCATGCTCACCGGCTTCGGGGCGCTGACCCTGGGCGAGTACAAGCCCTAAGCCAGCCCCCACGCCGACCAAGTAAGGACCTCCCATGACCGCCGCGCGCCTAGCCCATCCCTTGCTCGCCACCAGCCTCGCGCTGGCGTTGTTGGCTGGCTGCCAGCCGGCCCCCAGCTCGGCGCCGCCCGCACCTACGCCCGAGCCCACCGCGGCGCCCACCACGCCGCCCACGTCGGCGACGGCACCCCTGGGCACCGCCGTTGGCGGCGCGGCGGGCATCCAGGGCCAGCCCTTCGCGGGGGCGGACGTCAAGGTCTTCCGCCTCGGCCAGAAGGACTCCCTGGCCGTCGGCAAGACCGACGACACCGGCCACTTCATCGTGGATCTGGGGCTGGGGACGCCGGCGGGCGTGCCGCTCAAGGTGATCGCGACCAAGGGCAACCAGGTGCTGGCCTCGATCGTGGCCTCCGGCGCCGGTAACATCGTGGCCCAGGGCGCGGGCAACATCGTGGCCCAGGGGGGCGGCAACATCGTGGCTCAGGGCGGCGGCAACATCGTGGCCCAGGGCGGCGGCAACATCGTAGCCCAAGGCGGCGGCAACATCGTTGCCCAGGGCGGTGGCAACATCGTGGCCCAGGGGGGCGGCAACGTCGTCGGCAACTCCGGAGGCACCCTCATCGCCCAGGGCGGCGGCCACAGCCACCTGTTGGAGGCGGGCGACAACCCGGCGGGCCTGACGCGCCTCAACGTGGCGTCCACCACCGCGGTGGCCATCCTCTCGACGCGCCTCGAGGCATACGGCCAGGTATCCCAGAACGGCGCGCAGGGCACCGGCGAGGACGTGCTGGTGGTGCTGCGCGGCCTGACCACGGAGCTGTTCAACCACGAGACGGACATCATCGCGAAGACCGGCCTGGACAGCTTGCTGCAGTCCCTCGACGCCTTTGGCCAGGGCAACGTGAACAAGCAGACCGGCGACGCGCTGCTAGCCGCCGCGGACGGGCTGGCGGCCAAGATCGAAGACTTCGTGAAGTCGCTGGACGTGACGATCTCGAAGACCTCGGAGCAGACCGGCGTGAAGGCCGACAGCGACAAGGTGGGCGACCTCACGCTGGGCAGCCAGACGTTCGGCTCGGTGGAAGCGCACGCCGCCGCGCCCGCGACCGACCCCACCACCCCCACCAACAACAACCCCAACGGCTCGAGCGGCCCCGCCGGCAGCAACGGCGCCACGATCGAGGCCCCCCCGGCCACCACCACGGCCAGCGGCGTAACCGTGGGCGGCAACTTCGACACCAGCGCGTTCGACCCCACCGGCGCCGCGACGAACACCACGCCCAGCGGCAGCAGCTACAGCGCCTTCTTCACCTCGCCCACCGTGTCCATGGCGCGCCGCGACCACGCCGCGGTCGTGCTGGGCACCAAGCTCTACATCCTCGGTGGCAAGGACAGCGCGGGAACGGAGCTGAACACGGTCCTGGCCGCCGACGTGAACCTCAACACCGGCACGGTGGGCACGTTCACGCAGGTCGGCACCCTGCCCAGCGCGATTTCCGGCGCCACGGCCGTGGCCGCCGGCGGGAAGATCCTGATGTTCGGCGGTGAATCCGGCGGCGCACCGCTGCCGAGCTTCCTGGACATCGCCGTGACGCCGGCCGGCCAGCTGGGCGTGATCAACCAGCCCGTCTTGTTGCCCGCCGAGGTCACGGCCTTCCGGCGCTCGCACGCCGCCGCTGCCTACGACGCCGCCACCAACACCTTGTTCCTGGCCGGCGGCAAGGGCGCGGGCGGCACGCCGCTTCACACGGCGGTCCAGGTGTCGGTCGGCACCAACCTGTCGACGCCGCTGGCGGACCTGCCGGTCGACCTGGTGGACGGCGCGGGCCTCCTCACCACGGCCTTCGGCCCGGTTCGGTTCTTCGTGTCCGGCGGCACGGTGGGCGGCACGCCGCAAGACAAGGTGTACGCCATCGACCCCAAGATGCTGGGCTCGACCTTCTCGGCGTTGCCGGAGAGGCTGCTGCAGGCGCGCTACGGCCACACCATGTTCAACCTGGGCACGGAGCTGTTCGTGCTGGGCGGCCACGGCACCAGCGGCTCGCTGCAGACCGGCGAGACCGCCATCCCCAACTTCAGCGGCAGCTTCCAGCTCTCCCGGCCGGGCCTGGCCTCCGCGCGTGAGGGCTTCTCGACGACACCGCTGCAAAGCGGCGTCGTCACCCGCCTGCTGGTGCTGGGCGGACAGCGGGACGGCACGGTCGTGAGCACCGGCGACATCACCCGCCTGTTCCCCGTTCCCTAGCGCCCCCATGGACGAGGTAGCCGCCGGCGCCGAGGCGCTGGCGCGCGGCGATTGGGGCGGCGCCCGCGCGGCCTACGAGCGGGCGATCGAGGCCGATCCGGGTTGTGCCGAGGCGCTCTACCGGCTGGGCTGCCTATTGCGCGACCAGGGCAACCTCGATGCCGCCGAACCCCTGTTCCGCCGCGCCCTGGCGGCCGAGCCGGCGCGCGCGGACGTGCATGCCGACCTGGGCCTGTTGGCCTGGCGTCGGGGCGACGACGACGGCGCGCTGCCCCACCTGGAACGGGCCGTGGCCGCCTACCCGGACAACCTCCGGCTGGCAGCCTACCTGGCCGCGGCGCTTGGCGAGATGGAGCCCGCGCGGGTCGTCCTGGCACGCACGTTGGCGGCCCGCCGGGACTGGGACGCGGCGGAGCTTTGCGCCGTGGGCCGCGAGCTGCTGGTGGAGCCCGCCACCTACCGCGCCTGGTTCGGGGCGATCGCCGATCATTTGAGTGGCTCCGCCCCATTTGCCGCCCGCGCCGCCGCCCCCGGCCCGCAAGACGCCGCGGGCCTCCCGGCGCCCTGGGACGCCGTGCTCGCCATGCCGGAACCCCGCCGCGTCAGCGCCTGCATGATCGTGCGCGACGAGGCTCACAACCTGCCACGCCTGCTGGCCTCGCTCCAGGGCGCCTATGACGAGCTGGTGGTGCTCGACACCGGCTCGACGGACGACACCGTGGCCATCGCCACGGCCGCCGGCGCCCGCGTCGGGCACTTCACCTGGATCCAGGACTTCGCCGCGGCCCGCAACGCCTGCCTGTCACTGGCCTCCGGCGATTGGATCTTCATGGTGGACGGCGACCACGAGCTGGACGTGCGCTCCCGCCGCGCCATGCGGCGGTTCCTGCAGCGGCCCCCCATCCAGGACGGCGCCTTGCTCATCTTCCAGGCCCGCGTGGCCGAACACTTCGACGGCGACCGGGCCCACGAACAGGGCAGCTACCTGCACGTGGCGGTCTATCCCAACGACCCGGACGTGCGCTACCAGGGGGCGCTGCACGAGCAGATCGGCGATCGCCGCGTCCCGCCGCGCCCCATCCGTGTCCTGCCGATCCCAGACTTGGTATTACACCACGACGGCTATACCGCGGAGGCGGTGGCGCGCCACGACAAGCACGCCCGCAACATGGGCATCTTGGAAACCGAGCTGGCCGCGCGCCCGGACGACCCCTTCGTGCACTACAACCTGGGCCTGCAGCTCCGCGCGGAAAGCCGGTATGCGGATGCCATCCAGCACCTGATCAAGGCCGTCGGCCTGACGCTAAAGCGCGGCGGCGCCCTGCCGCCCTACGTGCGCGAGGCCATGATCCTGGTGGCCGAGGCCCAGTTGCGGCTGGGCCGCCACGAGGAGCTGGCGGGCACCTGCGAGGCCGGGCTCTCGCGCTACCCACAGGATGCGGACCTGCTGGCGATGGCCGGTTTGGCGCGGCTGGCCAGGCGGGACCCGCTGGGGGCGATCGCCCCGCTGGAGCGCGCGCTGGAGCAAGCCGGCCGCATCGCCACGGGCGTCTCCAACCAGGATCTCACGGGCTGGGTCACGCGCGCCGCGCTGGCGGTGGCCACGCACCTGGCGGGCGACGCGGCCGCAAGCCAACACCACACGGAGGTGCTGTGGAAGACCGCCCCCGACCAGCAGGGCGCGGTTTCCCAGCTCTTGCGGCACAGCAAGCTCGCCACCGACTCGCCGGACGCCGTGACGCCCATCCTGGCGCGCATCGGCATCCAGGTCACGATCCAGCGAAACCCGACTTGAGCTTCTGCAGCAGCGCGATCAGCTGGTCCTGCTCGACGTCCGACAACACGCCGATGCGCGGCCGGATCGATTCGACGAACGGCAGGAAGATCCGCTCGTAGAGCGCCTGCCCCGCGGGCGTGAGCGCGCAGAAGATCTGACGCGTGTCCTGCGTCCCCCGCGACCGCACCACCAAGCCCTTGCCCTCCAGCCGGTCGAGGACGGAGGTCAAGGTGCCCTTGGTGATGAAGGTCTGCTCGCCCAGGTCCTTGCAGCTCATGCCGGGCGTGTCGCCCAGCGTGACCACGATGTCGAACTGCGGGTGGGTGAGCCCCGTGGCCTCGATCTGCCGGGTGGACGTCCGCTCGACCTGCAGGTAGCAATCGGTCAATTGGCGCAGCACCGGCAGGAGCGAGACGTCCTGGGGGATGGGCTGGTGCGGGGTCACGGCAGATCGAACAGCAACACCTCGGCCTGGTCGGCGCCGGTGATGGTGATGGCCTCCTGGTCCTGGATGCGCGCGCCGTCGCCCGCTTCCAGCGGCTGGCCGTCCAACAGCGCCTTGCCTGCCAACACCTGCATGTAGGCCTTGCGGCCCTTGGCGAGCGCGTGGCTCACTACCTGGCCGGCTTCCAGCGTGGCCAGGAACAGGCTGGCGTCCTGGTTCACGGTGATCGAGCCGTCCTTGCCGTCGGGCGAGACCACGCGTTGCAGCGTGCCCTTGCGCGCCTCCGGCGGGAAGGCCTTCTGGGCGTAGGAGGGCTCCAGGCCAAGCTTCTCCGGCATGATCCAGATCTGCAAGAAATGCGCGGGCTTGGTGGGAAGCGGGTTGGCCTCGCTGTGCATCACGCCGGAGCCGGCGGTCATGCGCTGGACCTCGCCCGGCTTGATGCGCGTGCGGTTGCCCATCGAGTCCTGGTGCTCGAGCTCGCCGTCGAGGACGATCGAGATGATCTCCATGTCGCGGTGGCCGTGCTGGCCGAAGCCCTTGCCCGCCGCCACCTTGTCCTCGTTGATCACGCGCAGGACCGAAAAGCCCATGTGCTGCGGATCGTGGTAGTCGGCGAACGAGAAGGTGTGGTGCGAATCCAGCCAACCGTGGTCGGCGTGGCCGCGTTGGGCGCTCTTGCGAAGGGTGATCATGCGGTTCTCCTTGGGGACATTCCGTCCTAACTAGAACAATATAGTTCTAGTTAGGACGATTGTCAACAGGAGAAATTACTTGGGCGAGCGGAGCATCTTCTTCACCTCGTCGGTGTGCTCCGTTTCGGCGCGCACGAAGCCGCGGGCCATCTCTTCGAGCGCGATGTCTTCGCCGGCGGCCTTCACCAGGCGCTTGTAGAGCTCGAGCGCGGCTTCCTCGTGCTGGAGGCTCTCGCGCAGGATCGCGTCCACCGTGTGGAGGTTGGTCTCCTCCGCGGCGCCGGTGACCATGGGCGGGTGGCCGCCGTAGGAGGTGATCTTCTCGCCGATGACGGTCGCGTGGTCCATCGACTCCGTGGCTTGCTCGCGGAACCACTTCTGGATGGGGATGCGGTTGTGGCCCATGATCATGAAGCTGTAATGGAGGTAGCGGTTGATACCCTCCATCTCGGACTTGTAGATCTCGCCGAGGAGCTGCATGACTTCGTCGTTGGGGTGCTTAAGTCGGCCCGTATCCATATCTTCGGTTCTCCTAAATTCGGTGGAAAGTACTGGGGATTATAGCTCGTTTTAGATCTATAATTGGCCCATGAGCAAGATCCGTTGGTATGCCAAGTTCGCTTGGATTTACACCACCTCGATGTTCCTCCCCACGGCCATCATCACCCCTCGCATCGAGAAGGCCGTGAAGGACTACGAGGCGGACATGGCCCGGCAGAAGGGCTAGGTCTCCCAGAAGCTCCGGTCCTTGGGCAGGGCCATCTCGCCCAGCAAGTCCGGGACCCCGCCCTGGGGGTTGGCGGCGGAGCGGGCCAGCAGGGCGGCGCCGATGCGGGCGGTCTGGATGATCTGGTCCACGCCGGCGGCCTTCAGGAAGGCGAAGTTGTCGGGGTCCAGCAGCTCGGCCGTGACGTGGATCGGCTTGGTGCGTTGGATGCCGCGCGCGCCCAGCTTGGCCTCGAAAGAGCGCAGCGTGAAGACCGTGAGCAGGGTGCGCGCGTCCGCGTCCGAGAAGGCCATGCCGCCGCGCTCGTCCGCCACCACCACCACGGAGGTGCAGGCTTCGAGGCGCACCTTGGGCAGCTCCGTCTCCTGGGTGGGGTCGCCCGACACGAAGGTGACCCATTCCGGCAGCGCCTCCGGGCGCTCGCGGTTCGCGAAGACCACCACGCGGGCGGCCACCTCCTCGCCCTGCTCGCGCAGCTCGTGGAGCAACATGAGGGTTTGCGAGTCCCAGCCGCAGACGACGATGTGGTTGACCATGGCGGTCATGCGGATGCCCTCCTTCTTGAAGTGTAGCAACGTCTGGACGAAGGTTTGCGAGACCGCGCCGGCCAGCAGCGCGAAGATGAAGAAGCCGGTCAGCATCAACGCCATCGCGATCACGCGGCCGCCGGTGGTGATGGGCGCCTTGTCGCCGTAGCCCACGGTGGTGATGGTCACGACGGCCCAATAGACCGCGTCGAACGGCTTCGCGAAGGCCGGGTTGTGGGGGTGCTCCGCGATGAAGACCGTGGCCGAGGCGAAGGCGATGGTGATCCCGATGAACCCCGTGACGAACAGGAACAGCAGCTGGTTGTCGCGCAGCGTCGCCTCCGCCGCCGCAAACGGGTTGAAGTAGCGGAACAGCCGCCGCACCACGCGCAGGCGCGCTGCCAGCCGCAAGAGCCGCAGCACGCGCAGGGAGCGGAAGAACGGGAAGATTGGCAGGATCGCGGCCAGATCCACCAGGTTGATCGGCCGGATGGCCCAGGAGAGGCGCGCGGCAAGGGCGTAGAACAGGCGCTGGCGCCCCGTGATCGCGATCGCCTCCGGCAGCTCCGGCTCGATCACCCACAACCGCACCACGTACTCCGCCAGGAAGACGCCCAGGATGGCGTCATCCAGCCGGATCATCCAGGGCGGCAACACCTCATCGGTCCACCACAGGAACTCCAGGCCCAAGAGCGCCACGGACACCAGGATCAGGGCGTTGATGGCCAGGTCGAAGTAGCGCTTCGGCCCGAAGCGCTCGTCGTTCATCAGACGGTGGCAAAACCACCTGAGGCCGGTCCGTTGCACGGGGCCAGCCTAGCACCTAGCCAGGCAGCTCGGCCAGCGTCCGCTCCAAGAGCGCGCTCTGGGCGGGATAAGTCTTGCGGATGCCCGCCCGGTCCTGCACGTAGCGGCGCCAGAACTCCGCGAAGTTCTCTTCCCAGTTGGTGCGGGCGTAGGCGCTGACGGAGCGGCCGTCGGCGGCGTTCGCCTCGGGCCAGCCCGCGGGGTGGGCCGCCTCGTGCCCGGGCAGGCCCTGGCCCACCAGGTGGCCCATCTCGTGGTGGAAGGTGGCGGCATCCAGGTGCGCGGTGCCGTCGAAGAAGGTCAGCGTGCCGTTGCCGCCCGTGGCATAGATGCTCTTGAACAGCGCGGTCCACCAGGAACCCGCCTCCACCTTCACCTGCCGGAGCAGGCCGCGCACGGGCGCCGGGGTCTGGAGGAAGTACTCGAGCACGCCCGCCAACACGGCCTGTCGGTCAACGCCCGGCGCCACTTCCAACCTGAAATGATCGGGCCCCACCTCCACCTGATCACCGCTGACGCGCAGCGTCAGGCCGCCCGGCAACCGCGCGGGCGCGCCCGCCAGCGCCGTGGCCACCGCGTCGGCGTAGTGCCGGGGCTGGAACGGCCGGTAGTCCAGCAGCTGGTCCACCACCGGCGCCACCCCACCCGGGGCCGGCCGCGGGGTCACGTTGCGCACGCTCGTGACGTTCACGGGATGCGTACGAAGATCGTCATCGAAAACCCTCCAACTCCCCAACGAAGGGGATGTCGAAGGGGCCGTTCACGTGGGGCTCACACCCCACGGTCGGAAGGTTAAATCTAGTCTATGGGGGCGTCGGCCTCGGTTTCGCGGCTCTCGTTCTGAACGCCCTCGTGGATGCGCTCGCCGGTCTCGCCTTCGAAGCCGGAATCGCCGCCTTCGCGCTCGCCCAGCTCGCCCATGAACTCGTCGCCGCCGGGATCGCCCTCGATGCCCTGGCCTGCGTCTTCGGGGTAGCCAATGCTCATGCCGCACCTCCTTTTGGTGCGCCCATGATGGCCGCCGGCGGCAGGGGGAGCCAACAGGCTACCGGGCCGCGCTTAATACTTGATCGTGCGGATGCGGGCGCCCTCGGAATCCGCCACGTAAATCGTGCCGTCCGCCGCGACGGCGATCGCCCCCGGCGCGCCCATACGGGCCGTGAGGCCGGGCCCATCGACGAAGCCGGGCTCGTAGATCTTGCCGCCGCCGGCGACGGTGGTGACGTAGCCGCCACCGAGCTGGAGACGCACGCGGCGGACCCGCTCGGCGGCAGTGTCACCCACCAGGACGGTGCCGTCGGGAGCGAGGGCCAAGCCGGTGGGGCTTCTGAAGCCGGCGCCGATGTAGTAGCCGTCGCCGACGGTGGCCTCCTCACTCCAGCCCGCCACCAGGCGCGGCAGGCCGTCCTGGCCGACGGACCACAGGCGGTGGCCGTCCTGTTCCAGCACCAGCACGTCGCCACTCGACGTCACGACGACCCCGCGAGGCACCGGCAGGGCGGCCTTGGCACTGCCCGGCGTGAGGCCGTCCGGGCGGCGCGCGCCGACGAGGGTGGACACGATGCCGGAGGCCAGCTCTACGCGCCCCACCCGTTCCGCCTTGGGATCCGTGAAGACCAGCCCGCCGTGCCCGTCCAGCGCCAGACCGGCCACGCCTTCCAGGCTCCCGGCGACGGTCGTGACCTTTGCCGGCAGCTCCAGCTTGAAGATGCTGCGACGCCCGGAATCCCCGACGTAGAGCGCCCCCGTCGCCGGGTCGAAGGCCAGCGCGTCCGGCGCCGTGAAGGCGGCGCCGCCCAACGTGGAAACGGGGTGCGCCGGGTCGGTCAAGGCGACCACGCGCAGCTTGCCGTCGGCCTGGGCGAAGTAGAGCTTGCCGGCCGGATCCAGGGCCAGGGCGGTAACCTTGCCGACCATGGCCGTGGCGGCAGGGCCGTCGACGCTTCCCTCCTTGCCCGTCCCCACCAGCGTCCCCACGGTAACCGGCGCCTCCACGGGGATTGGGAACGGCGGCGTCGCGGCGGCCGGCTCGACCGGCTCCGGCAGCTTCTTGGGGTCGCTCTCGTCGGCGTACACCTGGGCCAGAAGCCCCGACAGCTCGTCATGGAGTGCCTCGTCCGCGAACATCTGCTGCGCGATCCCCACGAAGATCGACTGGTAGATCGCGTGCAGGAGGTCGTCCTTGGACTTGCTCAGCCCCAGGTCGACCAACACCGCCCAGGCGCTGTGGATCCGGCCGCCCGACGTCGCGCCTTCGTACTCCTCGCTGGTGAAGCGGCCCAGGTCGGAGGGACGCCGGATGGCGACGGGTGGCAGGCCCACCGCGGCGCGGTGGAAGTTTGCCTCTACCACGTAAGGCTTGCCGGCGAAGTAAGCGGGATCGGCCGCCAGCCGGGCGCCGGCAGCCTGGTCGATCTCCTGTAGTGCAGCCACCAGGGCCGGGATCGCGGGACCGGCAGGCAGGGCCGGGACCGGGTGGTTGATCGGATCCGACGGGACGGCCAGGAGCGGGAGCGTCTGGATCGCGCCCAAATCGATGCGGGCAACCACGGCGTCCGCATATCGGCGCAGGCCGCGTCGGCGGCGCGGCAGGCTGAGCTTCGAGAGGTCGACACCGCGCAACGACGCCAGGAACGGCTCGAGGCCGGTCTTGACCAGGCCTCGGTAGGTCGGCGGCAAGACCTGGAGCCTGGCGTCGAGGGTGTCCAGATCCCCCTCGGCACCCGTGCCGCCGACGAACAACTGGTACACCACGCTGCGGACATAGTTGCTGGCGAGCGCGCTCTCTTCGTCGAAGCGCTGGGCCCCGCCGGCCTTGGGGTCGGCCACCAGCCCATACGCCAGGCGCGGGTCGGCGCTGTCCGGCACGGCGGCCACCACCGTGACGTTGCGCGCCTGCCCTTCCGGCAGGTATAGCTTGTAGTGCCCTTTTGCGTCGGTATAGACGACGTAGGCCGGCTTGCCCGTCGCGTCGACGCCCAGGGGAAGGAGCTGGCCGTCTCCGAGCCCTACGACGGCGATCGCCATGCCCGCAATCGGCAGTTGCAAGCCCAGGGCCGGTTGCGCGGCCGCCAACAGCCCGAACTTCACCTTGGCCGTAAGGCCGCCGCCATTGTCGCTAATGATGTTGCCGCCGTTGTTCGAGAGCAAGCCCGCACCATTGTCGCTGATGATGTTGCCACCGTTGTTCGACAGCAAGCGGTCCTCGGCCACCGCGAAACCATCCGTCAACGGCCGCCCCACCTGGACGCTCACCATGTAGCCGGCGTCCAGTTGCACCGTCCCCTCCAGCACGCGGGGCTTGCCCGTCGGCGCCTGCAGGCTCCGGAGGGGCGTTGCCGGCGCGGAAGCCGTCGGCTTCACCCCCGCCGAAGGATGCGGGGGCGTGACCGCGCGCGTGCCGGCCTTGCAGGCCGGCGCCCCCAGCAGGGCCATCAAACAAAGCGCGAGCGCGCGGCTTCGGATGCTCACTTGATCGTCCTGATGCGCGTGCCGTTCAGCTCGCCCACGTAAATCGTGCCGTCCTTGCCGACGGCGATCGCCCCCGGCCCCGCGAACCTGGCCGTGGTGCCCAACCCGTCCTGGTAGCCCGGCTGTTCTTCCTTGCCGCTGCCGGCGATCGTGGTGACCACGCCCGCCCCATCGCGCAACCGCACGCGTCGCACGCGCTCGCCGGCCGCGTCGCCCACCAGGACGCTGCCGTCCAGGTCGTAGGCCAGCGCGTGCGGGTAGCGGAAGCCGGCGCCGAGGTAGAAGCCGTCCACGGCGTTGTGCTCGCCGCTCATGCCGGCCACCAGGCGCGGCAAGCCGTCGGCGCCCAGCTTGAACAGCCGGCTGCCCGTGCCTTCGAGCACCAGCAGCTCGCTCGTCGGAAGCACCAGCGCCGCCACCGGCTCCATCAGCGCGCCGGTGCCCCCGCCCGGCGTGAGGCCGTCCGGGCGAGGCGCGCCCACCACGGTGGTAACGGCGTGGCCCGCGCCCACCAGGTCGACCCGGCGAACGCGATTGGACGTGGGATCCGCCACGATCAGCCCGCCTTGCCCGTCGAGGGCCAAGCCGTTCAGGGCGACGAAGGTGGCGGTAGCCCCCGGCCCATCTTCCGTGCCGGGCACGCCGGAGCCGGCGATCGCCGTAACCTTGGGTGGCAGCCCGTCAGGCAGCTCCAGCTTGAACAGCTTGTGTTGGCCGCCATCGCCCACGTAGAACGTGGTCACGGCCGCCGCGGGGTCCAGCAGCAGGGTGTCCGTCCGGGTGAAGCCCGTGCCCGCGATCGTGGTCACGGGTTGGCCCGGGGCGGCGAGGTCGATCATGCGCAGCTTGCCGCCGGCCTGGGTGAAGTAGAGCCGGTTGGCGGGCGTGATCGCCAGCCCGGTGACGTGGTCCACGGAGGCGGTCGCTGCCGGGCCATCGGTGGCGCCCGCGGTGCCGGAGCCCACCAGCGTGCCGACCGTGACCGCCGGCTCCGCGGGGATCTCGAAGGGCGCCACGGCCGCCGTCGGGAGCACGGGCTCGGGGTACCGGGTGGGGTCCAGCTCGTCTTCGAAGATGCCGTTCTCGACCTTCTTCAGCTCGTCATGCAGCGCTTCGTCCGTCATGATCTGCTGCAGCACGCCGACGAAGACCGACTGGTAGGTCAGGCGCAGCGCCGTGTCCTTGTCGTTCGACAGCCCGATATCCGCCAGGACGGCCCACGAGCTGTTGGCCCGGCCGGGCGCGCTCGTGCCGGCATACTCCTCGTTGGTGAAGCGCCCCACATCGGAAGGCCGCTTGATTCCGACCGCGGGCAGGCCCAGGACGGCTCGCCGGAGATTGGCTTCCGTGACATAGGGCTTGCCGTCGAAGAAGTGGGGGTCGGCCGCCATGCGGGCGGCGGCGTGCTCGTCGACCTCCTTCAACAGCGCCTCCAGGGCCGGGATGGCGGGCCCGGCCGGCAACTCGCGCTTGCCTTCGCCAGTGACGAACGGGAAGGTCTGGATCGAGGCCAGGTCGACGCGCGCGATCAAGGCGTCGGCCACGCGCCGGATGGCGCGGCGGAAGCGGCCCACGGAAAGGCGCTTGCGGGCCTCCGCGTCCTCCACAAAGGACATCATGCTGGCCTCGGCCAGCGGCCGAAGCTCCGCCGGGATCCGGTCGAAGGCCGTGTTGCCGCCCTCGCCGTAGGTGGTCGAGGTAAACGAGGTGGCGAACATCTCGTAGATCGCGTTGCGGAGGTAGTCGCTGGCGAGGGCCGATTCCTCGTTGAAGCTGCGCGCGCCCGCAACCGTGAGATCCACCACCAGCCCGTACTTCAGGCGCGGGTCCGCGTTGTCCGGGACGGCAGCCACCACCTCGACGTTGCGGGTCTGGTCCTGGGTCAGGAACAGCTTGTAATGGCCCTGGGCGTCGGAGTACACCACGTAGGCGGGCTTGCCGGCAGCGTCCACGCCCAGCGGGAGCGGCTTGCGGTCGCCCAACCCGACCACGGCGAGCGCCATGCCGGCGATGGGCAGCTGCTGCCCCAGGGCCGGAGGGGCGTCCGCCAGCAAGCCGAACTTCACCTTGGACGTCAGGGCCCCGCCGTTGTTGGAGACGATCCCGCCCCCATTGTTCGACAGGATGCCGCCACCGTTATCGCTGATGATGCCCCCGCCGTTATCGCTGATGATGTTGCCGCCGTTGTTCGACAACAGTTGCGCCTCGGCCACGGCGAAGGCCTGCGCCAGCGGACGGCCCACGGCCACGCTGGCCATGTAGCCCGCGTCCAGCTGCACCGTGCCCTCCAGCAGGCGGGAGTCGCCGGGCGGCTTCTGCAGGGGCCGGGGGGGTGCGGCGGGCGTTGCGGAGGCGGTCGGCTTGGCAGGGGGCGAGGGCCGCGCGGCCGTGACCGCGGCCCGGGTTCCGGCCTGGCAGGCCGAAAGCAGGGCGAGCACCAACAAACAAGGGGGAAGCGAGCGTCTCATCGGGCTAGGCTCTTATGCCCGCGTTGGCCCAAGTACAACAAAGCGGCCGACCACCAGGGTCGGCCGCAGCGGGTTCGAACGCTACCGGGTGAGGACTTCCACGGGGGGCGCGGCCACCCGCTGCTCCTGCCAGTCGCCGGGGCGATCGTCGACCAGGGGGGCGTCGTAGCGGGCGAAGGCCAGCACGCCGGCCAGGGCGGCCACGTGGAAGAGCAGCAGGGCGGTCAGCATCGGCTTAGTACTTCGCGACGCCGCGGGGGGCGGCCTGGGGGATCACGGCCGACAGCTCCATCAGCTCCAGGTCGAAGAAGAACTGGGCGCGGGCCTGGACCGGGTCGGTCTCGACGGCGGGGGTGGCGGCGAGGGTCTGGGTAGCGGTCATTTGGCTTGGCTCCTTGGCTTGGGGGTTGCTTTCGAACAAGGCCATCATAGGTCCGCCACCCCCCTTTGGCCGTTGTGCAAGAAAGCCTACAAGTGAGGCCTTAATTTTCTGTTACATTTGCCAGGAGGTGGCGCCGAAGCAGGCAGCGCAACCCTTCCCGGTCAGGTTAAATCAGCTTCATATTTACAATCCGTTACAATTCACCGCTGCGTATAGAAGAAGTAGACCGGCAAGTACCCCGCCGCCATGGTGATCACGAAGAACAGGGCGCTCAAGAAGCACTCCCCGACAAGCTTGGCGACCAACGCCGGTTCGTCATGGACGGAGAGCAAGAGGGTGCCGCCTTCGGGATCGATCACCACCTGGTCGTCGGCGCGCGCGCGGGCGGTGCCCAGCACGTAAACCCGTTGGCCGACAGGGACCACGCGCTCCGTCACGCGGAAGCCCAGCGTCTCGCCCCCCTCCGGGCAGTGCCCGACGCTGCCCACGTCGATGCCCGGCCAGCGCTCCGCACCGTCGAAGGTCGGGCCATGCTCGGTCGTCGTGATGTGGGGGTGGAAGGAGCAGCCGGGCAACGTCGGCGCGACGATCATCTTGCCGGAGCGGTCGCGCAGCCAGAAGGCGGCGACGTCTTGTTGCTGGACGACCTTCACCCAGGTGTCGCCAGGTTGGGTGTCCCCCTTGCGGGGCGGCCGTTCCTGGCGCTCCAGTTGGTAATGGTAATAGACGCAGGGCTGGCCGCTGGCCGGCGTGACGAGCGGCTCGTCGCATTCGATCGTGCCTTTGAGCTCGACCCTTTGGCCAGGTTGCCGGCGTGCCTTGCGGACCGCGGAAGTGGCGGTGGCGGTGACCAGGCTCAGCTCGTGCGCGTTCTTCGCGAAGACGAACATGCACAACGCGACGATGCACCCGAGCACCAAGTAAATGAATGCGATCAGCAGCAGAACGCCCATCTATCCTCCTCTTACCGGCGGTTTCGTACCCCGGATCCGAGCAGGCCTAGCGACCTGGGTAGAGTGCTTCCATGCCCACCGATCCGATCGCCTGGCGCGGCAGCCAAGCCGCCTCCCGCGCCCGTTACCTCGCCAAGTTCGACGCCGCGGAGGCCGCACTCTGGGCCGTCGCGATGGCGCCGGACGACGTGGCCGCGACCCTCGCGGATCTCCAGCACGGCTTCCCCTTCCGCCCCGGCCTGGCCGTGCTCGACGCCGGCGCGGGCACCGGGACGCTGGCCGGCGTGCTGTCCCACCTGGAGGGCCTGGCCTTGACCGCCCTCGAGCCGGCGCCGGCCATGGTGGAGCGGGTCAACGACCACCCCGGCGTGGCGCCCGTCCTGGGCTTCTGTGACAGCCCGGCCGATCGCGGGCTCTTCCCCGCGGCCCACTTCGACGTGATCGCCTCCCGGCAGCTCGCCAACGGCCTGTACGACCCGCTGGCCGCCTTCCGGAATTGGCACCACTGGCTCAAGCCGGGCGGCGCCGTGGTGCTGATCGACGGCTGCTACGATCGCTCGTCCTGGCAAGGCAAGTGGGCGGAGGAAGTCGACGAGCTCCCGCTGTCCGCCTCCCAGTCGCTGGCCCTGACGCCCTACTTGCTGGAACAGGCGGGCTTCGCCATTACCTCGGTCGGCCTCATGGAAGCGACCAACGCCCGGGTGGCCACGCGCACCCCACGCTACCTGGTGGTGGCCACGCGCGCTTGACCTCTTCCGGGTACGAGACAACTCGAAGACAGTTGCCGGACGCCGCGAGGACGACCCGGCCGGCCCACCCGGCTAGGATGCGCATGCCCCGACTGGAGGGCGTTGTACGAAAGGACCTGCCGCATGCGCGTATCGAGGAGCTTGAACCTGGGGGCGTGGATCGCCATCACCGCGACCTTCTTGAGCCCGGTCTTGGGCTTTGGCTGGCAGCTCGGCCGCCTGTGGATGCACGGCACCCCCGTGGCCTCGCTCCACCCCGTCGTGCCCTACCCGGTGCTGGGCGGGTTCCTGGTGCTGGCGGCGGCCGGGCTGGCGGCCTGCCTCAACGAGGTCAACCAGATGGGCATCGAGCGGGCCCTCAAGGTGGCCCAGTCGAACTTCGTCGCCGCCGTCACGCACGAGCTGCGCACGCCCGTCGCGACCGTGCGGATGTACGCCGACATGATGCGCCAGGGCATGGTCGAAGACCCGGCCCAGCGCGAGCAGTTCCTGGGCCACATCTGCCACGAGTGCGACCGGCTTTCCGGCCTGATCGACGACGTGCTGACCTACGCGGAGCTGGGCGAGAAGCGCCGGCCCTATACCTTCGAGCCCATCGCCGCCTCCGTGCTGGTGGATGACGCCCTGGCGGCCGTGGGCGGCGTGCTGCATGCCGGCGGCCTGGCGGTGGAGCGCGACGTGCCGGCGGATCTGGTCGTCGAGGTGGACCGCCGCGCCATGACCCACGCGCTGATCAACCTGATCACCAACGCCGCGAAGTACGGCGCCGCGGGCGGACGGGTGCGGCTGGGAGCCGAAAGGCACGAAGGCGGCGTGCGCTTCTACGTGCAGGACTTCGGCCCCGGCATCCCCGCCGCGGAGCACGACAAGGTCTTCCAGGCCTTCTACCGCGTGGGCGACGAGCTGACGCGCAAGCACCCCGGCAGCGGCCTGGGTCTGGCGCTGGTGGCGGAGTACGTGAAGGCGCACGCGGGCAAGGTGTCGCTGGAGAGCCTGCCGGGCGCCGGCGCGGTCTTCAGCATCCAGCTGCCACAAGCGAGGACCTCGGCATGACCCATCGCATCCTGGTGGTGGAGGACGAGGCCCTGATGATGCAGGGCCTGCGCCACCTGCTCACGAGCCGCGGCTACGAGGTGATCGAAGCCGTGACGGGGCCGGAGGCGCTGATCAAGGCCTCCGCGGCCCGCCCCGATCTGCTGATGCTGGACGTCATGCTGCCCGGGCTGTCCGGCTTCGACGTGCTCAAGGCCCTGCGCGGCGAGGGCAACCGCACGCCGGTGATCATGCTGACGTCGCGCGGGGCGGAGATGGACAAGGTGCTGGGCTTCCAGCTGGGCGTGGACGACTACGTCACCAAGCCTTTCAGCGTGTTGGAGCTGCTGGGGCGCGTCGAGGCCGTGCTGCGGCGGGCCGCCCCTGCCCAGGTGGCTGCCCCGGAGGCGCTCGCCCTGGGCGAGGTGGAGGTCGACTTCCAGCGCCTGCAGCTGCGCCGCGAGGGCCAGGCCGTCGAGCTGCCGGAGCGCGCCATCGAGTTGCTGCGCGTGCTGGTGGAGGCCGATGGCCAGATCGTGACCCGCGACGGGCTGATCGACCGCGTGTGGGGCGTCGACCAGGCCATCGGCGGCCGGCGCGTCGACAACCTGGTGGTGAAGCTGCGCCAGGCAATCGAAGCCGACCCGGCCATGCCGCGGCACATCCTCACGGTTCATGGGCGCGGGTATCGCTTCGTGCGGACGCCCTAACGGACAATTAGAAGACAACCGGAGGACGCGGGCGGGCGGATTGTGAGGCGGGTCGGACCTATGCTGGGGCCGTGAAGTTTGCGCCAGCGAAAGGAACCGCCCCGATGCCGACATCCCTTCTTAATCGCCTCACGGTAACCCTGATGCCGCCCGACGAGGTGTCGCCGCAGGAGGCATGGCCCGAGGACGTGGCCCCTCGTCCGAAGCGCGGCTTCATCGGCAAGATCGGCACCGCCTTCGGGGTCCTGGTGGGGGTGGGCATCGTCGCCTCGGTCGCCATGCCCTCGTTCATGGGTTGCGGCGTCGACCGCGCACGCGACGCGGGCGTGCAGGCCAACCTGAACACGGTGCGGATGGGCCTGGAAGAATACGCCACCGACCACGGCGGCAAGTACCCACCGGCCGACCGCCTGGTCCCGGCGCTGGCGCACTACCTGCCCGGCAACCGGCTGCCCAAGTCCGCCTGGAGCAAGGCGCCCCAACGCACCGGGATCGCCGTGGCGGGGACCGACCTGCCCACCGCGAAGCAGATCGCGGCCACGGGCACGGCGCCTACCAAGGGGTTGGTCGTCGGCAAGGGCGAAGTCCCCGCCAAGGGGCCCGAGTCCGCTTACCAATATGGCGCGATCCTCTACGATCTGGACGCCAAGAGCCAGGTCTACGTGCTGTACGGGATCGGGCAGAAGAACAAGACCGCGCAGGTCGTGGCCGTGGCGTCGAATCAGTGACCTTTGGGCTCCAGGTCGCTCACCTCGCCCGGTGGACGGGCGGGCAGCAGGCCGTCGACGCTTCCGGCTACCCGGTCCTTGCGGCCCGCGGCCTGCTTGGCCCGCCACAGCGCGTAGCCCAGGTCATCCAACAGCCGGCCACGGTCCAACAGCATTTCCGGGGCCAACGTGAAGACCAGGGTGCTGACGTGCAGCGCCTGGAAGGGGCAATGGAACTTCCCGCTGGGCCGGTGAACGAACCCCAGGGCGTCGACGTCGGCCATGATCTCGGCGGCAAGGCGCCTGGCGAGGTCGCGCGTGCCCCGGGGCAAGGCCACCAGGAAGTCGTCCCCGCCGAGGCGGGCGGTGACCGCGCCAACCGCCTGCGCGCGCGTGTCGATGCAGGCCGCGATGGCCTGCAACGCCGCGTCGCCTTCAGCGAAGCCGTTCGCGTCGTTGAACCAGATCAGCCCGTCCACATCCACGTAGAGCGCCGGTGTAGGGCATTCAAGCCGCGTCATTTCAGCCCTCGACAGCGATCGGATCTGGAAGTAAGCGAAAAAAAACGCCGGCCAACGGCCGGCGCCAGGTAGAAAACTAAGCCTTCAGGGCAGCCTGGGCTTCCGCCAGGCGGATCATCACGAGGTAGACGTCGATCAGATCTTCGATGGGCACGCCCTTGCGGGTGAGCGCGGCGCCGAGCCCGCGGAAGTACTCGCAGAGCTTGTAGTACTCTTCGCCGCCGAAGTCACGCGGCCGCTTCGGCGCGTACTTGATCTGCTTCAGGGCGGTGTCGAACTGCTTCGGCTTGATCAGGATGCAATGGACGGGGTCCAGCAAGAACGCGATGAAGCTGACGAAGCGCCAGGCATCGACGGGCTGCTGGGGACCCTTCCGGTCGGCCAGGATCGTGACGAGCCGCGCCAGCTCCGTGGCCTTCGACTTGCTGTTCATCCAATCGAGCAGCGCTTGCCCGAACTCGAGCCGGAGCTCGGCCTTGGAAGGCTGCGCCAGGTGCTTGAAGATATCGTCGGCGCCCCACTGGTCCAACATATCGCCGCTCTTGGTTTCGCAGAGCTCGTTGAGCTCCTGCGCCCATTGCATCAGCGACTGGTCGTCCTTCGCAGACACAGCGGTCTCGAGCGCATCCGCCTGGAACAGCGCGCGCATCTTGGCGCTCGCCTCCCTGATCGTGGCGCCCTCTTCGGCGAGCCAGGCGCGCCAGCCGGCTTTAGGGGCGATGCTCTGAAAGAGCTCGATAGGGATGAGAACAACCATGAACAACGCCTTCCTTGGGTGACTGCTACGCCATCGGCGCACCACCGCTACCCTTCATGCTGGCGTGCCGCGGCAGAATTGTCAAACCAAGCTCATTTTTCATGATCGGACGGGGAACGTGGAGGAGTTGGTTTGATGCGCCGTCAGGCGGGTCATGGGCGTCTGGAATATTTGTCAGCCACTACCTGACCTGCCATGATCAAAAGATGGTCCAACCCGAACCGGCGATGAGCCCTCCATGACCACGCCCGTCCTGGTCACCAAGCTCTTCATCCCCCCGAGCCGGGCCGAGGTGATCTCGCGCCCGCGCCTGATCGAGGGGCTAAACGAGGGCCTGCGTCGCAAGTTGACCCTCATCTCCGCCCCGGCCGGCTTCGGCAAGACCACCTTGGTCGGTGAATGGGTCCGGCGTTGCGAGCGCCCGACCGCCTGGCTGTCGCTCGACGACGGGGACAACGACCTGGTTCGCTTCCTGATCTACCTGATCGCCGCGCTGCAGACGATCGCGCCGGACTTCGCGGAAGGGGCGTTGGGGGCGCTCCAATCCCCGCAGCCGCCACCCACCGATGCGATCCTGACGCAACTGGTCAACGAGCTCACGACGCTCTCACACGGCATCATCCTCGTGCTGGATGACTACCATGTGATCGATGCCAAGCCCGTTGACGCTGCCGTCACCTTCCTGCTCGACCACCTGCCGCCACAGGTGCACCTGGTGCTGGCCAGCCGGGAAGATCCGCATCTGACCTTGGCCCGCTTTCGCACGCGGGGCCAACTGAGCGAGCTTCGCGCCGCAGATTTGCGCTTCACCGGCGCGGAAGCCGCCGAGTTCCTCAACCGCGTCATGGGCCTCACGCTTTCGGTCGCGGACATTGCCGCCCTGGAAGACCGCACGGAGGGCTGGATCGCCGGGCTGCAACTGGCTGCGATTTCGATGCAAGGCCACCAGGACGTCACCCAGTTCATTCAATCGTTCACCGGCAGCCACCGGTTCATCATGGATTACCTGGTGGAAGAGGTCCTGAACCAGCAACCCGCGGACGTCCAGACGTTCTTGCTGCGGACGTCGATCCTGGATCGGTTGTGTGGACCCCTGTGCGATGCCATGCTTCTCGACGCCCAGGCGTCCGGGCAGGAAACGCTCGCGCACATCGAACGCGCCAACCTCTTCCTCGTCCCCTTGGACAACGAGCGGCGGTGGTATCGCTACCACCATCTCTTCGCCGAGTTGTTGCGGCAACGGCTCCAACAGGCCATGGGGTCCGAAGTCACCCACCTTCATGGCCGCGCCAGCGCCTGGTACGAGGAAAACGGGCTGGAGATCGAGGCGTTCCAGCATGCCGCCACGGCCCAGGACTTCGCCCGCGCCGAACACCTGATCGCCGGCGGCGGGATCCCGCTGCAACTGCGTGGCGCCGGCACGCCCGTCCGCCAATGGCTCGCGTCGCTTCCCAAGGCGACCTTGGATGCCAGACCCTCCTTGTGGGTGACGTATGCGGCGACGCTGATGTTCGGCGGACAGCACCAGGCCGTCGAGCCGAAGCTCGCCGCGGCCGAAGCCGCCCTGCTGGGCCACGAGCCGGACGAAGGAACCCGCGACCTCCGCGGGCGGATCGCCTTGCTGCGGGCCACGTTGGCCCTGATGATGACCGATGCCGAGGCCCTGATCGCTCAGTCACGCCAGGCCCTGGCGGAGCTACGCCCCGACAACCTGGCCGACCGCACGACGGCGGCCTGGTTGCTGGGGTGTGCCCACCAACTCCAGGGAGACCGTGCCGCGGCGGGCCGCATTTTCGGGGAGGTCGTCGCCACGGGGCGGACATCCGGAGACTTCCTGTACACCATCGCGGCGAACGTCAGCCTGGCGCAGCTCCAGGAGCTGGACAACCTGCTGGACCTGGCGACGGCGTCCTATCGACGCGTGCTGGCCTTGCTCGGCGACGCACCGCATTCGATCGGAAGCCAGGTCTACCTCGGGCTGGCGCGCATCGCCTATGAACGAAACGACCTTGCAGGCGCCGAGGATTATGGCCAGCAATATTTCCAACTGACGCGGCAGTTGCAAAGCATCGAGTCGTTTGCCGGCTACGCGATGTTCCAGGCGAAGTTGAGGCTCGCCCAGGGTGAAGGGCCTTCCGCCGTTGCCGTCTTGGACGAAGCCGAAGCGTTCGCGTGCGAACACGGCTACGCGGTCCAGGTCCCCGGCATCGTCGCCGCCCGGGTGAAGACCTTGCTTCGGCTGGGACAGACCTCGGCGGCGGCCAGGCTGGCCCAGGCCCACGCCCTGCCCCTCGGCCAGGCCCGCGTGTGCCTGGCCCAAGGCGATGCCCCCAAGGCCCTGGCGCTGCTCGAGCCGCTGCGCCGGCAAGCGGAAGCCAAGGCCTGGCACGATGAACGGCTCGAATTGATGGTCGTGCAAGCCGTCGCCCACCAGGCCCAAGGCGCAACGGAGACAGCCCTGCAAGACCTGGCCGAAGCGCTGGCATTGGCCGAGCCGGGCGGCCTGATCCGGATCTTCCTCGACGAAGGCGCTCCGCTGGCGGCCCTGCTGGCGGAAGCCGCTGCCCGCGAGACGTTGCCGGCCTTTGGCTACAAGGTGCTGGCCGCCTTCGACGGGGAGGGGCGGAAGTCCGTGGCCGCGCCGGTTCAGACCGGCATCGACGCCCTGAGCGAACGCGAGGTGGAGGTGCTCCGCCTCATCGCCCAGGGCCTCTCGAACCGGGATATCGGCGAGCGCCTGTTCGTTGCCCTGAGCACGGTCAAAGGGCACAACTTGCGGATCTTCGAGAAGCTCCAGGTCCAACGGCGTACCGAGGCCGTCGCCCGAGCCCGCGAGTTGGGACTGGTCTAGCCGGTTCCGCGGAACCATACCTCCGAACAGTACTTTGGTCGCTACCAAGCAGTACCTCCCAGCACCTATTCTCCTTTCATCGAGCACGGCGCCTCGATGGAAGGAGGGTAGCGATGAGCAGCAGCCCCCTGGACTACCACATCAGGATCAAGGGCCACCTGGCCGCAAATTGGGCGGACTGGTTCGGAGGCCTGACGATCACGCTCGAAGCGAGCGGCGACACGCTGCTGGCCGGTCCCGTTGCGGATCAGGCCGCGTTGCATGGGTTGCTGAGGAAGGTGCGCGACTTGGGTCTGACCTTGCTCTCGGTCGTGCACGTCCAACCCAGTCCGGCACCCGTGTCGGCAGTTTCCACCCCCGATCGAAAGATCATCGAGACAGGAGAAATCACATGAAGAAGTCCGTTATGGCCATCCTGCTGGGCGCCGCCCTGATGGCCTCTGGCTGCGCACACAACATCGCCGTGAAGAAGGGCAGCGACCGCATCTACGTGAACACCAACTTGAAGGCGGTCACCATTTCCGCGGTTCAGGCGATCAACGAGTCGAACCTGGCCGTGTGGACGACCAACAACCCGGTGGCCGGCATGGTCGTCATTTCCTCCAAAGGCACGGAAAACTTGATGCTGCAGATCGCGGCGCCCACGCTCACGTTGACGCTCACCGAGGTGGACCCGACCCACATCCGGGTGGAGGCGTCGGCGATCCTGCCCGGCCAGTCGGCCGATTTCGGGCTGACGGAGAACATGGTCAACGACGTGTTCAAGTCGATGGATTCGAAGCTCGACGCCGCCGGACAGGCGCCCCACCAGAACTAGCCCGGCCACCGAGGCGGTGTTGCTCGGTGTTCCCTGCGAGCAGCCCGCCGCCGGCGCTACGTCAGTCCCGAACCACGAAAGGAAGGCCCCGATGGCCACGGCGTTCACAGCCCCAAAAAAAGACAACTGGCCGCTGGTTGGCGGCTTGATCTTTCTCTGTCTCGTCCCGGTGCTGGCCGGCTTCGTCCGCCTGCTCCAACTCAAAGTTGGTGGCCCGGTACTGCCGGAGAACGCACGGTTCGTGGCAGCCCCGCTACCCGTGGTGATGCACATCCTCTGCGGCACGCTCTATGGCGTCCTGGGAGCTTTCCAATTCTCGTCCAGCTTTCGTAGCCAGTACCCCAAGTGGCACCGGCTGGTCGGCAAGGTGCTGATCGGCTTGGGCCTGGTCGTCGCTTTTTCGGGGATGTGGATGACCCTGACCTACCCCATCGTGAAAGTCGGCGGCCCCGACCTCCCCGCCCGCTTCGACGGTCTGGGCGTCTACGTTACCCGGCTCCTGGTCGGCTCGGCGATGGCCGGCTCCATCGTGCTGGGCTATGTCGCCGTGCTGAAGCGCGACATCCCCGGCCACCGCGCCTGGATGATGCGTGCCTATGCCCTGGCCATGGGCGCCGGCACGCAGGTCTTTACCCATATCCCCTGGTTCGTCTTCCCCAGCATCCACGGAGAGTTCGCCAGGGCCGTGTGCATGGCCGCCGGCTGGGCGATCAACCTGGCGGTGGCCGAGTGGTTCATCGTGCGGGTGGTCAGGCGGGCGGGACCCCCGCCTCGGCTACGGAACCAACGACCTTGAAGAACAAGAAGTCCGGCAACAACCGCCGCAAAAGCAACAATTGGCGAGCGTCGCGACCCACCACGTAGCGCAACCGGTTGCGGCCGTCCGTCGCGGCCCGCCAGACCGTGGCGGCCACCTCCTCGGCCGAGGCGCCGCTCTTCTCGTCAGGAGACAGGTTCTGGCGCACGCGCCGCGCATAGGCCTGGTACGCCGCGGGTACGCCCTCGTCGTCGCCCGTGTCGCCCGAGCGGCCATAGAAATCGGTGCGGATCACGCCGGGCTCGACCAGCTTGACCCGGATGCCCAGCTGGGCGAGCTCGTAACGCAGCGACTCCGTGAAGCCTTCCACCGCCCACTTGGTGGCGTGGTACGGGCTGTACAGCGGCAGCGTCAGCCGGCCCCCCATCGAGGCGACGTTGACGATCGTGCCCGCGCGGCGCTCGCGGAAGTGCGGTAGCACGGCCCGGGTGACCGCCATGACGCCGAACACGTTGGTGTCGAACTGCCGCCGGATCTGGTCGGGGCTCAGGCTTTCGAACACGCCGGACAGGCCGTAGCCCGCGTTGTTGATCACGACGTCGAGCTGACCAAAGCGGGCGATCGCCTCCGCCACCGCGGCCTGGACGCTGGCTTCGTCCGTCACGTCGAGCGCCAGGCAGGCGACCCGGTCCAGCTGGGTGAGCGTCTGTTCTTCGGCGGGGCGCCGCATGGTCGCAACGACGTTCCAGCCTTCGCGTTGGAAGCGCTCGGCAACCGAGCGGCCCAGTCCAGCGGAGGCTCCGGTGATCAAGACCGTCTTGGGCATAGCGCAGCCTCTCGTCAATGTTTGCGGCGCACCAGTCTAGCACGCGCCGCCGTCGGCCACGGGGTTGCGAGGCGCATGAAACGAACCTCCGCGCCAGCCATTCCCCAGGCCGTCCCCGCCGACGCAAACACTTAACGTCAAATTAGCGAAGTAAACGCTATCCGTCAGCGGTCTGTCAGTCAGCCCCGGATAAGGAGGGTGCGCCCCCGGAGTGAGAGAGAGCCTGAACCATGAGCCCCATCCTGTCCCGCCTGACCTTCCAGAACTTGATGACCCACGGTCCCATCCAGGAGGCCTGGCTGTCCTATGGCAAGAACGCCGCCGGCAGGTCCATGAACGTCGTCGTGGAGCATGCCGATGGGTTCGCCGCGCACGGCGGCGCGGCGGCCGTCGCCGACCAGATCCTCTTGCGCGGCGCCAACGGCCGGGTCATGCGCAACCCGGCGCAGATCAAGGTCGTCGCGGGTGCCGTCCTGGCCGAGTCGCGGCGCGTCGCCACCTTGCCCGGCCAGCTGGTGGAAGGCTGGGCCAACAGCGACGTCGGCAAGCTGCTGGCGATGCTGGGCGAGCGGCTCAAGACCAGCCTGAAGCCTTAGCGCCGCTTCTCACTACCCGACCTTGGACGCCGGCTCGTTTCCCAGCGCCGCAACGATCCCCTCGGAGACCTCCCAGAGCTTGCGGGCAAGCGCCTCGTCGTTGGCATCCGCCCGGGGCGCGAGGACGTTGCAGTCCGCGAAGTACAGGCCCGACACCTCCGCGAGCGTGGGGTGCGTGGCGACGTAGACCTGGGTGGCGGCGCCTTGCGCCACGCTCTTGAGTGCCAGCGGGCCGAAGACCCCGAACAGGAACGACATCACGGGGTTCATGTGGCGCGTAAGGTTCGTGTGGATCACGCCCGGGTGCACCGCGTTGGCGGTGCGCTGGGTCCCCCGGAAGCGCCGGGCCAGCTCCTTGGCGAACAGCACGTTCGCGAGCTTCGACTGGCCGTAGTTCTGCCAGGCGCCGTAGCCCTTGGCGCCGTCCAGGTTGTCGAACTGGATGCCCTCGCGGGGCGCCTGCGTGTGGGCGCCGCTGCTCAGCATCACCACCCGGCCGGTCGACCTCAGCTGGTCCAGCAAGCCGGTCACCAGCATGAAGTGGCCTACGTGGTTGGTGAAGAACTGCAGCTCGTAACCGTGGGCCTTTTCCAGCGCGGGCAGCGCCATGATGCCGGCGTTGCAGATGATCGCGTCGAGCTTCAGGCCCTCGCGCTTCACGGCTTCGACACAGGCGCGCACGCTGGCGGGGTCCGACAGCTCGCAGGCCAGCGGCACCGTCAGCCCCGCGACCGCATTGCAGGCTTCCTTCGCCTTGGCGACCGAGCGGGCCGTGCCGACGACGCGGGCGCCGCGGGCGGCCAGGACGCGCATCGTCTCTTGGCCCAGGCCGGAGTTGCAGCCGGTGACGAGGATCGTCTGGCCAGCCAGCGAAAGCCCCTCCGTGACCTGCTCGGCGGTGGAGCCGTAGCCGAAGCCGCTGGGGCCTTTGGAGGTGAAGTATTCATAAAGGGACATGGGGCGCTCCTTACAGGGGGTCTTGGGAGTGTACCCAAACAGCAATTGTTTAGCCCCTGTTAAATCTCCATCAAACCTTGATTAGAACCATAGCGGGCAATTCCCTGCGGGTGGTATCTTTCCCTCAAGTTAAACGAGCGTTAACCAAATCCAACCGCCAACTCACCCCCGCCAGATATAGGAGCCGACTCTTGAAGACGATGCGTAACCTGACTGCCGCCATGTTGGTCCTGTCGTCTGCCGTGTTGGCAGCCTGCGGCCACGCCACCCCCGGCACCTCGACGGCCGCCGGCATCCGCCAGGCCTCCTTGCCCACCGCGATGGTGCACGGCCAAGCCCGCAAGTTCGGCTACGACATGGCCCGCGCCAAGGCCACCCGCGGCCAGCGTCACACCACCCACTTCGCGACCCGTGGCCCGCTGCCCGCGACCGTGGACAACCGCCAGTACTGCTCGCCGGTCGCCGACCAGGGCAACCTCGGTTCCTGCACCGCCTTCTCGATGGGCAAGGGCCTCCGCGAGTACATCGCCAACAAGAACGGCGAGAAGGCCGCCCCGGTTTCGGCCCTCTGGCTCTACTACTACGAGCGCGCCCACATGGGTGCCCAGTACATCAAGGAAGATTCGGGCGCGATGATGGCCGATGGCGAGTACGTCCTGACGCACGACGGCGATGCCGACCAGTCGACCTGGGCCTACAGCATCGCGAAGTTCGCGGTGAAGCCGCCGAAGGCCGCCGATGCGACCGCCGCCGCCCACAAGCTGCAGGCCTCGCAAGACCTCACCAACTTCGATGACGTCAAGGCCGCCCTGGCCGCCGGCCAGCCCGTCGCCTTCGGCTTCACCGTCTACGAGAGCTTCCAGAACATCGGCGACGACGGCGTGATGCCGATGCCTGCTTCCGGCGAAGGCGTCCTGGGCGGCCACGCGGTCCTGGCCGTCGGCTACGACGACACCAAGAAGCTCCTCACCGTCCGCAACAGCTGGGGCTCGGGCTGGGGCGACAAGGGCTACTTCTACATGCCTTACGACTTCGCGTCGCACATGACCGGCGACAACGACAACACCAGCGAGTGGTGGACGTCGGCCAAGTAAGGCTCGAACCAGTTACGCGAGCGCCGGGTTCCTTCGGGAGCCCGGCGCTTTGCGTTGCGTGGCCGACGAGACAACTCGAAGACAATTGGCCGACGACCGGAGGGCAACCGGAACGCCGCGCCGGCCTATGCTGGGAACCAACCAAGCGAAAGGAACGACCCCATGCCCGACTTCGACCCCCAGCCTTCCATCCTCGCGCCGAACGGTGCGAACTGAACGCCGGCTACGAGACTCGCTCGACGCTCAGGAACTTCGACACCTCCGACAGCGGGTCATCCACGTAGTAGACCCGGAGGAGGTCTTGCTCGCTCAGGGCATCGAAGTCGCCCTGGACCAGCCAGTGCCGCTTCCCGTCGATCTCGACCCAGCGCCAGGGCTGCGGCCCGATGCCCACATCCGCCCTGGCATTGCCCGATGTGAGCAGCTCGGTGACGGCGCGCTCGACCGCGGACATCTTCTGCAAGGGGCCCTCGGCGATCTTGACGCCGCTCGCCGAGCCCACGTACTTCACGATGCAGCGCACCCAATCGAGGGTCAGCACGAGGCCGGCCACCCCAAAGAAGCCCCCCAAACCTAGGAAGAACGCGTCATGGCGGTCGAGGCCCGGCGCGGTCGCGATGAACCAGGTCGCAACGAGCAGCGCCAGCCCTAACGGAAGGCGCAACAAGGTCGCCCGCACGAGGAAGTCGATGCCGAACCACCGGACCGAGCGCCGTTGCGCCGGCGACACCTCGCGCCGCTGGTTCACTTCCAGGTCCTGCGTCGTGAACCCAAAGATCCTGCCGAGCTCGTCGTCGAAGGCCATGATTGTTCCCCTGGTTGGTATCGCACGCCTGTAGGCGAACGCGACCGCGTCCTTGAAGGTCTAGTGCGCGAGAATGCGGCGAATGGCCGTGTCCACTTGGGCCAAGACCGCGGCGTCGGCCTGGCCGATAGGCCTCGGACTCATGCGCTCCACACTCACGGTGTGGAGGTGTTCGCACATGACCGTGCCGTCTCGCTTGGCTCCCGTGACGGTGGCCGGGGCAGCGATGTGCGAAGGGTACTTGGGCGCATTCGTGGTCATCACGGCGACCACCACCAACCCGGAGCGGCCGTGGTTCATGCGGTCCGCCGAGATCACCATCGCCGGACGCTTACCCACTTGTTCGTGACCAACGGCCGCGGGTAGCTCTACCCACCACAT
>JAQBPE010000009.1 GCA_028287685.1 Cyanobacteria bacterium RYN_339 | reverse complement strand
AGGCGTTGGCAGCGCCAGCGGGCCATCCGCCACGGAGGGCGTCTCGGCGAAGATCTTCTGGAGCCGGCCCATCGAGGCCGCGCCGCGCTGGAAGAGGTTCATCGACCAGCCCACCGCCAACATGGGCCACACGATCATCCCCAGGAACGAATTGAAGGCCACGTATTGGCCCACGGAAAGCTGCCCCGTCAGCACCATGTGCCCGCCGTACAGCAAGCCCACGGCGAACGAGACGCCGGCCAACAGCCCGACCACCGGGTCGGAGGCCACCTCGAAGCGGCTCATCCGCGCGTAAGCCGCGCGGTAGGCCTCGTTGGCCTCGGCGAAGAGCGCCAGCTGGTGGCCTTCCCGCGCGAAGCCCTTGACCACGCGGATGCCGGCGAAGCCTTCCTGGGCGCGGTCGCTGACGAGCGCGAAGGCGCCCTGGACCTCCGCGTAGCTGCGGTGCAGCCGCTGACCCAGCATATACGTGAAGACCGGCAGCAACAGCAGGGGCGACAGCGCCACCACGCCCAGCCGCCAGTCCACGGTCGAGATCACCATGCCGGCCGCGCCCACGGCCATGGCGAACGCGTCCCAGCCCGACATGACCCCCTCGCCGGCCACGGCGCGCACGGCTTGGATGTCGTTGGTGGCGTGGGCCATCAGGTCGCCCACCTTGTGGCGCAGGTGGAAGTCGATCGACAACCCTTGTAAGTGCTCGTAGAGCCGCTGGCGGAGATCGCGGTCCAAGCGACGGGCCGTGCCGAAGATGTAAGCGCGCCAGCCCAGCCGGCCGGCCGCCACCACCAGGGCGGCCAGGACGATCAGCCCCGCGTAACGCGAGACGCCCGCGGCGTCCAGCCGGTGCGCGGCCAACCCGTCCACCACCCGGCCCACCAGCCAGGGCACGGCCAGTTGGCCGGCGTCCGTGCACGCCATGAAGAGGCACCCCAGCGCGTAGCGGCCTTTGTACGCGCCGAGGGTGCCCAACAAGTTCTTTAATTCGGGTGAGAGAAGGTTGGTCATGGCGGGAAAGACCCATGGTACACCGCCCGTCAAGGCGAAGCGGCCGTCGTTCACGGATCTTTACCAGGCAGGTTTCCTATGCTCGGCCAAACCACCGACCGCACCATCCCCGTCTTGGGCGGTCTCCTCGCCGCCTTGCCGTTCGCCTTCGTGGAGCTGTGGCTCCTGATGAGCGACGGCCCGTGGTGGATGCCGCACCCGGCGGGCATGCCCGTGATCAACGCGTGGAGCTGGGCGGTGCTGATTTGCCTCATGCTCACGGGGGTGCTGACCCAGGCCATGGCCCTGATGTTGCCGCCGGAAATTGAATGGGCGGAGTATTGGGCACTCTACGTTACTTGGGGCCAGGGCATCGGGCTGGCCGGGGTGTTCGTCTTGATGGTCGCGGCCGAGTTCTACTGGATGCGCCAAGGCCTGACGATCGGCATCCCGCTGGCCGCCATCGGTGTCCATGCGCGCGCCATCATCAAGACGCGGACCTGATCCGCGGGTATATGCCTGGGGGAGGACTCCCTTGGTATTGCCGCATTTCCCTGGCGGGCTGCGGGCGGGCGTGGCCATCACGCTGGCCGCCCTCCTGGTGGCGTGCGACGGCGCGCGGCTCGTGCCGTTGCGGACGGAGCGCCTGGGCGGCCCGGACCGGGCGCTCCCCCAGGCCGCCACGGTGTTGTCCGATCACGGCGTGGGCCTCACGGGCCGCGTCCGAGCCCCGTTGGCCGATCTGGTCCAACGCGAGGCTGCCTCCGTGCTGGCGAACAATGGCGGCGACATCGTGTCGAACAACGCGGGCGGCCTCATCTCCAACAACGGCGGCGGCATCGTTGCCAACCACGGCGCGGGCTACCGGCTTGCGTATGCCGAGAGCGACTTGGTTCAATTGGCCGGCGCCCACATCGGGCTGGAAGCCTTGGATGGCAGCGCATTTGCCGGGCCAACGTTGACCACGGACCTGGCCGGGGTCTTCACATTGGCCGCCCCGGCGGTGCCGGTGGCGCGGTACATGGTCGGGGCGTCCGCGACCGTCGGCGACAGGGCGCTGACGCTGCTGGCCCTGGTCGAGCCCGGGGCCACGGCCGTGGAGCTCGATCCCGCCACCACGCTGGTGGCTAAGAAAGTCCGGGCGACCCGGTCGGGCCAGGTGTCCGCTGCCATGGCGGCGGACCTGGCACGCCTGCTGGTCCCCCTGATGTCCGACCGCGCCGCGGTCGCGGCCGTGCTGTTGGGCCCCGAGCCCGCCGCCAATGTCTTCGATGCCCTGGCGGCGACCAACCTCGATCTGGGCACGGCGGCGGCGACCGCGGGCCTGGCACGACCACGCCCGACCCCCACCCCGGCGCCGACGGCCTCGCCCACCGCCACCCCGGATACCCGCCCGCCGGCGGGTGGCGGCACGGGCGCGGATCCTGCGCCGGCGCCCACGCCCACGCCCACGCCGGCGCCGCCCACGATCAACACGCTGGTACCGACCAGCGGGTCTCCCGGGACCCGCCTGACCATCGCCGGCACGGGCTTCGGGGCGACCCCTGCGGACAACACGGTCATGGTGGCCGGCGTTGCGGCGACCGTTCTTCAGGCATTGCCCAGCCAGCTGGTCGTGCTGGTGCCGGCGCAAGTAGGCTCCGGCGTCGTAACGGTGACGGTGGGCGGGCAAACCGCCGCGGGTGCCCAGGGCTTCACGGCGGTGGCGGCGGGGACGCGCCTGGGCCATTACACGGTGGGCAGCGGCCCTTCGCGCATCGCCATCGACGCCGCGGGCAACGCCTGGATCTCGAACTTGACCAGCAACAGCGTGAGCAAGCTGGCGCCGGACGGCACTGTCCTGGGCACCTTCGCCGTCCCCGCCGGTCCCCAGGGGGTGGCCGTGGATGGGCGCGGCATCGTCTGGGTGACCAGCGCCAGCACGGGCAAGGTCGTGCAACTGGACGCCAGCGGCAACACCGTGGCCACCATCCCGGTCGACGCCACCCGAACGGTCGGCATCGCCATCGACGCAGGCGGCACGGCCTGGACCACGCGGACCAGCTCGGGCACGATCAGCACCCTGTCGCCGACCGGGAGCGTCGTCGGGACCTTCTCGACCGGCACGGGCCCTTACGGCGTGGCGTTCGACGCCAGCGGCAACGCGTGGGTCGCCAACAACGGCGCGGGCTCCGTCAGCAAGCTGGCGCCGGACGGCACCAACCTGGGCACCTTCCCCACCGGTGCCTCGCCGAACAGCCTGGTAGTAGACGCCGCCGGCGACATCTGGGTGGCGAACGGCGCGGCCAACACCGTCACCCACCTCGCGCCGGACGGCAGCTTGCGCGGCAACTCGCCGGTGGGCACCAGCCCGTTCGGGATCGCGATCGGCGCGGACGGTCGCATCTGGGTGTCGAACTCCGGCTCGAACACGTTGACGCAGCTGGCGCCCGACGGTACCGTGCTGTCGAACCGGCCCACCGACCTGGGCCCGCTCGGCCTGACCTTCGACGCCCGCGGCTACCTCTGGGAAGCCAATTTCGGCGGTGGCACGGTCAGCGTCTTCGCCCCCTGAGGTCCCATCTATGTCCACCGAAGCCGAGGTCTACGTCGACGTGATCGACGCCATGCGCGACGGGGCGGCCGCGCGCCTCGATCCCCGCGACCTGGGCCTGCCCGCCTATGCGGCGGTGCTGGTGGAGGCCCTGGTCACCGCCCTGAGCGACGACCCGGCCTGCCGGGCCCGCCGGCCCGCGGCCTTCGCCGCCCTCTGGGGCGGCCGTCCGCCCACGCTCGACAACGCCCGGGTGGCTTACGGCGGGATCATGGCGCCCTTCACGACGCCAGATCTACGTTGGGTCTATAAGGAGGCGGGCTGGGCCCTGGGCTTCTACGACAAGGCCGACGAGCCGTTGATGGCCGTGCTGGCCGCCTTGCAGATGTTGGCCCAGCAGGAGTTGGATGCCCGCATGGCCGGCCTTGAAACCGGGCCCGAGGAGACGGTGCTGGACACGGCCTGGCGCAACGGCTTCCCCACGTCGATCACCGCCGCCGACCGCGAAGCGGCGCGCCGCTACGAGCAGCTCGCGCTGGCCGTGGTGGTGGGCCTGGTGGTCTGTGCCTTGGAGTTCCTCGCGCTGACCTGGGATGCCAGCGAGTGGCACACGCGCCGCGGCGTCGTGGTGCACCTGGCGGGCGCGCGTCCGATGCTCGCGCCGCTGCCGGCGATGTTGTTGGCGAGCCTGACGGGCGGCGTGGCCGGACAGGCCGCCTTCGGCTACCTGAAGGAGGCCTGGACGGGCTTCCCCGACCTGTCCACGATCCGCCGCATCAAGTTGCCGCATCTGTTGGTCGCGATCCTGCTGGGGCCCGCGCTCTTCCTCAGTTGGCTCGTCTTCGGTCGGTTGAAGCTGCTGATCGCCGTCTTGCTGCCGATCGCGGCGGCCGTGTCGCGTCAGAAGTTGTACGTGCCGCCCACGTCCAGGGTTGCCATCCCGCCGCGCGACACCACGAAGTCGTAGCCCAGCCCCAGCTCTACGCTGACGTTGGCCGCCGGCTTGAAGGCGCCCGTCAAGCGGGGCCCCACGCCGAACAGCGGGGAGGTCACCGGCACGGGGCTGGCGACGAAGGGCAGCACGTGGCCGTACAGGGAGGGCGTGAGCACGAATTGCGGTCCCAGGCCCAGCGGCACGCCCACCCCGGCCATGCCGTCGAAGAAGGCGTAGTTGGCGGCGGCGCCGAAGTCACGCGTGTAACCGTAGTCCAACGCCAGGTCGATCCGCGCCATGCCCACGTTGAAGGACCCGGCCACCACCTGCACGCTGCCGCCCCAACTGGTGGCGCCGTCCAGGGTCAACATGCGGGCCTTGGGCAAGCTGAAGCCCAGGCCGGCGGCCTGGGCTGGGCTGGGAACCAGGAGCGCGAGCGCGGCGGCTACCAGCGCGCGGCGCACGCTACAGCGCCTTCTTCGTCCATTCCTTCGGGAACGGGTCGAAGCCGCGCGGCGACAGGGACTGCCCCGTGTTGGCGTGCACCAGCACCACGGTGCCGTCGCCCACCACGCCCCAGAAGGCGAAGGGCAGCTTGACCGGGCGGGTCAGGAAGGTCAGGGAGATGCCGTGATCGCCCAGGAACGAGAAGTAGTTCTTGGCGAGGCCCAGCGCGCGGTGGGCGTTGATGTGGTAGTCGCTGGTCAACGGCTGCAGCACCTTGGCGGGCGCGGCCACGTACTCGTTCTCGTAGACGTCGGCGCGCTGCCACTTCTGGGTGATCACCGTGGTGACGACCATGATCTGGTTCTTGGAAGGCGAGTAGAAGACGTGGTTGGTCTCGGAGGCGAACTCCAGCACGGCCACGCCCCAACCCACGAAGCGCAGCTCCGCGTCGGCCTGCCACTTGGTGGCGGTGGCGCGCGCCTTGGCCTCCACGGACTCCGGCGTCAGGGCGTCGAGGCGGTCGGAGACGTCGATGTGGTCGAGCGTCAGGATCGGCTTGGCGAGCGCCTGGCCCTGCCCGGTCAGGCTGGCGCCGTTGGGCGCGATGATCGGGGCGATCGGCGCGTGGGCGCAGCCCGCGACGGCCGCGGCCAGGACCATTCCCAAGACGACTTGCTTCAGCGACACCGGTGGCCTCCATCCGTTAAATGTTAAGGATAGTTTATTATAGGCCACGTTCGTCGGCCAAGCAAGGATTTTGGGAATGATAGCGGCATGCGTGCCCCCATGCCGTTCCTGCTGCTCTGCCTGGCCGCCGCGGCTTGTGGCCCGACGACCTTGCCCGATCCGCCGCTACCCGACCGGACGCTGGCTCCTTCCGAGGGGCCGGACGTCGCCGTTGGCGTTGCCGTGCCGCGGCCCAGCATCGCCGTGAGCGCCAGCGCCGATCCGGCCGCCACCGGTGGGCCCCGGCCGAGCGCCACGCCCACCGCCACGGCCACGGCCACCC
>JAQBPE010000482.1 GCA_028287685.1 Cyanobacteria bacterium RYN_339 | reverse complement strand
CCCCGCCGCTGCTGGCGCCCCCGCCCTTGCCGGGCGTGGCCAGCGTGCAGCTGACCCCCGCGCAGCAGCAGCAGGCCTCCTTCTTGCAGCAGCAGATCACCCAGATCCAGCAACAAATCCAGGCGCTGATCAACGGCCAGCGCGCCTGATTCCGGGCCTCCCCCTGGGTATAGCAGGCCATATGGAGACCGACGAAAAGGACTTCGAGGCGCTCGTGCGCAAGAGCGGCACGGTGTTCGTCACGAACGTGGGCAACGGGCCCGAAGAGATGGTGCTGGCGATCGCCACGCCCACGCTCAAGAAGACCCAGGTTGCCACGCAGGCGGACCTGGTGGCCGCGGGCTACGTGCGCGTGGACGGCCTCAAGCGCGCGGAGGGCGAGCGCGAGCGCCTGAAGGAGGCCCTCGCCACCACGGAGCGCCACTTCGCCACCCACGTGGACGAGAGCGGCAAGAAGGCGTTCGAGCTCCAGACCGAAATCGACGCCCTGCGCGCCCGCGTGACCAAGCTCGAGGCCGCGAAGGCCGCGGAGCAGGAAGGCATCGCGGCCCGCAACGCCAACGAGCCCGCCAGCCCCAACCCCTACGCCAACGCCGACGAGGCCCCGCGCCAGGCCTGGGGCCACGGCTGGAAGCTGCGCGACATGCTGCTCGCCCTCAACGAGCGCGTGCGCGGCCTCTCCGACCAGCTGCGCGCGGCGCTCGACGCCAAGAAGGCCCTCGACGAGCAGATCCGCTCGCTGCAAACGGACAAGGCCGCGCTGCAGTCCCACCTGCAGGCCCTGCAAGCGGAGCGCCAGACCACCCTCTTGAAGCTCACGGAGCTGGACGCCTACGCCAAGGATCGCGAGGCGCACGCCCAGTTGCTCGGCGCCCGCGCCGCCCAGCACGAAGACGCCGCCGGCGTGGTGCGCGGCGAGGTCGCGCGGCTGGAGGCGGAGCACACGGCGCTGCTGGAGCGCTACGGCATGCAGAGCGGCCGGCTGCAGAAGATCCAGGCGGCTTACCAGCGCCTCTTGTTGGAGGCGCCCCATTCCGCCACCTGCACCCGCGTCACGGGGGCGGGAGGCTGTGACTGCTGGCTGCTGAAGTTTGGCTACGCGGCGCTGGAACAGCGCTAAGCTCGTCCGCCGCCGGCAGCGTGAACCAGAAGGTCGAGCCGTGTCCCGGCTCGCTCAACACGCCGATCCGGCCGCCCATCGCCTCCACCAGCTTCTGGGAGATGGCGAGGCCCAGCCCGGTGCCCGGCGCCTGCGCCCCCGGCACGCGGTAGAAGCGCTCGAACAGGTGGGGCAGGTGCTCCGCGGCCACGCCCCGGCCGGTGTCCACCACCTGCACGATCACGCCGCCCGCGTCGTCCGGCGCGGCGCGCAGCCAGATCCGGCCGCCGCGCGGCGTGAACTTGATCGCGTTGGAAAGCAGGTTGTTGAGCACCTGGTCCAGCCGGTGCGGGTCGGCCCAGGCCAAGGCCAGGTCCGGGGCCACCTCCACCCGCGCGGTCAGGCCCTGCTCGTCGATCAGCGGCTGGAGGTTGCGGCAGGTGCGCTCGAGCATCGGCCCCACCTCGACCGCCATGGCGTCGATGGGGAAGCGGCCCACCTCCAGGCGCGCGAAGTCCAACAGGTCCTCCAGCAGCCGCACCACGCGCTCGGAGTTCTCCCCGATGTTGCGCACGTACTCGGCCTGGTCCTTCGTCAGCGGCCCGGCCAGCTCTTCTTCCAGCAGCTCCGTGTAGCCGATCACGGCCGTCAGCGGGATCTTGATGTCGTGGCTGATCGCGTTCATGACCTCGCCGCGGCCCTTCTCCAGCCCCTGCAGGGCCTCCACCAGGGTCGTGAGCTTGGAGTTGCCCAACGACAGCTCCGCGTCGCGCGCACGCAGCTCGCGCATGGCGGTGCGCAGCGAGGCCGCCACGCGGCGGTAGACCTGGTTCAGCCGCTCCACCTCCACCAGGAAGCTGTCCTCGAAGGCGGGGTCGTCCACCGCCTCCTCCGTGGCCAGCCGCCCCAATTGGAGGGTCGACTTCGTCACCTGGCGCAGCTCCTGGCGCAGCAGCATCAACGTGCCCATGCCCATCGCGCCCAACAGGCCCAGCAGCAGCAGCAAGGGCGGCAGCGCGTGCCAGAAGGTGGCGTAGACGCGCTCTTGCAGCAGCCAGCTGGGCGCGACGGCCACCATCGTCCAGGGCGTGTGGGCCACCGCCGCGCCGGCCACCAGGGCCTGGCGGTTGGTCCGCAGGCCGGGCAGCTTGGCCGCCTGGTCGGGCCGCGGCGGGCCCACGGCGCTGGCGCTCACCAGCACCGTGCCGTCCAGGTCGTGCAACTCCAGGCGCATGGCGGCGTCGGGCAACACCTCCCGCAGGTCGCTCGCCAGGTAGCGCAGATCCAGCCCCGCGGCCAGGTAGCCCTTCTTGCGCCCGTCCAGCGGCTGCAGCAGCAAGACCATGGGCCCGTGGCCGGCCGCGGCGGGCACCGTCAGCAGCAGCTGGCGCTGGCCCGGCCCCGGGTTGAAGGCGCGCGGTTTGGCGCCGCTCAGCGTCAGCGCGGTGAGGCGGGTGGGCGAGGCACCCCCTTGGGCCCAGCCGCCCGCGAAGCGCAGCTGCGGGTCCAGCCAGGCGAAGAGCTGGAAGTGGCTGCCTTCCAGCACGGCCCGCGCCCGCACGTCCCGTTCCGTGGGCGAGAGCCCCGGCCACAAGCCGCCGGCGACGGCCAAGGTCGCGGCCTGGCCTTGCAACAAGGTTACCAAGTCTGCGGCGGCCAACGAGGCGGTGGCGCGGCCCAGGCGCTCCAGCGCGCCGCGCTCGTCGCGCTCGATCGCCCGGCTCTGCACCAGGCCCACGCTGCCCGCCACCGCGATCAGCATCAGGCCCACGAAGGAGGTCTGGAAGCGCTGCAGCGTGATCACCGGCGTGTGCAAGCCGGCGTCCAGCCAGCGCACGAGCCCGCGCATGAACGACAGCAGCAGGAGGTTCTGGGCCAACAGCACGCAGAACAGCTCTTGCAGCGATGCCTTCACGCCCACCACCGGCAGCGTGATGGCGCCGGCGTCGGGATGGACCAGGTGGAACAGCGCCACCCCCGGCAGCCCTACCAGCGCCCAGAAGCCCACCACCAGGATCGCCGGGTGCACGCGCGCGGCCCAGAGGCCGATCACCACGGCTTCCAGGGCGTAGGCCGTCCAGGCCCACGGTAACCCTACCGCGGGCAGCATGCCCAACCCGACGATGCCGGCGGCGATCAACGCCGGGCGCCAGCCGCCGGCCAGCGCCAACATCAAGATCGGCACGGAGCCGAAGAAGATGGTCAGGCCCGGGTAGACCGGCACGGCCAGGCCCCGGTCCAGGGCGAGCGCGAGGACCCCCGTCAGCAGCGCTGTCAACGCCAGGCGGAGCCGCTGCCCGCGGGTATCACGCGCGCTTGTGGCCATTCCATCCTCCACCCCCATCCTAGGCAGCGACGGCCGCCCGGTAAAGGCCCGCTTGGTACAATGGCGCGCAGGAGGACCTGGGCCATGGAAGGAAAAGTCGTGATCGTGACGGGGGCCGGCCGGGGCATCGGCCGGGCAACGGCGCTGCTGCTCGCCAAGGCGGGCGCGAGCGTGGCCTGCGCGGACCGCGACGAGGCGCCCGCCCGCGAGCTGGCCGCCGAAATCGGCCCCACGGCGCTGGGGCTGGCCATCGACGTGGCCGACCGCGCGCAGGTCGACGCCATGGTGGCCGCGGTGCTCGCGCGCTATGGCCGCATCGACGTGCTGATCAACAACGCCGGCATCACGCAAGACGCCACCCTCGCCAAGATGACGGAAGCGCAGTTCGACCGGGTGATCGACGTCAACCTCAAGGGCGTCTTCCACTGCACCCAGGCGGTGTTGCCCACCTTCCTCGCGCAGGGCAAGGGCAAGATCGTGAGCGCCTCGAGCGTGGTGGGGCTGCATGGCAACTTCGGCCAGACCAACTACGCGGCCAGCAAGGCGGCCGTGATCGGCATGACCAAGACCTGGGCCAAGGAGCTGGGCCCTAAGGGCATCACGGCCAACGCCGTGGCGCCGGGCTTCATCCTGACGGACATGACCCGCGCGATCCCGGCCAAGCTGCTCGAAGGCGCCGCGGAGCGCGTGCCGCTGAAGCGCCTGGGCACGCCCGAAGACGTGGCGCAGGCCTACTTGTTCCTGGCCTCCGACGCCAGCGACTTCATCAACGGCCACGTGCTTTGCGTGGATGGCGGGATGGCTTAGCGGAATTTTAATTCAACCGTATCGTGGTGATAACCGGATCGCGCGTTAATCAGCCGACAATTCCGTTGGAACCCGTTGGATGGAGACGCCGAACATGTACGCTCGCATTGCTTTGTTGGCCCTGGCGCTGGTGATGACCGGCTGTGGCAAGAACAAGATCCCGACCGCGGGCGGCGTCGAAGCGCAGATCTCCGTGGCCGCCAAGGCCGTCACGACGTCGGACGACGCGTTCTGGGCCAACTACCCGGCGCAGGTGGCCTGGGTCACGATCAAGAGCCAGAAGACCGATTACATGGTGGTGCGCATGTCCGCCAAGCGCCTGGGCTTCAACCAGGGCGCCAAGATCTTCTTCCCGGTCAAGGTGGCCGGCAAGACCCAGTTCAACAGCAACCTGTTCCTGGGCAAGGACAAGGGCCTGTACGTCTCGGAGCTGGGCAGCGGCACCGCCGATTACCGCTTCTACAAGGTGGGCAGCTTCGGCGCCCGCTCGCTGGAGTTCACCGAAGGCGACCCGATCAAGCTGCGCCTGGACACCGGCTTCACCCTGGACGCCAGCGTGGACGACGGCACGGAGGCCGATGGCCCCAGCTTCACCGCCGACCTCCTGCTCAAGGCGATGCCCACCGTCGTCACCCACGCCCGCCTGTTCTCCCGGACCACGGCCGGCACTTAAAACTTTTTTCCTTCCTCGAAAGCCGCGCGCGATCTCGCTGCGCGGCTTTTTCCATGCAGCCTGGAAAATTATTTCGCGATGACATGCCTGCGTGTCATCGATCGTGTCATCACGGGATCGGAGAATGGGTACATCAGCAGTACGGAATTCGCGGTTGCCCCCTTCGGCGGCCTGCATGATGAGGAGAAACCCCCAATGAACAAGAACATCTTCGGCGCGATGATCGCCTCCAGCCTGGTCCTTGCTACCCTGGCTGGCTGCAACACGCCAACTCCTGGCGGCGCGAGCGCGACCGGCACGACGACCGGCGGCACGACGGGCACCACGACGCCCAGCAAGCCCACCGGCACGACGACGGGCACCCCGGCCGTCACCACGCAGCCCGGCACCACCACCGGCTCCACCGCCACCGCCAGCAACGAGACCAGCTCCGAAGCCGCCTCCGCGATGGCCGACGAGCGCGCGATGGATGACTACTCCGCCGTGGCCGAGCAGGAAGACCCCACGCCCGCCTCGTTCTACGTGCTTGACGTGGCCGCCACCGGCGCCGCCAAGGCCACCGTTACCGCCGGCGCCACCGGTGCCGCAGCGGTCAACGCCAACGCGGGCGCCGACCTGAAGGCCGCCGCCGCCAAGATCAAGGCCGGCCAGAAGCTGACCGACGACGAGCGCCGCGCCGCCATCAAGGGCGCCGCCAAGGTCAAGATCACGGTCGAGGTCAAGGCCAAGGTCCAGGCCCGCATCAAGGAGCGCAACCAGAAGATCGCCAAGCGCCTCGACAAGCTGTCCAACCAGCGCGAGAAGATGCGCAACCAGCTCAAGGGCGTGAAGTGGGTCGACAACGGCGACGGCACCCAGACCAAGACGATCTCCTTCGATGACACGCGCACCGTCAACGGCAAGTCCGTGACCCGCAAGGCCACGATCAGCCGCACGATCCAGACGGATACCAAGGCCCTGGTCAGCTGGCACGCCGACTTCGACCAGACCCTGCCCAACGGCCTGCACCGCGTCTCCACCCGTGACAAGGTCCTGCAGGAGGACGGCACCTACCTGGTGACCTTCCACAGCGAGCTGACCCTGGCGGGCGGCGCCAAGCGCACGTCCGACTGGACCAAGACCATCGCCGCCGACGGAAGCGTCACCGGCAAGGGCACGATCACCTGGGCCAACAAGGACGGCAAGATCGTGAAGACCGTCACCATCACCCTGAGCGGCGACGAAGACACCCCCAAGTGCAAGGACGACGGCGGCAAGGCCGAAGTCACCCTGCCGGCCGACGGCGACGCGACCGTGATCACGGACGCGGGTGCCACGGCCACCGTGGCGGCCGACAGCGCGTCGGTTGATGTGACGGCGGATGCCGGTGCCACGGCGGACGCCTCGGCCAGCACCAGCGCCGATGCGCAGACCCGCTCGGGTGGTGGCTCCGCGGGCTAGCCCCGGCGCTCAGATTCCAACGCGGGCGGTCCCTCACGGGGCCGTCCGCTTTTTGATTACCGGGCCTTAAGGTCAGCTTGTCCGATGCCTAACCGCATTTCGGCGGTGATGAGCGATAATCATCTTGTCCGGAGCAAACAGGCCCGACCCAAGTTTTCCACCCCAATTCCACTCCACACTCCACTCCACTCCAACTCGCCGAGGCGGGCAGACCCAAAAGGTCTGCCCGCCGAAGCATTTCAAAAGGGGGGTTAGAGCGCGTTCAGGAACGCCACCAGGTCGTTCCGGTCCTTGCCCTTCATGTCCTTGAAGATCTGGGGCAGGTTCTCGCGGTAGTGCTGGGCCACGTCCTGCAAGTCCAGCGAGCTGTTGTCGTGGAAGTACCGCCCGAACGTCTTGATGTTACGCAGCTGCGGCACCTTGAAGGTGTTCAGGTCCTCGTAGCGGCCCGTCGTGACGGCGCAGCCGGGGTCCTTGGTGTCGCAGTTGTGCCAGGCACCCTTGTCGTCCTTGAGGCGCAGGTGGACCACCGGGAAGGAGGCATCCTGGGTCTCCGAGACCATGGCGTCGCGGTTCATCACCGTGCCGCCGGCCAGGGTCTCCGGCTGGTTGTGGCACACGATGCAATGCGGGTTTTGCGGCGTGCCGACGAAGACCATCATGCCGCGCCACTCCGCGCTACCCGGCGTGATGTTGACGGTGCGGAAGAACTTGTCCTTGACCGTCATCGGGTCGAACACCGGCGTGCCGAAGAACGGGTCGGCCGGGTTCGTGTGGCGCGGGTCGATCGTGACCTTCGCCAACTTGGCCTTGTAGAGCGAGGACGGGATGGTCGCCGCCTTGCGCTCGAACTCCGCCACGTCGATGCCGAGGTTGCCGGGGAAGAAGCCGGTGCCCTGGGCGTGCCCATGGCTGGCGTCCACCGCCTGCTTCTCGAGCGAGGTCTCGCGCATGTCCCACATGATCATGCCGCTGTCCGGCTTGCCCGTCACGGGGTTCTTGTACTTGGCGCTGTTCGCCAGCCCCGCGTTGATCGCCGTGGGGACGGAGCGCCAGAAGCGCAGGTCCTTCGGGTTGTACGGATCGCCGGCCGTCTTGGGGTCGTACCAGGGGTTGGAGAGGTTGACCCGGATCAGCGCCTGCTGCGTCAGCCGCTGGTGGATCTCCGCCTGGGTCACGTCGGGGCCGGCATCCGCCATCTCCGCCGCGAACAAGGCATCCGTGGGGTTGCTCGCCGCGAGCGCTTGCACGCCCTTGGGAGACATCGTGAAGCCCGCCCCGGTGAAGTGGCAACTGGCGCAGCTGCGCCCGTTGGTCTTCACCGTCTTCGGGAAGACGACCGACAGGGCGTTGGTGAAATCCTTCTGGCCCTGCAGGAAGTTGGGCGCCACCGCCATCAGCGAGAAGCTATCGGCCATCGCGGCCGCGTCCTCGCCGGGGGTCAAGAGTGACGCATGGGGATCGTCCCGGGTGATGGGGGCCGCCGCAAGGGGTCCGGGGGCCTGCTGGAGGCCCGAACAACCTGCGAGGCCCACGGCCATCCCGGCAAACGCCAGGGAAAGGCCAAGCCTTGAAGTTCTCATAGTACGCATTCCTCCTTGGCCTCGCGACCGCTGGTCGGGGCCCCACCTTCGCCAGGGGTGCAGGCATATGATATGCGAACTAGTTAATCATCAAAGGGTCGGATCGTCAGATCCGTGAGCCAACATTTTGGAGGTTGGGAAGAAGGACGGACGAGCTAGGGTTGCGCCACCACGCCCACATGGTGCCCGAAGATCGTGCCGAGGTACAGCTTGCCGTCCGCTGGCTCCGCGTTGGCGATGCCGCCCACGAAGCGCCCCGTCCGATCATGCAGGCTGCGCGTCGGACGTCCGTGCTCGTCATACGCCAGCAACAGGCCGTAGGCCTCGCCGACGGCGAGATTCTGGAGGGCGGCGTCGGGCAGCCGCGCCGCCAGGTTGCGCACCCAGGGCAGCGGGCCGCAGAAGTCCAAGAGCGCGCTGCGCGGTCCGCTGCAGGCCACCCAGATCGTGCCCTTGCCGTCGCTCATGATGCCGTCGGGGATGCCCGGCATGTTGCTGGCGAAGGGCTCGCGCTGCCCGTCGATCAGGCGGTAGCGCGTGATGGCGTACAGGCCCGTCTCCGCCACCAGCACGCTGGCCTGGTCGGAAGTGACGGTCACGCCGTTCGGGAAGTACAGGCCGTCCAGCAGCTGGCGCGTCGCGTGGCGCTTGGGATCGTAGGCGAACAGCCCGCCATCCGCGCGGTGGGCCAGGATCGCGTAGAGCGGCCCCAGCCCCTCCACGCCGTAGTTGGCGCTGGACTCCGAGAAATAGACCGTGCCGTCCTTGGCGACGTCCAGGTCGTTGAGGAAGCGCAGCTTGCGATCGCCCACCGTATCGGTCAACAGGGTGACGGGGTGGCCGGGCGCGTGCACGTCCACCGCTTGCAGCCCCACGCCGGGGTTGGCCACCAGCAGGGCGCCCTGGCCGTCGAACTTCAGGCCCAGGGGCAAGGTGCCGCCCAGCGTGGCAATGGGCGTGACGGTGGCGGGCTTGCCGGGCGCCCAGTCGATGCGCACGACCTTGCCGCCGGGGCCGCCGGCGTAGATCGGCCGCGCGGGGTCCGACGTATCCACCGCCACGTCCTCCGGGCGATCGAGCTGGCCCTCCGCGATCAGGGTCGCGGACTCCAGGTCATGGTTGGGCGCGAACACGCCCTCGAAGGCCGGCCGCGGCGGCGGGTCCCAGGGCACGGCCTCGATCGGGCCGGGGCCCATACAGCCGCTCGGGAACGCCGCCAGGAGGAGCATCAACCGCCGCGCCATACCACCCCCAAGTCGCCATCCACCGTGATCACGTCGCCGGACTTCACCCGCCGCGTGGCGGACTCCGTGCCCAGCACGGCCGGGATGCGGAACTCGCGCGCCACGATCGAGCCGTGCGAGAGCGGGCCGCCGACGTCCGTCACCACCGCCAGGGCGCGGTGGAACAGGGGCGTCCAGGCGGGCGTGGTGGCCGGCGCCACCAGGATCTCGCCCGGTCCCAGCTGGTCGAAGTCCGCGGGCCCCGTGATCACGCGCGCGATGCCCGTGACCCGCCCCGGGCTCGCCGGCGTGCCCGCGATCGTGCGGCCCCCGCTGCGGCTGGGCGCCCCGCCGATGATCAACGGCGGCTGGTAGTCCGAGGCCTGCACGCGCGCCGCGGCCCGCTCGGCCAGCACGTCCGCGGCGGGCGGGCGCCCGGCCTTCAACTCGTCCCAGGTGCAGTCGAAGACCCGCTCGCCCAAGCCCAGCAGCGCGCCCAGGCGCACGAGCTGGGCCCGTAGCTGCGGCCAGCCCAGCGCCAGCTCGGCCAGGGCGGGCTCCCGGATCGCCGCGAAGGCGCGCGCGCGGTTCAGCAAGAGGCGCAAGAGCGGGCGCTTCCACGGCCCCACCCGCGCGAGGGCTTCGCGCGTGGCGGCCTCGCGGTCCTGGAGTTGGGCGGCCAGGCGCTCCGTGGGGTCCTGGCCCGCGTGATCCAGGCGACCGGCCAGGTGCTGGCAGAACATGGGCAGCCCCTCGAAGGGCAGCGGGTCGGCCGGGTCGAAGCTGGCCGGGAAGCGCAAGGCGGACTCGTGGGCCGCGGCCACGGCTTCGGCGAAGGCCGGACCGCCCTCGTCGGGGCGCCCGGCGGCCAGCGCTTCGGCCAGCATCGGCGCGGAGCGGGCCATGGCAAGCAGCGTGTGGACGCGCCGCTCGAAGTCCAGCGCCGGCGAGTCGAAGCCCTGCAAGAGGCGATCGCTGGAGGCCTGGCGCAGCAGCCAGAGCACGGCGTACTCCGTCCAGCGCCAGCCGCCGGAGAGCCGGTGGAGATCGGCCCAGGCCAACGCGAACTCGCCGACCACGCCCTCGCACCAGGCCACGATGCGGGCGGGCTCGGCCGGCGGGGGCGCGTCGAGGTAAGGCGCCAGGCGCTGCTGGTAGGGCCCGGCCAGCTGCCAGGCCGCCGCCGGCCGCGTGAACATGCGGCCGTAGAGCATCGCCGTGCACCAGGCCTGGTCGCGGCGCTCGGCCATGGTGGCGCGCGCGTAGGCGTAGCCGTGCAAGGTGGTGAAGGCGGGCGTGGCCAGGTCGTAGCCGATGGCCCGGCCCAGTTCCGCGACGCGCACGCCCACGGCGGGCAGCAGCAAGGTGGCCGCCAGCGTGCTGATGGGCCCCGGCAGGTGCTCCGCGAAGTTGCGGCGCTCCCACACCACGCCGGGCTCCGGGCTGACCCAGCCACCGGGCGGCGGCGGCGGGGGCAGGCTGGTGATGGGACGGGACTGCAGCATGTAGGCGCGGCCGCCTGCCAGGCCCCATTCGACGTCCTGGGGCGCGCCGAAGTGCGCCTCCGCGCGCAGGGCCAGCGCCAACAGCTGGGCGATCGCCGGCTCGTCGAGGGCCCGCGCGGCGGCCCGGGCGGGCTCGACGAGCCGTTCCGCCACGCCCCGCACGCCGTCCGGCACCACCTCCAATTGCTTGCTCCCCAGGTCGTAGGCCAGCACCCGGCCGTCGGCCTTGGCCACCCGCACATGGTCGGGCGTGGCGCGGCCGCTCACGACGGCCTCGCCCAACCCCCAGGAGGCGTCCAGCACCAGCTCGTCGCGCGCGCCCGTGACGGGGTTGACGGTGAAGGCCACGCCCGCGACCTCGGGCACGACCAGGGCCTGCACCAGCACGGCCATGGTGGGCCGGGCGTGGTCGCCGAGGCGATCGCGGTACGCGCTGGCGCGCTCGCTCCAGAGGCCGGCCCAGCAGGCGCGGATGCACGCGCTGACCAGGTGGGGCCCCAGCACATGCAGGAAGGTGGCCTGTTGGCCGGCGAAGGAGGCAGCCTCGGAGTCTTCACCGCGCGCGCTGGAGCGCACGGCCACGGCGGGCTTCTCCGTGCCCAGCTCGGCCGCCAACGCCGCGTACGCGGCATGGATCTCGGCTTCCAGCGCGGGCGGCAGCGGCCGGGCCTCGCACTGCTCGGCCATGGCCTGCGCCACCTGCGCGGGCGGGCGCGGCGTGGCCAGCCAGCCGTCCAGGCCCGGGATGCTGGCGAGGAAGATTTCGAGCGCTTCCGGGCCCACCACGAACCCGGGTGGCACCAGCAGCCCCGCCGCGGCCAGCTCGCCCAGTTGGGCGGCCTTGCCGCCATAGGTGGCGGCGTCGTGGCGGGTCAAGCTGTCTAACCGGCGGATCAAGGAGAGGCCTCAAAAAAAAAGCCCCCTCCCCCCTCACGGGGGAGGAAGCGGAGCCGGAGGGGGCCGTTGGCCCCCTCCGTAAGGACATCAGGTGCGGCTGCGCCCGCCGCCGCCGGTGCTGCCGGACGTACCGCCGGTGCCGATGTCCCAGTTGTCGTTGGAGTTGGGGACGCCGCTGTCCTTCGGGAGCACCGCGCCCGCCAGACGGCCCTGGAACTCGTCGATCGACTGGGCCTTCATCTCGCCGTTGGGGTCGATGTAGTAGACCTGGCCCTTCGACTTGTCGACGGCCACCACGTTGAGGGCGTGCTTCTCGCCGTTCGCGGCATCCGTGTCCACGAAGGCCGTCGTGCCCGGCTGGATCTGGTCCATCAGGGCCGCGCGGTCTTCCGGCTTCACCGTGACCACTTCCTTGTGCGGGAAGACGGCCTGGGTGATCTGGTCGATGCGCTTCGCGGAGGTGCCCTCGTTGGCCATGCCCTGCGCGAAGTGCGCGTGCAGGCCCATCTGGAAGATGGTCGAGGCCATCGAGCGGTCGCTCTTGTCGGCGGAGTCCAACTGGTGACAGTTCAGCTCCACGTGGGTGCCGTCCGGCAGGTGGGCATGGCGATCCTGGCTCGCCATATCCGAGATCAGCTGCACGTAGCCCACCGGGTTCTGCTGGCACATCTGCTGCTCGATCGAGGCCTCGCCACACGTGTCGTAGGCCGGATCCTGGCGGATGATGCTGGGATCGTCGAGCTGGCGCGCCACCTCGCCGACCAGGCGGTTGCCCGCGTTCTTGTCGAAGTCGTCGACCTGGTCGAACTGCTTCTGGCTGGCCATTTGCGCCATCGCGGGCAGCAAATCGGGGTTGTCCTTGAAGGTGCCCTTGGTCAGCAGGCTTTCCACGGCGTCGGCCGCATCCGGCACGCCGGACTTCTCCGCCGCGTCATGGACGGCGTCGTAGTCCTTTTGCTGGTCCTCCGACAGGGACGCGCGCGCCTGGGACACTTGCGCGCCCTGGCGGATGGCGACTTTGTCGTTGTCGTTCGCGGCGCGTTCCTTGGACTCGGACATCGGCGAACGCTCCTTGCAGGAGCCGGTCGCCTTCGCGCTGTTGTCTTCCGGCCACGGCGGGGAGCCGTAGTCGGCCGCGGCGGCCTGGGTGGTGTTGACGCCGGTCGTGGCGACCTGGTCCTGCACCACCGGGGGGGGCGGCGGCGGCGGCGGCGGCGGGGGAGGCGGCGGGGGCGGAGGAGGCGGCGGCGGTACGTATACCGGTGCCGAGCTACCGACGTCAATTTCGAGCGTCATGCCATCCTCCTCCACAACACGTTGTGACCTGTTAACCATGTGTATGCCCTGCTCGTTTCAATTTAAACCATGTGCGGAACACCGCGCGGCACTTCGCCGTCCAGCGTTTTAAATGTTAGGATCGGTGCTATGAACGACAACATCTCGATTTTCGTCGCCTTTGGCGCCGGGTTGCTCTCCTTCCTGTCGCCATGCGTGTTGCCGCTGGTACCGGGCTACCTCAGCTTCGTGAGCGGCGTGAACTTCGCCGCGGCGCGTTCGGACGGAGGCGCCGCCGTGATGGCGGAACGCAAGACCGTGCTGCTGAACTCGCTGGCCTTCGTGATGGGCTTCAGCACGGTCTTCGTGCTGCTGGGCGCCTCCGCCACCGCCGTGGGCAGCCTGCTGCTGACCCACCTGCCGCTGCTGGGCAAGATCGCGGGCGTGGTGCTGATCCTGTTCGGCCTGCACATGACGGGCCTGATCAAGATCAAGGCGCTGTACCAGGAGAAGCGCGCCCAGGTCGAGACCAAGCCGCTCGGCCTTGCGGGCGCCTTCGTGGTGGGCATGGCCTTCGCATTCGGCTGGACGCCCTGCATCGGGCCGGTGCTCGCCGGGATCATGGCGATCGCCGCGTCCGCCGACACGATCTGGAAGGGCGTGGCCCTCTTGAGCGCCTACTCCCTGGGGCTGGGCGTGCCGTTCATGCTGACGGCGCTGGGCATCACCCAGTTCTTCCGCTTCTTCGACTCGTTCAAGCACCACTTGAGGAAGGTGGAGATCGCTTCTGGGATCATGTTGATGGCCGTGGGCGTCCTGATCTTCCAGGGCACGCTGGCCCAGATCCAAGCCTGGTTCCCCTTCTTGCAGAAGTTCTCGATGTGAGCTGCTAGAACAACCCCGGTCGGCTAAGGGGCCCGAGGCGAAGGCGACGCCAGCCCACGGCCGCAGTGTGACCCTCAACGCACCTCCGGCACCGCCTCCACCACCACCATGGGCACCCCCGCGATCGCCGGCACGTCGAAGTAGAAGAGCGGACCCTGGCCGGCCGCCCCGGCTGGGTGGAAGCTGCCGGCGCGCACGAGGCCCGGTTGCACCAACGTGACGGTGCCACCTTCGATCGAGGTCACCACGGGCTTGGTGGAGGCGTCGAGGGGGGTGATGAGCACGTTGCGCTTGGGGAGATCCACCGGGGGCGGCACGGGCGGCGGGGGCGGTGAGGTTCCGGGCGGAGCGGGGTCGACGCCGCGCGGCAGCGGCGCCGTGGTCGAGGGTTGGCCCGGGCCCGGGTAGAAGTGTCGGGTCCAGAAGGCCAGCCACTCCGCGGGGGTACGCAACAGCAGCGAGCCACCCGCCAGGCTACCGAAAAGCGGGCCGGTCAACGGGCGCTCGAGGTCTGCCGAGGCGGCCACCGCCTCCACCAGCGTGACGGTCTCGTCCCCGCCGGTCCCCATCAGGACCAACGCCCCCGGCGCCCTGGGCACCAGGTGGTTGCCCGCCAGGCTGGCGCGCGCGGCGGTGCGGGGGGCCAGCGCCCACGTCAGGGGCACGCCGTTGATCGTGGCCGGCAGGTCGAAGGGCTGCCCCACCACGAGGGTCTGGGCCTCGACGGCCGCAAAGGGCGCGGGATCCGGCGGCGGCGAGCCGGCCGGACAACCCGAATTCGAGCGGCAGTCAAAGACCAAGCGCGTGGTGGCGGGCAGCTTGGCCACTTGGTAGACGGCCAGCCGACGGACCTCCACGGCAATCGAAGTCGCGTTCGTGCGCTCGTCCGGCATGCCCACCTCCACCAAGCCGGTCCCACTGGGGTCCACGCGGGCCAGCACCGGTCCCGGGCGTGGGTTCCCGAGGGTCGTGCCGATCACCACCAGGGAAGCGGTCTCCAAGTCCACCGCGGGGAGCTCGGGCAGGGGCCGGTTGTCCGGTTCGTGGCGAATCTTTGCCGTATAGGCCGCAACGCCTTGCCAGTAGCGCGTCCAGTCACCCGGGCTGGTAATCACCGCGGGCACGTTGTCGAAGGTGTACGGTCCCTGGTAGCTGCCGTCCGGCTCGCCCATGACCTGGCGCCAGCTGGGGGGTGCGGCGGTAGCCACCAAGATCAAGCGGGCGGTGGCCGAGCCCAAGGTGGCCGTTAGGCCGATGGTGCCAGGAAATCGGATCGCGAGCTGGCACGAAGTGCCTTCCCGCGAAGGCGTCAGCACAACCTTTCCGCGGTCGGAGGCATCCACTTCCCAGCGCGCACCCACGGCCGCCACCTGCGGCGATCGCTCCAAGGCCCACACGGTCATGACCTCGCCGACCGCCGGCGCCACGTGCCCTTCGGCCGTCACGAATAGGCCGTTCGACGCCACGGACGAGCGCCAAGGCAGCGGGATGGCCAACGTGCCGTCGGGCGCGCAGGCGCACAGCGCGAAGGCCAACAACGGGAGAACGCGTGCATGTCCCATCAGAGGGCCAGGGAGAACTTCAAGGGCAAGGCGTCAGCTCCAAGCTGGTCAAGCGCGTGCGGCCCGCGTCCAGCGCCCGCAGGATGTAGCTGCCGCCCCGGTCCACCTGGGCGGTCCAGGCGTAGGAGAAGTGGCCGTTGGCGTTGGCCGTAGCCTGGCCGAACGTGAACTCTTGAGGGGGTCCCTTGCCGGTGTTGAACTCGCCGGAGGCGGGCTTGTAGGGCTTCCAGAGTTGCAAGACGACCTCGCCGGGCTTGAACCCGTCGCCGGCGATCGTCACCGGCGTCCCTGCGCAGAACGTCGCGGGCGCCACGGTCAAGCGCGCCGGCGCGCCGACCGTCAGGCAAGGCCGCTCCGGGATCGTGACTGCCAAGAAGTCGGCGCCAGGAGGGACTTCACCGGTCGCCGCGTCGGTGCTGACCACGAGCCAGCCATAGCGGCTGCCCGGGGAGAGCGACATGGTGCCCCCATCGGACGTGGGCCCGATGCTGGGGCCGAAGGTGCGCTCGAAGGTGACCTTGCCGTCGACCACGTCGGCCTCGCCTACCAGCACGGCGCCGGGGGGCCGGCCTTGCGCCAGCTGCCCGGGGAAGAAGGACTGCATGGCGCCCTGCAGCCAGATCGCCACATGGCGGGACCCAACGTAGCCCGATCCCTCGAAGCGCACGGGGTGGCCGTCGCATGCCGCATCGGCGACCACGGTGCCCCAGTCCTTGTAGGTCCCGTACGAGAAGCTCACGACCGTCGCCGGCCCCGGTCCCGCCGCGGGCGTGGGCGGGCCCGTCGGCGCGGCGCAGGCGGTGGCCGCCAGGGCCAGCCCGAGGGTCAGGGCCGGCCGATGTAGTGTATGTGCCATCATGCGACTACGATACCATGCCAGAATTTCTCTACCGAGCGTACGCTTGGGTGAGTCCCGCCGCAAGATGTACGTGGCGGGGCCTCCGCGTTAGCTGAAAATCCCCCAAGCGTGCTCACCCGGACGATTTCAAGGACATTCGCCTCGCGGCCCATGCCACGCGGCGCGTGTCACGCGAAACGCGGACAAATAGGCCAAAACACAGACGTCATCCAGGTTACCCGGATTCTTACCGGTGACGAGACCTCGGCGGCCACGAAAGCAGCCCCGTCCCTTGGCGCCATCGGCCCCCCTAAAGGTTAAATTAAACAGCTTATTAACAAGCCTTGCCCTCGCCGACCCTATAACCCCCGTGGTTGGGAGACCAGGGAGTTTGGTATGACGTTCATCAATGACCTCAAGCACACCGCGCGGGGTGTCGAGAAGCGGGTCGCCAACGTGGCGCAGGCCGTGCCCGTGCAGGCCGTCACCGGCTTCGTGCAGGACACGTTCGAGGGCGGCGTGCACCAGGCCCGCAACGTCGGCAAGGCCGTGCAGCATGTGCCCGAGACCGTGGACACCTGGAAGCGCCTGGCGGGCGCCGTGGTATCCGGCGATCGCACGCTGTTGCCGGGCCACATGCCGGCTTACCCCACGCTGGATGCCACCCAACTGGATGCCGCCAAGGCCGCCGGCGCCGGCAAGCGCGTAGAGCAGCCTTTCTTGCAAGACGACAAGGACGGCAACGGCGCCAACGAGCCCGTCACGCTGTACCTGACCGGCTCCAAGGCCGACGTGGTCAAGGCGCTCGTCAAGCAGGGCTGGGTGCAGAACAACGGCCGCTCGATCAAGAACTACGCGCGCCAGTTCCTGGCCGTGCTGACGCACTACGACAAGGTTTCCAACGGCCCCGTGAGCTCGATGTTCCTCTACGGCCGCTCGGAGGATATGGCCTTCAGCAAGAACGTGGACTACAACCTGGGCCGCGACCACATGCGCCTCTACAAGAAGGGCGTGGACCCCAAGACCGGCCAGGACGTCTGGGCCGTTGCCGCCACCCGCGACGTGGCCGCCTCCGTCACGCTCCACAAGCCGGAGCACACCGGGCCCATGCCCTGGGACTGGAAGGTCGCCACCCCCGGCTTCGGCCACCAGACCGACGAGCACATCGACCGCGAACGCGACCTGATCATGCACGACCTGCTGGCCAGCGGCCAGGTGAAGGACTTCCAGGCCGTCAACGGCGTGCCCAAGGGCGCCCCCAGCCAGAAGCAGCCTGACGGCAGCTACGTCACGAACGGCTATCCCACCGACGGCAAGGTCTACCAGGTCGCGGTGGGCGCCTAATACGACTGCGCGATAGGCCAGAACTGGATTGGCTCGGACGCGCTAGCAGGGCCAGGCACGCTGGGTTCTGCCGCGCCGTTCCCCTGTGGATTTTTTGTCGAATGGCGGCAACGCGCGCAGCGAGCGAACTTCAGGCACGCGTATAACGTTTGGCGTTAAACGCGATACGTAATACACGGGCTGCAAATGGTCTCGATGAGGGCATTTGAGGGGAAATGGGCTCTGAAGGCATCTTGGCCGCCAATGATCGCCGATGCAGAAGCCCGGCTCAACAACCGGGCCACAAGCCCACCCTTTTCAGCCAATCTTTACCGGAGCTTAACAAGTTCTTGGCCAACGCGCCGATAACCATGGGGTGATCGTCACCACTTCCAACCCGATCAGCTGGATCGCCCGTGCGTTGCGCACCGGCGAGACCTCGTTGCTGCCCGGCAAGCTGCCGGCGTACACCCGCCTGGACGCCGCCACCAAGGAGGCCGCCGTGCGCCGGGGCGTCGGCCGCACCACCGTCCAGCCCTTCTCAAACGGCGACGCCGCGGGCACGGACCTGGAAGAGCCCGTCAACCTGATCGTGAAGGGCCCGTTGCCGCGCCTGCAGGCCACGCTGGAGCAAGCCGGCTGGGTTGAGGCCCAGAGCCGCAGCCTGCCGCACTACCTCCACACCGCCCTCTCCGCCCTGTTCAAGCTGGGCAACTACAACGGGGCGCCCGTTTCCCAGCAGTTCCTGGACGGCCGGGGCGAGGCGCTGGCGCTGAACAAGAACAGCGACCACAACCGCGCCCGCGACCACCTGCGCGTCTACGCCCTGCCGGCGGACCCCGTGACGGGCGAACAACGCTGGGGCATCGCCGCCACACGGGACATCGCGCTGAGCCTCACGACCAAGGGGCACGTGGACCTCGGCCACGCGATCGATTACGGCGTGGACGGGGAGCGCGACCAGATCATGGCGGATCTGCTGCGCGTGGGCGTGAAGCAGTGGGCGGCCGTGCGCGGCGTGCGCCCGCAGGCCAAGGACGTGCAGGTGCCGGGCGGCGTGCTGGCCGGTGGCAAGTACCTGACGGACGGCCTGGTGTACGAGGTCTCGCTTACTTCGCGGTGAAGCCGTCGGTGCCGGTCTTGGCGACGGCCAGCGGGAACTTGCGGATGGCGTGGTTGTTCGCGTCGGCCACGTAGACCTCCACCACGCCCGCGGCGTTCTTGCGCAGGGCCAGGCCCGACGGCTGGTTGAACAGGCCGACCGGGTGGTTGGGGTCGACGGGGTCCGTGCCCCAGAAGGTCGAGACGGCGCCCGAAGGGTCGATGGCGCGCACGCTGTTGTTGTTGGCGTCCGCCACGTACAGGATGCCGCCGGGCCCGAAGGCGATGCCGAAGGGCGTGTTGAAGCGGGCGCTGGGGCCCGCCGCGTCGAGGTAGCCGGCGCTGCCGTTGCCGGCCACCACCGTCACGCCGCGCGCGGCGTCGACCAGGTTGATGCGCCGGATGGCGTGGTTGCCGGTGTCCGCCACGTAGATGTTGCCCTTGGCGTCCACCGCCACGTCCGCCGGGGTGCTGAACTGCGCCTGGTCGGCGGGGCCGTCGGCCAGGCCCTGGGTGCCGCTGCCGGCCACGGTGGTGACGGGGTGGCTGGCGTCGCCCATGGCGATCTTGCGGATGCGGTTGTTGAGCGTGTCTGCCACGATCACGTCGCCATTGGCGTCGAGCGTCAGATCGCTGGGGGAGGCGAAGCGGGCGCTGGCGCCCGGGCCATCGGAGAAGCTGGCGGCGCCGGTGCCGGCGATCGTGCTGACGGCGCCCGTGGGCGAGATCAGGCGGATGCGGTGGTTGCCGTAGTCCGCCACCACCAAGGAGCCGTCCGCCCGCACCGTCACGCCCGAAGGCGCGTTGAGCTTGGCGGCGTTGCCCTGGCCGTCGGCGAAGCCGGGGCTGCCGTCGCCGGCGAAGGTCGAGACCGTGCCGTCCGTCGCGATCTTGCGGATGGCGTTGTTCTCGGAGTCGGCCACGTAGAGCGTGCCGTCCGGGGCGCTCGCCACGTCGTAGGGCACGTTGAAGCGCGCCGTCTCGCCGGGGCCGTCCGCGTTGCCCGGCGTGCCGTTGCCCGCGATCAGGGTGGTGCCGCCGGCCTTGGCGCCGGCGTTGGGGGAGGGCGGGGTGGCCGCCGCGCCCAGGTGTACCTGGTTGCCGGTGGCGCCGCCCACGTCCAAGGTGGGGTCGAGCAGGTGCGCCATGGCGCCCGTGGCGAGCTTCTCGATCGCCTTGGCGAGATCCGGGTGGCCGTTCAGGAAGGTGTCGAAGGCGCGTGCGGCCTCCGCGTCATCGCGCAACACCGCCGCGGCAAGGCTGTCGAGATCCAGCGCCGCGGTGACGCTGGCCGCGATCTTCTGGGCCGTGCGCGCGTCCACGCCGCCGGAGTTGATCGCCTTGGAACGCAACAGCGTGACGATCTTCTTGGCCACGAAGGTCGAGCCCGGATCCACCACCACGTCGGCGGAGCCGGAGCGCGGGGCCAGGGCGATCGCCCGCATGATCACGGGCGTGTCCCCCGCGTTGTAGGTCACGCGCAGGTACAGCACCGGCGCGGAGGGCAGCAGCTTGCGGAAGACGAAGTTGCCTTCGGCGTCGGTCGAGACGGGCCCATAGCTGATCGCCTTGCCGGCGTCGTCCGTCACCTCGACGCTTGCGGCGCTGACGGGCACGAGATCGGCATCTGCAAAGGTCAGGCTGTACTTGCTCTTGCCCACCAAGGCGGCGATCGGGCCGTCCTTGACCTTGCCCACCAGCCGGCCGGAATTCGGCGCCACGACGCTGGCCGACGCGTTGCGCACGACCTGATCCGGCGACACCAAGGTCTTGGAGCCGTTGGACGGACAGCCGGTCGCTGTCAGGGCCGCGAGGGTGATGACCAGGAGCCGAGGAACGCGGGACATGCGAGTACTCCTTACTAGGAAAACTACCCTCGCTAAGGGGGACCATAACGATAGCAGGTCCGAGCAACCAAAAGGCGGACCTTGCGGTCCGCCTTTTTGATTTGGAGTTGGGAGTTGGGAGTTTGGGAGTTGGGAGTTTGGGAGTTGGGAGTTGGGAGTTGGGAGTTTTGGGAGTTGGGAGTTTGGGAGTTTGGGAGTTGGGAGTTGGGAGTTGGGAGTTGGGAGTTGGGAGTTGGGAGTTTTGGGAGTTTGGGAGTTGGGAGCGGAACCGCCGCTCACAAGAAGGTTATACGACACCCGGGTTGCACCAGGGTTGCAAACGAGACCCGTGACGTTAAGATGGCGTTAATTCTCTCGAGCCGCCAGCGCAACCAACGCCTCGCCCGTCACACGGTTGACCGTCCAGCCGTCCATCGGCCGCGCGCCCATGGCCTCGTAGAACTTGATGGCCGGCTCGTTCCAGTCGAGCACGCTCCACTCCAGCCGGCCGTACCCGCGCTCCACGCAAATCGCCGCGAGCTTCGCCAACAAGGCCTTGCCCAGCCCCGAACCGCGCCGATCCGGCCGCACGAACAGGTCCTCCAGGTAAATCCCGGGCCGCGTCAGGAAGGTGGAGTAGCTGGTGAAGTAGAGCGCGAAGCCCGCCACCTCGCCGTCCACCACCCCGATCAGCACGTGCGCGGCGGGGCGATCGCCGAACAAGTGTGCCGCCAGCATCCCTTCGTCCCCCACCACCTCGTGGGCCAGCTTCTCGTAATCCGCCAGGTCGCGGATCAGGGCCATGATCGCGGGAACGTCGGCTTCAACGGCAGGTCGGATCTCGATGCTCACGCCGAGATCGTACCATCCTGTAAGCGGCTCTTGAACTCCGCCTGGCTCATGAACGTCTCGTAACCCCACGGGTTGCGGTAGGACACCTTGCCGTCCGCGATCCCCGTGATCAGGATCTGGTGGCTCTTCATGGCATCCGAGTAAGACAGCTTGGAGCGGTCCAGCACATGCTCCTCCTGGGCGCCCGGCGCGTCGTGCAGCTCGTTGGTCACGATGTCCACCGCCACGACCTTGCCCGCCGCGACGGCCTTCACCACCTCGTCATAGGCGCGGTCACGCAGGAACTTGGGCAACAAGAAATCCGTGAAGGGAACGTCGCCGATGGTGTGCGCCTTGAGCCCCAGCACCTGCTCGAACAGCCGCTTCTCGCTGGTCTCGCCGATGCCGAAGTTGCCGCCGACCCACCCCGCGAGCTTGTTCGAGATCGCCTGGATCGGGTGGCGCCAGAAGCTCGTGGGCGCGTGCCAGCGATCGTCCACGTTCGAGTACCGGCCGCGCAGGTGGCCGCCCTGGTCGATCATGGCCGCTTGCAGCAGCCGGTTGAGGTCGTCGCGGCCGGAGCCGTCGTTTGCCAGCGAATCGCCCACGCGGGCGAGCTCCTGCCCGCCTTGCAGCTTCACGCGGCCTTCGCCGCCCAACAGGCCCGCCACCAGCCGCGCGTACTCGGCGGGCTGGCGGGTCAAAAGCAGGTATTGCACGGTGGTGGGGCCGCAGGTGTTGTGGTCGGCCTGCTGCACGCGCTGGGGATCGGCCAGGTGGCCGACCAGCTGGGCCAGCGCCTCCTTGGCCGTGTAGGGCGCGCCCGCGGGGACGTTCATGGTCGCCACGGCCTGCAAGTTGGCCAGCAGGCTCTGGCCCTGTGAATCCTTGGCGGCCAACCCGCCCTTGGCGAGCAGCGCCGCCAGCTTGGCACGGTCGGCCGCGCCCAACGCACCGGAGACGGCCTGGTAGGCAGCCTGATCGGCCCGGGAAAGCGCGGAGGTGGACAGCGCGAGCTGGTCCCGCTCGGCGGCCGGCTTGGCCACAGCAGCCTGGGCTTTCACCACGGCGCGAGGCACCACGGGCGTCGCCCGGCTCACGTTCTCGATCGCACCCATCGCCAACTCCTCCACCAACGCCATGGAAGCTATCGCATGAGACGGGGCCCCCCTTGCGCACCTTTCCATGAACTTAATTCGGATTTGGATCACGGAAGGCGGCGCGACCCATGGAACAGAATGTCGGGATGAAAATCGTTGCCTGCCTGATCTTCTCGGCGCTCGCGATCGTGGCCTGCAGCCACGCGGGCCCGCGCCTGGTCGCGGCCGGGCCGGCGCTGGAATCGTTCGCCGAGAAGGACCTCGACCACGACGGCCAGCTGTCGGCCCAGGAGTTCGCCCGCGGCCTCGACGGGCTCGCCACGCCGCGCGAGGTCCAGCGCATCTTCCAGCGCATGGACCTCGACCACGATGGGCAATTGGGCACCGCGGAGTACTTCCCGGAGCCCCGGATTTAGACCTCGGCGGACTCCACGGAGCGGGTCGTCACCAGCACGGTAGCGGGCGCCCGCCACGCGTCGGCGTCGGCCTCGATCGGTGCGGGCTGCCCCGGCGTCAGCAGCACGGGGTGCTTCTGGTCGAAGGCGATCGCCCCCGCCCGGCGCAGCAGGCCCAGCACCTGGCTGGTGGCCTCGCGCGTGGCGCCGATCATGTTGGCGATGTCCTGGTGCGTCAGCCGCAACCGCAGCCGCACGCCGCCCTCCACGGGCTCGCCGTAGCCGGGGATCAGGTCCGCCAGCACGGCCACGATGCGCTCGCGCATATCCAGGAACAGCAGCTGCTGCAAGCGGCGCTGCACCTTGGCGAGCCGGGCGTCCAGCAGCCGGTTGATCTCGCAGACCAACGGCGGGCGGCGCAGGATGAAGGCCTCGTAGTCGCGGCGCGACATCTCCCGCACCACCACGTCCTCCCAGGCCCGCGCGAAGAGTTGGCCGCCGCTGTCCGGGCCCAACCCCACGGCGCCGAAGAGCTCACCGCGGCCCAGGTAGTCAACCGTGATCTCGCGGCCGGCGGCGGACAGGAAGCCCACCTTCACGCTGCCCGCCTCGATGAAGTAGATGTGGCCCATGGCCTCGCCCGGCCGGTAGAACATCGTGCCTGCGGTGACACGGCGGCGGCGGGACAGGGCGTCCAACTCGCGCTGGTCCGCGGGCGCCAGCCCACCGAACATCGTCACCGTGTTGGGGATCGCATTCAGGCTCATAGGACACCCCACCTCTTAGGCCATATTCATGTCATATTTGCCGTCCGATCATAGCACGGTCAGGCTTCCAGCCGTGTTCGACCCGCACGAAGAACTTTAGCGATTTGATGCCACGATGATGGTTAACAACAACATCACATCCATGATCGCGCCCCGCATAAGCGCTCCAGCCGGATCATGGAAGCTTTTGACATATTTTTGTTGACTAACATAAACATGGCAGCTATACATGCTGTCTCGCACCAGCCGCAGCAAGGGGTTTTTCATGGCCCATATCCTCATCGTCAGCACGGGCACCAAGCCCGCCATGGCCGCCATCGCCGCCCAGGTCTGCCGCATCGAAGGGCACACCACGCGCATCGTCTCCCGCGTGCCGGAGCGTTCCGATGGCGCCGACCTCGTCATGCTCGCCCTCGATCGCGAAGCCCGGATCCCGTCGGACCCGGGCACCGTCGATCTGGTCTGGGAGCGCGCCGCGCCCCCGTCGGCCCTCAAGCGGGCCATCCGGGAGCGCCTCGCGACCGGTTAGAAGCCCCGCCGCCCGAAGATCGGGCCCTTGCGGTGCAGGTCGCCGAAGCCGAAGAAGCCGTCGTCGACCGGGGCCGGGCCGTCCACCGTGGGGGGCACGGTGTAGCCGTTGCCGAGGATGTCGTCCTCGCCGATTTCATGCAGCAGCGGCAGCGTGTCCACGATGCCCGTGCCGGGGTGGAACAGCATGATCCGGTCTTCGTACACGCTGCGGTCCGACTGGAACAGCACGTCCTTGCCGTCCAGCCCCATGTAGCGCGGCTCGCGGTCGTTGCCGGGCGAGCTCGCCAGCACCAGGTCGTTGGTGAAGCCGGAGACGAGGTCCGCCTCGTAGAGGTCGAAGCTGCCGCGGCGGTTGGAGGCGAACAGCAGGCGCTGGCCGTCCTGGCTCAGCCATGGGTCCACGTCGTCGGCGGGGGAGTTGACGAAGGGCGGGCTCGAGACGGCCGTGTCGCCCAGCTTGTAGAGGTAGACGTCCGCGCCGCGCACGTCCGTGGCGGAGAACGCCAGCCAATGGCCATCGCCCGAGATCTGCGGGCTGTGCGGCAGCGCCTGCAAGGCCGCGATCGGCGCCGGCACGGCGGCCACGCCCGTCAGCAGGTCGAACACCCGGATCTGGGTGACGCCGCCCACGGCCGCGAGGTAGGCCAGGGTGGTGCCGCTGTCGTCAATCGACGGCGAGACCTCGTTGTCCAGCGTGTTCAGCGTGACGAGCGGATCCACGATCTGCTCCTGCAAGTCGTAGCGCACGAGGTCGAAGTTGCCGCGGAAGTTGGTGGCGAAGACCAGCCAGCGGCCGTTGCTGCTCAGGCGCGGGTGCACCTCATCCGCGAACGTGTTGGCCGCCGGGATGGCGTAGACCGTGGCGGTCGCGGGGTCGAACAGGTAGACGTCGAAGGCGCCCACGCTGCCCTGGAAGCGCGTCGAGGCGAAGGCGATCATCCGGGCGCCTGCCTGCGAGGGGTCCCAGGGCACCTGCGTCAGCGGCGGCGTGGCCGCCGGGGTGGGCAGGGCAGA
>JAQBPE010000479.1 GCA_028287685.1 Cyanobacteria bacterium RYN_339 | reverse complement strand
TTATCCACGATCACGGCGGGCGCGCCCTGCTCCTTGAGCTGCTCGATGCGTAGCGAGGCCGGCAGGTCCACCGCCTTGACCTGGTCGCCGTTGTTGCTGAGGGGGAGCCAGCTGCCGTCGGCGAACTCGAGCGAGCGCGGCGCGTTAGGGACAGTGACCGTCCAGGAGCAGCGCGTCAACAGCGTGGCCTGGTGCACCGCCTCGACCTTGGGCAGGTCCGGGTTGAAGCGGAAGGTGGGGTCCTGGGTCATCTGGGCCGGCGACATGGTGGTGAACAGCTGGGTCAGGTAGCCATGGCGACCGAACTGCTCCTTTAGGTCTTGGATGGGCTTGACCACGGTGGTCTCCAGCTCGGCGATGGCCGCGGCCGTGTCCACCTTGGTGGCGCCGGGCGGCGCATAGCGTGCGAGGAAGGCCTGTTGCCGACCGAAGTTGGTGCCGAAGTAGACCTGCGACGACACGGTCGTGCGGAACTGGTCGGGGTCGGTCAAACCGGCCAGGAAGCTAGTCTGGAGGTTGGGATTGCCCAGCTGTTGCGCCGCCGGGGCCGCATCGCCGGCGAAGTCCGTCACGAAGGCCTGGCCGCCCGCCTCGGCCACAGCCTGCGTTACCACCTGGGCGTAGTTGGCGCCGCCGGTCAGCCAGTTGATGCGCGCCGGGTTGATCACCGCGTGTCGGTAGTTCTCCGGGACGGCGCGGGCGTCGCCCAGCACCCAGACGTACACCGCCATGTTGGGGATGGCGGCCACGCCGGTCAGGCGGATCGGCACGCCGGGCTTGGTGGCTTTGTACTTCAGGGTGATTGGCTGGATGTCGCCCGCGGAACGGTCTTTGGTCAACTTCAGGGCCACGAAGTAGTACTTCCCGGCCACGTAGGGATCCAACAGCGGGTCCAGCTTGTCGGGGATCACGTACGCGTTGGCCTTCAACCAGGCCTTCAAGGCGCCCGCGTCGTCCGGCTTGAGGATCGCGCTGTCGAAGGGACCAACCTGGCCTTCGGAAACCAGGCCGGCCGATGTATGACCGATGCTGCCGGTGGCCGACGAGAGCGTGCCCGGCTGGACCGAGCTGAAGCAGGTGCCCTCCGTCCGGTAGGCCAGCTGGAACCGCGGCTGCGTCACCGATCGCAATTGCTGGAACACCTGGTCCGACCCCACCCCCAGGGTGGGCTCCGTCGGCACCGGGACCACCCAGCTGAAGTCCTTCGCGTCGCCCTGGTACTGGATCTGGACGTGGGCCGTCACGGTGTCCGCGTCCTGGATGAACAGGATCTTCTCGCCCGCCTGATCCACCGGCGTATTGGCGCAGAACAACCCACCGCAGGCCATCATTAGCAACGAGATCACAGAAACCTCCGGCATCGTCCCTAGTTCATCTTATAGGTTTGCTTGGCAGAATTCCAGCGGACGCGCCATGGTTTAATTGACCATGAACGCCAGCAAGCTGCCTTTCGTCGACGCCATCCGCCGCACCTACGGCTCGCCCCGCGCCCTCGCAGAAACCAAGCGGGCCGCCGAAGCCGGCGACGCCCTGGCCCAGTTCCGGCTGGCTTGCGTCTTGATGGGCGAAGGCGACATCCGCGGCGGCACGCGCTGGCTCAAGCAGGCCGTGGCCCAGGAGGTGGCGGAAGCCCAGACCATGTGGGGCCTGGTGAAGTTCGCGGGCGACGGCACGCCGGAGGACAAGGCGGCCGGCCTGTCGCTGCTGCACAAGGCGGCGGCCAAGGGCGAGCCGGAGGCCAAGTTCTGGCTGGGCTCCGTGCTGCTGGAGGGCGACGACCCTGCCGTGGGCCCCAAGCTGATCCAGGAGGCCGCTACGCTGGGCCACGCCAAGGCCCAGGCGCTGGTGGGGGCCTGGCACATCGACGGCGATCGCCTGCCGCAAGATCCCGCCGCCGGCGCCGGCTGGCTGGAGAAGGCCGCGGCGCAAGGCCACGCGGCCGCCCAGCTGGCGCTCGCGCGCATGCTTGTTCAGGGCGCGGGTGTGGCGCCGGACCTGCCGCGCGCGCTGCACTGGTTCGAACAGGCCGCGGATCAAGGCTCCGCGGACGCGCAGGCCACGCTGGGCCACGCCTACCGCGTGGGCCTGGGTGTCACGCCGGATCCGCGCGCGGCGCGGCGTTGGTACCAGAAGGCCGCCAACCTTGGACAACCCGAGGCGATCGGCTGGCTGGGCTGGGCCTACTACCAGGGCGAAGGCGTGCAGGCGGACAAGCCCAAGGGCCTGCAACTGCTGCGCCAGGCCGCGGACGCCGGCCACACGGAGTCGCGCTTCATCCTGGCGATGATCCTGCAAGACGACGGCACCGCCGTGGACGCCCCGGAGGCCCGCCGCCTGCTGGAGCTCGCGGCCGACGCCAACCACGTGCCGGCGGCCTTCTACCTCTCCAAGGTGGTGGACGACCCCGCCCGCGCCGCGGAGCTGCGCCTGCGCGCCGCCGAGGCCGGGCTGGTGGACGCCCAGAAGGCCATGGCGGTCGCTGCCGCCGACGAGGCGACCGCCGTGACCTGGTGGGAGCGCGCCGCCCTGCAAGGCGACGCGGAGGCCCAGTACCGCCTGGCCGCCCTGCTCTTCGAAGGCGACGGCGTGGCCCGCGACGAGGCCCGCGCGCTGCCATGGCTGCAACGCGCCGCGGAGCACGGCTATGCAGACGCCCAGGAAGCCCTCCGCATCGCCTACACCCAGGGCCGAGGCGTGGCCGAAGACCCGGAGGCCGCCGTGGCCTGGGCCCGCAAGGCGGCCGACCAGGGCGTGCGCGCCGCCGCTTACTTCCTGGGCGTGTGCTACCGCGACGGCTACGGCGTGCCCAAGGACGAGGCCCTGGCCGCGCGCTGGTACGGCCGCGCCGCGGAGGCGGGCTACCCGGACGCGCTGTTGGCGGCGGCGATCGCCCACCATGACGGCGCCGGCGTGCCCAAGAACCTGGAACTGGCCCGCCGATACGCCCGCGGCGCCGCGGAAGCCGGGCTGGCCTCCGCCCAATTCTTCTCCGCGATGTTGTTGCTGGAAGGCCCCGCAGAAGGCCAGCAGGAAGGCCTGGACTGGTTGGCCCGCGCCGCCGAGCAGGGCTACCCGCGCGCCGTCGCCCTGCTGGCGGAACTCCAGAAGCGCTCGCCTACTTGATCAGGCTCTGGGCCGGCACCGTCCGCCACTCCTTGTGGAAACGATCGAGCGCCGCCTGGTTGTGGGGATCGCCCACCACGGTTTCACCGCAGCGGCCCTTCAGGTCGTTGGCGGGGTTGCCGTCGCCGTCGAAGGAGCCCAAGGCGCCCCGGACCTCGCCGCGCTTGCGGTCGCCCAGGTTGCCGCTGACGTTGCAGAAGTCCGCCTGCGCCTTGCCGCCGGGCATGCCGAACGACAGCTGACCGTCGGTGTTGATCAGCTGCATGATGCTGATGTAGTCGCGCTTGTGGGTCAGGATGTTCACGCCGTACCCGCTGAACCAGATCTTGGCGCCGCACTTCGTCTCCGTGGCCGGGGCGTAGGCACGCAGGGCCGACACCTTGCCGTTGATCGTGAAGACGCCGGAGAGGGCGTCGTAGATCAGCACGTCGTCGCCGTCCTTCACGGCCACCTTCAGGTTCACGGTGTTGCCCTTCCAGCGGCCGAAGATCTCCGGGCCCTGGATCGACTGGACCACCAGGTCGTTGCTGGCGCTGCGCATCAGCTCGAACGCGCCGGTCTCCTGGTTGCCCCACTCCGCACCGTCTCCGGAGGTTTCCTTGGGGTCCCACAGCGAGGAGAAGGTGTTGTGATCCGTCAGCGGCTGGCTGCCGACCGTCCAGCAGGCGGTGGGCGACGGTTTGGGCGTCGGCACGGGGGTGGGCTTCGGCGTCGGCACCGGCGTGGGCTTGGGCGTGGGTACCGGCGTGGGCTTGGCGGTCGGCGCCGGCGTCGGCTTGGCGGTCGGTGCCGGCGTCGGAACGATGCAGACGCCCGGGATGTCGCCGTAGCCGACCGTGTTGCTGTTGCCGGCAATCTTGGCCGTATCCACCAGCACCATGCCCATCACGCCATTCCGCGAGCCGGTCAGCTGGAAGCTCCCTTTCGGCGCGTAGAAGACGCCCACGTACGTGTTGCCGCTGCCGGAGATGTCCAGCGTGCCGCCCACTCCGCTCGTATAGGCCAGGATGCCGCTCGCGGCGGGCGTGAGGTTGGCGCCCTCGCAATGGAGGTCGACGGAGCTGCCAACGAGCGTGACGGTGCCCGTGATGCCCTTCCCGGAAAGCTCGAGCTTGCCGGTGGAGACGTAAACGCCCGGCTTCAACTTGCCCGGCGCGGCCCAAACCTCCGGCCGGCTGTTGAGGTTGACGTTGCCGGTGAACGAGAAGGTCGGCACGAGCGCAGCCACTTGCGGCGTAAACGGGAAGCCAGCCGCCTTGACGAGGGTGCTGGAGTTGACGCTTTCGGTTTTGCCGCTGGTCTTCACACCGCCCACGGTTTCCGCGTTGCCGAGGACGGCGTCCTGGTTGCCCGCCATGCGCAGCGCGTTGTTGGTGTGCAGGTTGCCTCTTACCAAGTTACTGCCGCCGGTGATGGACACCTCCGTGGCGGCGTTGTTGGCAAACAAGGTGTAGGTCGTCCCCGCGCAACCGCTGAAGTTGAGCACCTCGAAGCTGGCGGCATCGCCCTGGGCTACGGCACCAAGACCCATCCCGACCGGCGCCAGTCCCGACTGGCAACCCGCCAGCGCCACACAGGCCATCCACCCCAAAGCGTGATTCCGCTGCCGCAATGCTCGTGCCCTCGTCGCAGGCCCGGCACCCGTCAAGGTCGCCAGGCGTTCCCATCCCGAAGGCTATCCTACGCTTGCTTCGTGAACGGAATGTTACGCGAACATTTCAATCTTGATACATGGTGATATGTCGAGACTATAATTTGAATCCCGTCACCGAGTCGGCCGCCGCTTGCTGCAAGATCTTGGCCCGATCGCGGTCCAGACCGGCCAAGTAGGGGCTGTCGACCGGGGACCTTCCGAAGAGCACGTTGTAGAACACACAGGCCGCGAGATAGGTGCCCGCGGCCGTTGGGTGGCTGCCGTCGTCCATCCAGAGCGGCAGGTCCGGATGGCTGGCATGCACCAGGTGCCAGGCCCGCCCAACCGGGGCGACGGTCAGCTTCTGCTCGCGGGCGATCGTCTCGTAGCCGAGGTTGAGGCGCTCTTGCATGGCCTCGTAGGTGTCGGTGGGCCGGTTCTGCCGGTCGCCCTGCTGGTGGCCCCAGGTCTCGTAGAGCAGCGTACGGGCCCCGCCGCGCACGCGCACGATCTCGTCCAGCCAGCGCACGGACGGGTACATCTCCGTGCGCAGCTGTTCCAGTGGGAACGACGGCACCTGGCTCTGCTCCTGCATGACCACCCAGGTCCAGGCCCCATTGCGGATCGCGTCGCGGGCCTTGCCATCCATCCATTGTTGCTTGAGCGGCTTACCGCCCTCGCAGTGGAGGGTGGGCGCCAACAGCTGGTCGGAGGCCTCCGCCAGCTTGCCGATCATGCCCGGCAGGTCATTGGTGGTGGTGTAGCTGTTGCCGATGAAGAGGACGTTCACGGGCTTCACGTCCTCCGGGGGCGTATGGGCGCAGCCCGTCAGGGCCACCAGCAGCATAGCGGAGCGATACGCCATCTTCATGGCGGCACTATACCCGGGACGCTATAATGCCGCCGAAGGAGAACCCTCGCATGCTTGCCGCCCTGACCGCCCTGGCCCTGTCCGCCGCCCCGGAGCTCACGCTCATCTGGCACGACGAGTTCGATGGCCCGACGCTCGACGCCCAGAAGTGGAACGCCGAGATCAACGACGAGGGCGGCGGCAACCAGGAGCTGCAGTACTACACGGCGCGCCGCGAGAACGTGCGCGTGGAGAACGGCGAGCTGGTGATCACGTCGCGCAAGGAGCGCTACACGGGCCCGGACGGCCAAACGCGCGACTACACCTCCGGCCGCGTCAACACCGACGGCAAGTTCGCCCCCACCTACGGGCGCTACGAGGCGCGCATGAAGTTGCCGCGCGGCCAGGGCATGTGGCCGGCCTTCTGGCTGCTGGGCCAGGACCGCAAGCAGCACGAGTGGCCGGCCTGCGGCGAAATCGACATCCTGGAAAACATCGGCAAGGAGCCCGCCATGGTGCACGGCTCGATCCATGGCCCCGGCTACTCCGGCGCCGACGGCCTGAACGGCCCCTACAGCGCCAACCTGGACGGCTACCACGTCTACGCGCTCGACTGGGACCCCACCCAGATCATCTTCTACATGGACGGCGTGCCCTACTGCCGCCGCACGCGCGACTCCATCCCCAAGGGCTCGCCCTGGCCCTTCGACCACCCCTTCTTCATCATCATCAACAACGCCGTCGGCGGCAGCTGGCCCGGCTCGCCGGACGCGACCACGCGCTTCCCGCAGGAGCTGCGCGTGGACTACGTCCGGGTCTGGCAGGCGAAGTAGCGCCTACCAGGCGTAGGCTTCCGGCGCGGGGCCGCCCGGGCCGGGGAAGATGGCGTCCAGCCGGTCCATGGCTTCCTCGGAGAGCGTCACGTCCAACGCCGTGATCGCGCCTTCCAGCTGGTCCATGGTACGCGGCCCCACGATCGGGGCGGTCACGGCCAGGTTCTGGAGCAGCCAGGCCAGGGCCACATCGCCGGGCTTCTGGCCCAGCTCGCGGCAGAAGCCCTCGTACTGCTCCAACTGCGGCCGCAGCCGTTCCACTTCCTTCTGGATGCGCTCGGAGGCGCGGCGGCCCTCCGCGGCCTTCGCCAGCACGCCGCCCAGCAGGCCGCCGGCCAGCGGGCTCCAGGGGATCAGGCCCAGGCCGTAGTCTTCGCAAGCCGGGATCACCTCCAGCTCGATCGTGCGCTCCGTCAGGTTGTAGAGGCTCTGCTCCGAAACCAGGCCCAGGAAGTGGCGGTGGGACGCGCGCTCGTTGGCCTTGGCAATTTGGTAGCCCGGGAAGTTGGACGAGCCGACGTAGAGCACCTTGCCCTCGCGCACCAGCTGCTCCATCGCCTGCCAAACTTCCTCCCAGGGGGTGTCGCGGTCGATGTGGTGCATCTGGTAGAGGTCGATGTGGTCCACGCCCAGGCGGCGCAGGCTGGCGTCGCAGGCCTGGCGGATGTGCAGGGCGGAGAGCTTGCTCTGGTTGGGCCACGGGCCCATGTCGCCATAGACCTTGGTCGCCAGCACCACCTTGTCGCGGCGGCCGCCGCCCTTCTGGAACCAACGGCCCAGGATCTGCTCGGTGATGCCTTCGCCGCGCTGCCAGCCGTAGACGTCGGCGGTGTCGAAGAAGTTGATGCCGGCATCCAGCGCGCGGTCCATGATCGCGAAGGACGTGGCCTCATCGGTCTCGGGCCCGAAGTTCATGGTGCCGAGGCAGAGGCGGCTGACCTTCAGGCCGGTGCGGCCCAGGTGCGTGTACTTCATGCAGGTCCCCTTTCGGTGGATGGATGTGGAGCACGATTGGAGCATGGGACGTGCGAGGGGGCAACAGCGAAGCGCCGCCCTCCGGGTGGAGAGCGGCGCTCGGTGAGGTGTTGCGGCTTACTGCCAGCGCCGCGGATCGTGGTGGTGGTACTGGCCGTTCTGCTGCTCGTAGGCGCGCCGCTGGGCCTCCAACTGCCGCTGGTACTGTTCGAAGCGGTCGTGACGCTCCTGTTCCCAACGATCACGCTGCTTGCTTTGGAGGATGCCGACCCCGATGGCCGCGGCGATCGGCAGGATGATCTGAAGCGGGTTCACGCGCTGGCGCTCCGGCTCCGGCTGCTGATACGGGGGCTGCTGGTACGGCGGCTGCTGGTAGGGC
>JAQBPE010000454.1 GCA_028287685.1 Cyanobacteria bacterium RYN_339 | reverse complement strand
CTGCGAGCTGCCGCTCACGGGCAAGGCCTGCGTCGACATGATCGTGACGGACCTGGCCGTGATCGAGGTGACCCCGAATGGCTTCCTGCTCAAGGAACTGGCGCCGGGCGTGACGCAGGAAGAGGTTGTGGCGAAGACCGGCGGCAAGCTGGCGATCGACCCGGGCCTGGTGAAGCTCACGGCCGTTTAATGGTCGCTTGCTGATCCTCGTTATGTAATCTACAATGCGGGCCGCCACAAAAGGAGCCTGCCCGTGAAGCCCATGATCGTCGTCCTCGCCCTCGCCATGTGGGTGGCCGTGCCGGCCCAGGCTGCCCCGGAACAAGCGCAGGCGACGCTGGCGTACCCGCTTGAAAGCGCGACGGTCAAGGCGCCCTTCGGGCCGCGCCAGCACCCCACGCTCAAGCGCGAGGTGTTGCACCACGGCGTGGACTTCAGCGCGGCCGAAGGCGACCAGGTCCTGGCGTCCAGCGCCGGCAAGGTGATCTACGCGGGCTGGTACGGCGACTATGGCCATGTGGTGATCCTCGACCACGGCCACGGGCTGACCACCATGTACGCCCACTTGCAAACGGCGCTGGTCGCGGTCGGTACGACGGTGGAGGCGCACCAGGCGATCGCCCTCGCAGGCAACACCGGCATGAGCACGGGCCCCCACCTGCACTTCGAGCTGCGGCGCGACGGCAAGCCGATCGACCCCGCGCCCTTCTTCGCCGGCCGGGCGTCGCACGGGTAGCGCCCCGAATTAAAATCAAAATAATGACAGGTCGGGAGACGCAGGTCTCCCGGCCTGTTGCGCCATAGACAACCATGATTTCGATACCTCGTTTGACTCAGAACCTCCTGATGGCGCCGGTCGCGGCGCCCAAGCTTGCCGCGGATCCTCGTCCCGCGGCCGGCGACCTCGTCACCTTCAAGCCCCGCCAGCCGGCCGACCCCATCCTCGGGTCGGGCAGCAGCGGGGAGGCCGTGAAGTGGCTCCAGGCTTCGCTGCGTGAGCTGGGTTACTTCACCTATCCCACGGACACAGGCACCTTTGGGGCGGTCACGGCGGACGCCGTGGCGCGCTTCCAGAAGGACCACGGGCTGGAGGTTTCCGGCCGCGTGGGCAACCCTACGCAGGACGCCATCTCGCGCGCCCTGGATGCCGCCCGTCCCGCACCGACCGTCAACTGGCTGACGCGGGGCGACAGCGGCGAGGCGGTCAAGGAGCTCCAGCGTGGCCTGCGCCACCTGGGGTTCTTCGACTACCCTTCCGACACGGGCTTCTACGGCGACGTCACGGAGGCCGCCGTGATGGCCTACCAGCGCGCGCAGGGCCAGGAGCCGGACGGCGTCGCGAGCGCGGCGCTGCGGGCCGCGGTCAAGGCGCTGAACCCGGTCCAGTCCGAAATTCAGGTCGACCCGAACACCCAGCCTCGCGCCCACAGCACGATCCCCGGCTACGGAGACAGCGTGGAGCAGTGTGGTGAGTTCGCGTACCGTTACTTCAAGGCCCAGGGCAAGAACTACCCCACCCAGGGCCAGCCGTACGATTTCATGATGACGGGCAAGGGCGCCTTCTACACCTCGGCCGGGCTCACCTACCGCGAGCAGCCACAGTTCGAGCGGCACCTGAACGGCGGCGCGGAGCCGCCCCGCGCGGGCGACATCCTGGTGGCCAAGGGCCCCAAGCCGGGCCAATTCCACACCGCGATCGTCACGCGTGTGGACGGCGAGGGCGTGCACGTCTTGCAGGCCAACGTGCCTTACAACTGGATCGGCGGCAAGGAGACGGAGGGCGTCTTCCCGCTGGACGGCACCCACATGCCCGCGTTGCCAACCAGCCAGAAGGGCTACAACGATGACTACGCCGTCGTCGGCTGGATCCACCCGACGGGCGAGGACGCGCTTTAACGGCGCTGCGGAAGGGACCCTGGTGTGGGTGTGCCGCGGAAGATAGCGCTTCCCTGTACGATTGCTATAATGTTACCTGTCGAGGCTACCGGGAGCCGTAGGAAGCTTGTTGATCACGCCGGCTTGGTAACATTTAGGCCAAAACATAGCAAAAGCACAGGCGGGCCGCCTCGGCTTCAACGCGACCCTGGAGGGGTACCCGATGCGGGCAACAGCCCACACCGGAGGGGCATCCAATGCGGGCAGCAGCCCACCCCGGAGGGGCATCCAATGTGGGCAGCAGCCCACCGTCGGAGGGGCGCACGAATTGGCAAACCCGCCTGAAGCGGGATCGTCGCGGTGATTGCCTCTAGCGGCTGGAAACCACCAGGCTGAGGTGATCCGCGCCTTCGACGTAGGTCGTCAGGCCGCCCGCCACGGGGAAGCCCACCTGCAGGTGCGCGGCGGGGCCGCCGGTGAACGAGAACATCGCCACGGCGTGGCCGTCGCGCTGCACGATTTCCTCGTGCGAGACGGTCGAGGCCGCGGCCGCCAACAGCGTGGCCAGGCTACCGGGCGTCGTCAGGGGCACGGCCGAAAGGATCGGGGCGAGGGCGGCGTCGTGGATGTCCAGGGGGCTAGCAGCGTCCCAACTGGCAGCCATGCCCTTGGCGCCGGGGATGTTGCTCTCCGTCACGACGACGCTGACTCCCGTGGTGCCCACCGTGCCGTCGATTTCGGCCGTCAGCAGCTGGTCGCGCTGGATGGAGCCGGTAACATGGAAAGTGGAGAGCTTCTCGGCGTCCACCGCATGGCGGGCGACGGCCAAGAAGCGGGCGAAGTCGCCGGCCGGCTCGAGCTTGGCGGCTTCGGCGACGGGGGCCGCGGCGATGGAGGCCGCGGCGATGGAGGCCTCGGCGACCGGGGCCGCGGTGATGGGGGCCGCGGCGATGGGGGTCACGGCGACGAGCGAGGAAACGACCTGGGCATCGTGCGCGACGGCCGGCGTAACCGCCGGGACGACCTTGGCGGCGACCCGGGCAACGGAGGTGGTGCGGGCAACCGGCGCGCCGGTGGAGGGAGCGTGGCCGCAGCCCGTCAGGACGAAGATGGCAAGAATGGCGATGGCTTGGCGCTTCATCCTGGCGATACTCCTGCTGGCGGGGGACAAGCGTGAGTATAGCTGCCCAGGGTTGCAATGCAGTTGCAGGCGCGGTTTGTAGCGTTAAGACCGGTCTAAGCTTACATGGAAACGGTGAAGGCCATGACGGCATCCAGGACCGCCGTCGTCTTCGCGCCGAAAGGCAACCCGGGGCCCTTCACCGCGTAGTACCCACTCATGTCATGGGGCTTGCGCTGGCTGTCCAAGCGCGCGAAGCCGTCCAGCTTCCCGAGCGAAATGGTGCGCTTGCGGGCCTGGTCGGCCGCCTTGATCGCTGGGTTGTGCACCAGGAACTGCGTGTCCCCTTCGCCCACGCCCACCACGTCGACCCAGTGGCCGTTATGCCGGCTGTAGCCCTCGCCATCCCGCCGGTACCAGCCCACTCCGAACATCACGACGGTGTCCGGGGCCGAGGCGACCTTGCGCATCCAGTCCAGGTCCGGTTTCGCGGCGATCTTGGCGTGGTCGCCCACGGGGCGCCAGGTGGCTA
>JAQBPE010000427.1 GCA_028287685.1 Cyanobacteria bacterium RYN_339 | reverse complement strand
CCAACCGCGTCGTCGCCGCGCCGGCGCCCACGGACCACGGCTGGGAGCGCGTGATGGAGCTGGCGCGCCTGGAGCGCTTCGAGGAGGCCCTGGCCGGCCTGGCCGCCCTGCCGGGGGAGGTGGCGCGCACCCGCGAGGCGCTGCTGTTGCGCGCCGCCCTGCTCACCAATGCCGGGCGGCTGGCGGAAGCGGAGCGGGCGTGCAACGAGGCGATCGCCCGCGACGAGTTGGATCCCGGCGCCCACTACCTGTTGGCCCTGGCGCGCGAGCATGCGGGCGACGCGGTGGCGGCCCGCCGCCACGACGAGGCCGCGCTGTACCTGGATCCCGACTTCGCCATGCCGCACCTGCACCTGGGGTTGATGGCCCGCCGCCGCGGGGACCTCGCGGCCGCCCGTGGCGCCTTCGAGCGCGCGCTGGCGCTGGTGCCGGGCGAGCCCACCCCGCGGCTGGAGCTCTTCGGCGGCGGCTTCACGCGCGAGGCGCTGGTGTCGCTCTGCCGCGCCCAGTTGGGAGGCCTGGCATGAGCGAAGACCAGGCGCTCGACGCGCTGCAGCATGCCTTCGACGACGCCTTCATGCGGCCGCTGGCCGGCCCGCGCACGCCCGACGTGGCCCTGGTGGCCTTCGACCTGGGCGAGGACCGCTTCGCCCTGCCGCTGCAAGAGCTGGTCGGCGTCTACGAGCTGCCCACCACCGTGCCCCTGCCGGGCGCACCCGGCGCCTTGATGGGCCTGGCCGGGCTGCGCGGCCAGTTGGTGCCCGTCTACGTGCTGGCCGCCCTGCTGGGCACGCCGCGTCCCAAGGAGCCGCCCCGCTGGATCGTGGTCTACGGCCGCACGGAGCCGGTGGCGCTGGCCTTCCACGTGCTGCGCGGCCACCTCGACGTGGCCCCGGCTGCCATCCGGCCGCTGGCCAGCAGACCTCTCGCCGGCACCTTTGTACGCGCCGTGGTGCGCATGGCCGACGGCCCCCCACTCGCCCTCTTGGATCTGGCCGCGCTGGACGCGGTGATCCGTCCCCCCTCGGAGGAACGTCCCCAATGACCAAAGGCATGACCCTGGCCCGGATGATCACGGCGGGCTTCGCCGTGTGCCTGGTGCTGACGCTCTTCCTGGCGGGCGTGGGCTTCTACGCCGTGCAGGAGACGGACCGCGCCCACCGGCACCTCCAGGCCAGCTTCTGGGAGGACCGCCTCGACGCGGAGGAGCTGCAATCGGCGGCGGCCCGCATCGCGTCCGCGCGGCGCGGCTTGCTGTTGAACGCAGACGCCAGCTTCCAGCGCGAGATCGACGAGCACATGACCGGCTTCGAGGCCACGCTGCGCCGCATGCGCGCGGACGTGCCGGACCAGCGCGAGACCGGCATGTTGGACCGCATCGATACGGCCTACAAGGCCGCCAAGCTCGCCAACGAAGCGCTGGCCACGGAGCGCCTGGCCGGCGCCGACGACAAGACCACCGGCCGCGAGTTCGACAAGCGCGTGGCGCCGATATCGCAGGCCCTGGCGCGCGCCATCCACGACTACGCCGCCTACGAGGGCGCGCAACTGGAGAACGGGCAGCGCAGCACCCAGGAGACGGTCCAGCGGGCGCAGTGGTTGCTGGGCTTCCTGGTGCTTTCAGCCTGCTTGCTGTCGCTGTTGGCCGGCTTCTGGCTGATCCGCGCGATCTCCCGCCGGGTGGGCGGGGCCGTCAGCGGCCTGGCCACCTCCACCGCGGAGCTGCAGGCGGCCGCCAACCAGCAGGCCGCCGCCAGCGGCGAGCAGGCCACGGCCATGAGCGAGATGACCAGCACCATGAAGGAGCTGCACACCAGCTCCCAGCAAATCGCGGAGGGCGCGCGGCGCGTCGCCCGCATCGCGGATGACACCGCCAGCAGCGCGCGGGCGGGCGAGGTCGGCGTGGCGCGCGCCCAGGAAGCGATGGGCGCGATCCGCGGCCAGGTGGACCTGGTCGTGACCCACATGGTCGATTTGGGCCGCAAGTCCCAGCAAATCGGCGGCGTGGTCGACATCATCAAAGAACTGGCGGAGCAGACCAACATCCTGGCTATCAACGCCACGATCGAGGCGGTGGGCGCCGGCGAGGCCGGGCGCCGCTTCGGCGCGGTGGCCGAGGAGGTACGCAAGCTGGCGGAGCGCGTGACGGGCTCCGCGCGCGAGATCTCGGGGTTGGTCGACCAGGTGCGCGCCGCCGCCAACACCACGCTGATGGCCACCGAGGACGGCTCCAAGGCCGTGGACACCGGCTTCCGCCAGGTGGGCGAAGTGGCCCAGTCGTTCAAGCACATCGGCGGCCTGGTCGACACCACCTCCGAGGCCTCGCGCGAGATCGAGCTGGGCACCAAGCAGCAAAGCACCGCCGTCGAGCAAGTCACCTTCGCCATCTCGGACGCCGCGCAGGCCGCCAAGGAAACGGAGGCCAGCGCCCGGCAGAATCTTGAAACCAGCGCGAATCTGGCGGACCTGGCCCGCGACCTGTCGCGACTAGTGCGGAAATGACCGGCAAGGATAGGTACAAGTACTTCCGGATCGAGGCCCGTGAGCTCCTGGAGGGCCTCGCGGCCGACGCCCTGGCGGCCGAAAAGGCCGGCGGCGCGGCCTTGGTGGCGCGCATGTTGCGGCTGGCGCACACGCTCAAGGGCGCGTCCCGCGTGGTCGGCCTGCCCGACATCGCGGACAACGCCCACGCCATCGAGGACCAGCTGGCGGACTACCGGGACGCCGAGGCCCCGCTGCCGACGCCGGTGGTGGCGGCCTTGTGGCAGCTGATCGATGCGTGCCAGGCGCGCATGGCGAACCTGGACGCGCCCCCTCCCCCTGCCGGGACCTCCCCCGTAAAGGGGGAGGGAGTCCCTGTCCCTGCAAGACCCCCAGCCCCCTCCCTCCCCGCGGTGGAGCTGCCCGTCCCACCCCCACCCCGCCCCCGCGACGACGAAGCCATCGAAACCGTCCGCGTCTCCCTCCAAGAGCTCGACACCCTGCTCGAATCGATCGCCGAAGCCGGCGTGCGCGTAAAGGGCCTGCAAGCCCAGCTCGAAGCCCTCGGCGCCCAAGCCGCCCCGTTGCGCCCGGCCCTGGACCGCGCCGGCCTGGAGCTGGCCGACGCGCGCGACCAGGCCCAGCGCCTGCGCCTGGTGCCCGCGAGCCGCATCTTCCACCCGCTGGAGCGCGCCGCCCGGGACGCCGCCGCCCTCACGCGGCGCAAGATCGACTTCCTCTCCGACGGCGGCGAGATCCGCCTGGACGGCCACGTGCTGCACGGCGTGCGCGACGCCCTGATGCACGCCGTGCGCAACGCCGTGGACCACGGCATCGAGCCGGAAGCAGACCGTCTGGCCGCCGGCAAGCCCGCCGCCGGGCAGGTGACGGTGGAGGTCGTGCGCCGGGGCGCCCGCGTGGCCTTCCGCTGCGTGGACGACGGCCGCGGGCTCGACGACAAGGCCCTGCGCGCGGCCGCCGTGCGGCGAGGCATCCTGACGGTCGACGCCGCCACCGCCCTCAACCGCGAGCAGTCGCTGGAGCTGGTCTTCGCCGCCGGCCTGAGCACGCGCACCCAGGTCACGGACCTCTCCGGCCGCGGCGTGGGCATGGACGTGGTGCGCGACATGGCCCGCCGGCTGAAGGGCGAAGCCTCGATCACGAGCACGCCCGGCCGCGGGACGGCCGTCACGATCGAGGTGCCGCTATCGTTGAGCGCGATCGCCGTGCTCGAGTTGCAAGTCGGCCGCCATGTCTACAGCCTGCCGCTCGACCGCGTGAAGTCCGTGATCCGCCTGGTAGAGCCCCCCGGGGCGACGCTGGACTACGGCGGGCGCGAGGTGCCTTACGTGCCGTTGGCCGCCCTGTTGCCCGACGTCCCGCCGGGCCGGCCCACGGCCGCGGTGGTGCTGGAGGACGTGGAAGGCGCCATCGCGCTGGGCGTGGACGGCCTGCTGGGCGCCGTCGAGGTGGTGGTCAAGCCGCTGCCGTCGGCGCTGGGCTCGGTCGGCCTGGTGCAAGGCGCCGCCTTCGACGCCAGCGGCGTGCCGCGCCCCGTGCTCGATGCGCGCGGGCTGGTGGCGGCCAGCCGCGGCCGCCCGATCGCCGTGGCGCCGGTGCAAGCGCCCGCGAAGCTCAAGCCAATCTTGGTCATCGACGACTCCCTGACCACCCGCATGCTCGAGCAGTCGATCCTGGAGTCGGCCGGCTTCGAGGTGGACCTCGCCGTGCACGCCGAACAGGGCATGGAGAAGGCGCGGCTGCGCGACTACGGCCTCTACATCGTGGACGTCGAGATGCCCGGCATGAACGGCTACGAGTTCGTCGCCCTGACGCGCCAGGACCCGGTGATGGGGCGCGTGCCGGCCGTGTTGGTGACCAGCCTGGCCAGCCCCGAGAACCGCCGCCGTGGCCAGGAGGCCGGCGCCAGCGCCTACATCGTGAAGGGCGATTTCGAGCAAGGCCGCTTCCTCGATACCGTGCGCCGCCTGCTGACGGGGGGGGGCTAGCCATGGCCAAGATCCGCCTGCTCGTCGCGGAAGACTCCCTGACGGTGCGCAAGCACCTGGTGGAGGTGGCGTCGTCCGACCCGGACATCGAGGTCGTGGGCGAGGCGCGCAACGGCCGCGAGGCCGTGGAGCTGTGCCAGCGCCTGCGCCCGGACGTGATCACACTGGACATGGTGATGCCCGGCATGACCGGCCTGGAAGCCACCGAGGAGATCATGGGCTACTGCCCCACGCCGATCCTGATCGTGAGCGCGAGCTTCAACCGCGGCGAGCTGCACAAGACCTACGAAGCCCTGGCCGCGGGCGCCGTGGACGTGTTGGACAAGCCGCGCGGCGACAGCACGGACGAGCGTTGGGCGCGCACCTTCCTCTCCACGGTGAAGCTGGTCTCGCGCATCAAGGTGATCACCCACCCGCGCGCCAAGCTGGCCGCCGCACGCCGCCCGGTGCCGCCGCCCGCGCCGGACCCGCAGGCCGGCCGCTACGACCTCGTCGTGATCGGCGCCTCC
>JAQBPE010000418.1 GCA_028287685.1 Cyanobacteria bacterium RYN_339 | reverse complement strand
AGCGCTGGGTGGCGCTGGCGGCGCAGGCTCGCGCCGCGCGGCCCGATGCGGAGCATGCCGTCCGAATCTTGCGCGGCATCGCGCCGACCAAGTGGCGTCGCTCGGGCTACGGCCTGCGGTGGGGCTTCCATGTGGCCTTGCCTTCGCAGCCGGCGCCGTTGCCCGAGGCGCTGATGCAGCAGTTGCGCGACGGGGGCCGCCTGGGCCAGATCCAGCGGGTCGTGGAGCGCCACCTCGAGCTGGCGGCCTGCCTGGCGGAGATCGAGGCCGAGCTGGCCGTGCCGGGTTCGAAGCCCCTCTCCGCCCCGGCCCGCGCGATGCTGGCCGCGCCGGAATGGCCGGACTACGCCTGGCTGCTGGCCGAGCCCGGCCGGCTGTTGACGGCGCTGGGGGCGCGCGAGGGTATATAACGGAGGCACCCCGCGAAAGGATCTCCGTTTGAGCTCTTCCACCGCCCCGTTGCCGCCCCAGCCGATCCTCGTGGACGGCGCGGACCTCGTCCAGTTGGGGACGTACTTCCGCACCATGCCGGTGTTGGCGGACATGATCAAGGACGAGCTGACGCCGCGGCTGAGCCGCAACACCACCGACGGTGAGTTCCGCCAGCTGCGCCGCGACGCGCTCGACCGCATCGTGAACCGCTGCAAGGAGAGCAAGAGCGCCTACCGGGTGATCCACTTCCCGGAAGAACAGGTGCCCTGCAAGGTGGACGGCTGCCGCGAGACCATCGTGGGCGTCTACTTCGAGGTGGTCAACCCGATCAGCCGCGCCAACATCATGCTGTCGATGCGCATCGCCCACAACATCGCCTTCCACGGCTTCGGCCGTGCCAAGGAGCCGATGCGGAACATGGGCAACAGCCCGTTCGGCGACGCGGACATCCAGCTAGATGCCGAAGCCCTCCAGAAGACCCTGGTGGGCCTCGACGTGCCGCAGGCTGCCGCGACCGAGCTGAAAGTCTTCGCGGACGCCAACCCGCTGCCCAAAAAGGCCAAGCTGATCTTCGAGAAGCTGGAGCCCACGGAGTTCGAGGCGGGCAGGGGCATCGAGCCGCTGTTCAACATCCTGGCCCACCTCGTGGAGTACGGCTGCGCCGACATCCACATCAAGAGCGGGCACCCGCCTTGCGGCGTGTTGCGCGGCAACGTCACGCCGTTCACGGACTTCCCGGTGCTGACGCCGGAGATGACCACGCACTACGTCAACACGCTCATGAGCGAGGCCCAGCGCGACGTCTTCTGGAAGGTCCGCGAGATGGACCTGGCCTTCCCGGTCAAGGGCGTGGGCCGCTTCCGCTGCAACGTCTACCACTCGGCCGGCGCGCCCGGCATGGTGCTCCGCGTCATCGCGGACACGATCCTGCCCGCGGAGGTGCTGGGGCTGCCGCCCGTGCTCAAGAAGACCGTCTTCGAGCGCCAGGGCCTGATTTTGATCACCGGCCAGACCGGTTCCGGCAAGACCACCACCTTGGCGGCCCTGCTGGAGTTCGCCAACGTGAACCGCAAGATCCACGTGCTCACGCTGGAGAACCCCGTCGAGTTCGTCTACGAGCCCAAGCAGGCCATCTTCACCCAACGTGAGATGGAGGTCGACTCGATGTCGTTCACGATGGCGATGCGCGGCGCGCTCCGCCAGAAGCCGGACATCATCCTGATCGGCGAGATGCGCGACGCGGAGACGATCACCTCCGGCCTGAAGGCCGCCGAGACCGGCCACCTCGTCATGAGCACGCTGCATACCAATGACGCGGTCCAGACCATCAACCGCCTGATCAACACCTTCCCGCCGCACGAACAAGACGCGGTGCGGATCCAGCTGGCCAGCTCGCTGAAGGCCAGCGTGGCGCAGCGCCTGATCCCGCGCGCGGACAAGCCCGGCCGCGTGGCCTCGCTGGAGATCTTGCTGGTGACGCCCAACGCGCGCGGCGAGAACACCAAGAACCACATCCAGAAGGGCAACTCCGACGCGCTCTACCAGGTGCTCAAGACCAGCCTGTACGACGGCATGCAGAGCCAGAACCAGGCGCTCTTCAAGCACTACTGCGCGGGCCTGATCAGCGCGGACGACTCGCTGGCCAACTCCGACAACCCGGATGAATTGATCCGGCTGATGCGGGAGCATGCCGGGCTGACGGGCTCGAAGTAACGCCTTCTGAACGAATTTACATAGCTTACGAAAGTTCAGGCTAAGAATAGGCTATGATACCTGTGAGTTCCGGTTAAGCCCGCTGTAACGATCACGAGGAGCAAGTCCCATGGCCCCCCGTACCGCCCGCAAGAAGCGCACCGCCCTGGCGAGCCGCCGCCGGCTGAACACGGCGCGTCCCACCGAAGGCCGGGCTTTGGTCCCGAACCCCGCGACCGTCAGCTCGCCGTTGGTGCGCCTGCTGCTCCAGCCGATGATGGACCGCGACGTGTTCGTCCGGGACGAGCGGGCCTAAGCGCTTCCGTTAGAGCGTCTCGAAGAACATCACTTTTTCCGGCGCCGGCCACTGGCGCTGGGAGATGGCCAGGGCCACGTACAGCTGGAGCCCCGGGTGATGGGGTGCCTGTAACTGTTCCGGCGTCAGCGGCTGCAGGCCCAGCGAGGCATAGAACCGTGTGGCCCAGGTCGAATCCGCGAAGGCGCGCAGGGTGTAGCTGAACACGCCGTGCTCGCGGGCCCGGTCGCGGAAGGCGTTGAACAGCGCTCGGCCCACCCCCTGACGCTGGTGCCGGCCGGAGACGCTCAGCACGTTCAGGTGCGCATGCGTGTCCCAGACCTGCCACGACGCGAAGCCCGCGATCTCGCCTGCCAGCTCGACCACGACGTTGAAGTCCTCGTCCAGGCGCGCGTAAAGCTCCTTGGGGTTTTCCGGGGCCTCGCGGTGCCGGCAGGCTTCCTGGCGGTGGGGCGACTCGGGGTCGTTGATCAGGGCCAGGATCTCGTCCAGGTCTTCGATCCCGGGGATGCGGAGCTTCACCGCGTGACCAGCGCGCGGGCCGCGAAGAAGGTGGTGTCTACCGCGTCCCAGCGCGGGTCGTCCGCCGGGAAGTGGCCGTCGGGCTGTTGGCGCTGCAACAGGCGCGGGGCGATCGCCGCGCGCAGCGGGTCGGCGGGCGTAAGCCCGGCCTGCACGGCGCCTTCGTGGATCCAGGCCAGCTCCACGGTCGTGAGCCCGTTGGCTTCCACGGCGGCGTGCAGCTCGAGCTCGCGCCGCGCCACCACCTCCGGCGCGCGGCCACGCAGCAGCGAGAGCGTCAGGGCGCGCACGGGCAGGGGCAGCGGTGCCTCGGGGTGGGCCAGCACGAAGCGCGCGGCCCGCTCCGTCTCGATCGGCAGCTCGCCCAGGAACGCCAGGTAGGCGCCGATCGTGGCCGTGGTCGCCGCGCGTTCGTGGTCGTTCGGCTCGTCGCCCCAGCTGCCGTCTGCCGCCTGGTAAGCCGCCAGGAAGGCCAGCGTGCGCGGCATGACCTCGAAGATGTCCTCGCCCAGGTTCAGCCAGGCCAGCCAGCGCAGGGCCGTGGCGGTGCCCGGCACGGTGTCCGGCCGCCCGCCGTCGCGCGGATCCATGCCCGCGCCCCAGCCGCCGCGCGGCCCCTGGTGGTGCTCCACCTCGAACAGCCACACCTCGACCGGGCCCCAACCGAAGGCGGCCTTCCAGTAGGCGCGCTGGCGGGGCGAGCCATGCGCGAACACGAAGGCCTCCGCGGCAGCGAGTTGGAAGCTGGTGGTGGCCTGGTTCATGCGTCCCCCGGGTTGCGCTCCAGCCAGAGGGTGACCGGACCGTCGTTGTGGATCTCGACCTGCATGTCGGCGCCGAAGCGGCCGGTGGCGACCGTGAAGCCGGCGGCCCGCAAGGCGGCGGTGTAGTGTTCGTAAAGCGGGATGGCGATCGCCGGCGGCGCGGCGTCCGTGAAAGCCGGCCGGCGGCCCTTGCGCGTGTCCGCGTAAAGCGTGAACTGCGAGACCACCAGCACCTGGCCGGCGATCTCCGCGAGCGACAGGTTCATCTTGCCGGCCTCGTCCGCGAACAGCCGCAGCTCGCCGGTCTTCTTGGCCAGCCAGTCGGCCTCGGCGGCCGTGTCACGCTGGCCGACGCCCAGGAGCACGACGTACCCCCGGCCGATTTCGCCCAGCTTCTCGCCCTCGCTTGTGACGCTGGCGTGGCTCACCCGTTGGATCAAGGCCCGCATGCGCACCAATCTACCATGCTTCCCCGTTTGACCCCCACCCGCTTGCCCGGTACATTACATAATACGGAGGTGCGCTTGCCCAAAGTCCTGCACGTGATCCCGGCGGACGCCACGCTGGCGGGCTTCGGTCTCGAAGCCTGGATCGACGCCGGGCGCGGGTTCCTGCCCCTGGTGGCGGCCACCGGCACCGGCTCGGGCGAGCTGTGGGACGCCTACCCGCTGGAGCGCGTGGCGCCCATGCGGCCCGGCCTGGCCTGGCTGGCGGCCAAGCTGCGGCGCGAGGCGGACCCCTGGACGGCCCTGATGATCGAGCGCCAGGTGGGGCTGGTGCACCTGCATGACTGGTCGGTGGCCCAGGAGGTCACCGCGGCGGCGCAAGGGCTGGATTTGCCCGTCGTGGCGACCTGGCCCGCGCACGGGGTGCCGCGCGTGCCCGCCGCCGCCTTCGACCATGTGCTCGCG
>JAQBPE010000417.1 GCA_028287685.1 Cyanobacteria bacterium RYN_339 | reverse complement strand
GTTCAGGCCGGCGCAACGCATGAGGTCGCGGTCGGCGGTCGGCAGGCCGAGGTCGTAGAAGACATGGTCCACCGGGGCGATGTAAGAGAGATCCGCGGTGGCGAAGTACTCCTTGATCGCGAAGTCGCAGATATCCGAAGGCTTGGCGACGCTGCGGCAGGTGCCGGGGTGGGCGACGTTGGCGGCCAGGAGGTAGGGCTTGGCGGCGAAGAACGCGGTAAAGGCGGCCTGGTTGTCACGAGCGGCCCCGGCTTGTTTGCCAGCTGCCTGGCGCAGCGTCTCCAGGGACTCCGCGAACGCATCGAAGGCGGGCCGGCCGGCCTTGGCCTTCACGGCCTCGTCGATCGGGGTGTAGAAGGTGAAGTCCAGCTTGGTGCCGGCCAGGTCCATGTCGGCCAACAACAAATCCGCCGCGCGCAGGCAGATGTCGTACTGGCGGACGGCGGGCAACGCCTGCAAGTTGGCCTGGACCATGGCGTCGCGGATCGTGCGCAGCGGCGGGGTGGCGGCGGCCAGGAACACCTTGACGGCCGGGTTGTTCTCATTTTTGTCGCCCCGCTGGATGGTCTCGGCCAGGATGCCCGCCACCCGGTCCAGCGAGCTGGTGCCGAGCTTGACCATCAGGTCCGCCATCAGGTAGCGGAGGTAGCCCGTGGCCGCGGCCGTTGACTCATCCACGGCGCGCGCGCTGGCCGCCTTGGGGGTCTCGAAGACGTGGAGCGCCAGGCGTGGGTCGCTGCTCCCGGGGGCGCGGGCCACCACACGCACGTTCGCCGCCAGCTCGGCCGGCAGGTGCACGGCGAAGCGGCCCTCGGCGTCCGTGTAGATCGTGGTCACGGGCTGGCCCTGGTCGTCCACGCCCAGCGGCAGCGGCTGACCGGTGCGGCCGTCCACCACGCTCAGCCACATGCCGGCGGCGGGGAGGGATTCCCCAAGGCTGCCGGATTCGGCCTGGGCCAGGTGGAAGCTTGCACCATCATTACCGATGAGGCCGCCGCCGTCGTTGCCGATGAGGCCGCCGCCATCGTTGCCGATCAAGCTGCCGCCGTCGTTGGAGATGATGCCGGGCGGCACGATCACATTACCGCCCCCTTGGGCCACGATCTGGCCGGCCGTGTTGGCGATGCCGGTGCCCTGCGCGTGCCCGCCATCCAGGGCGATCGCCCCGGCGCCCAGTGCGCGTGCGTTCGCATGGGCGCGCGCGTACCCGGCGTCCATGGACACCTGGCCCTGTAGGTTCACGCTGCCGCTGCCTGGCTTGAGCAGCTGGGGAGGGGTCGGGGCGGGCGCCGAACCCTTGGCGGCGGTCGGCTTGGTGCTGGCGCGCGCCGCGTCCGGCGCCTTGACCTGGCAGGCCGGCAGCGCAAGGAGGGCGGCCAGGACTAGGACGGGGATCCGGCGCATCGGGCTACCTCCTGGGAACATCAAGGCGCGAAGCGCCGGATGCAGTTGTTGCCTTCATCGGTGACGTAATACTTGTGGTCCGGCGCCAAGGCCACGTCGCGGGGCCGGCTGAAGTGGGCGACGTTCGCCTTGCCGTCCGCGTAGGTGCCCGAGATGCCGGTCGGCCCGGCGCCTGCCAGCGTCGTTGCCCAGCCGTCCTGCGTGAGGGCGCGGATGCGGTGGTTCTGGGTGTCTGCGATGATCAGGCGGCCGCCGGGATCGACCACGAGCCCGTGCGGGATGTGGAAGACCGCGTTGCTCCAATACCCGTCGAATTCGCCGCTGCGATCGCCGAAGCCCGCCACGAACGAGGTGGCGCTCTGGGGGGTTGCCGGCGCCGCGATCCGCCGGACGTAGCCGGTGCCCTGCGCGATGAAGAGCGTGCCATCCGGCGCGAACACCAGGCCCCCGGGCTGCCCCACCTGGGCGTCCTTGGCGGCCGGGGCGTCCAGGTCTCCCTTCACGCCTACCACGGTGAGCGGCGTTAGCTGTGGCGTGCCGCCCTTCAGGTTGATCTGCCAGATGCCGTGGGCGCGCTCGTCGCCCACCAACAGGCGCTCGCCCGCCGGGTCTACCACCAGGGGGCCGGGCGCCACCAGCCGGTCGTCCGGGCCCAGCAAGGTCGTGCTCTTGGCCGAGCCGTCGGCCGCCAAGGTGATGCGCCGGATGGCGTGGCGCGTCGGCTCGGACACGTACAGGGTCCCGTCCGGGCCGAGCGCGAGGCCGAGGGGCTCGGACACGGCGTCGGCGCCCAGGGCCAGGGTGTCTACCGTGGCAGCGCCCGTTGCGTCCAGGCGCAACCGTCGCACCGCGTTGTTCTTTTGGTCTGCCACGTAGAGGATCGGCGGGTTGGCGGCAGGGTCTGCCACGATGCCCATCGGCGTGGAGAAGCGGGCAACGGCGCCGGCGCCGTCGACGTTGCCCCCGGCTGTGGCACCTGCCAAGGTGGTAACCGTGCCGATCGGGTCCGGCGTGGGGCCTGGCGGCCCGGCCGGCAGGCACGAGGCTTGCGCGCCAGGCGCCGGCGCAGGCGCCTTGTTCATTTGGGCCCCGGCCAGCGCGATCTGTTGGGCCATCTGGGTAGCCACCTGGTCGTTGGCCATCTGGAAGGCCAGCGCCAAGAAGATCCCAACGCCGGCGCCGCGGATGCGGTCCCGCTGCTCGATCGCCACGCCCAGGTCGTAGAAGACATGGTCCAGCACATCCAGCGTCCGGTCGTCGGTGCCGCTCAGGTAGGTCTTCACGATGAAGGCCGCGAAGTCGGACGGCTGTTGGAACGTGAAGGGCGCGCAGGCCGGCCGCAGCATGTTGGCCGCCCGCACGTACGGCTTGGCGCCGATGAAGGCCGCGAAGCTGGGGCTGCCGCTCTTGCTGGCGTCTTCGCCCGCCTGGGCGGCGATGACGTCCAAGGCGATGCGGAAGGTGTCGACGGCGCCCAGCCCGCCGAGCCCACTGACGGTGTCCTTCTTGGGCGCATACGTCTGGTAGTCCACCTCGAGCGCTGCCAGGTCGATGTCCGCCAACAGGCGGTCGGAGGCCAGGATCGAGAGCTCCAGCTGGCGTTGAGGCGGCAGCTGTTCCGCGTGCACCTTCCGGAAGGCATCCTTGACCTCGTTCAAGGGCGCCTCGATCAGGTTCTTCAACGTGGTTGCCCGGGCGCCCTGGCTGGAGGCCTGGACCTTGAGGAAGTACCCGCTGACCACCGAGGGCTCGGCGTTGACCAGTTGTAGCAGCTTGATGGCTAAGACGTCGCGCAGGTAGGCGGTGGCGATCGCGTTGGTGCCGTCGACCTTGAGCGCGCTGCCACCCTGCACCGGCGTGACCACCTGCAGGTGCAAGCGTGGATCCGGTTGGCCCGGGGCGCGGGCGACCACCCGCACGTTCTTGGCCACGGCGGCGGGCAGGTGGACCGTGAAGTGGCCCTTGGCATCGGAGTAAATCGCCCGCACGGGGTTGCCGGCAGCATCGTTGCCCAGGGGCAGCGCCACGCCCGTTCGGAGGTCAATCACGCTGACCCACATGCCCGCGGCCGGCAACGTGCCGCCATCTGCCTGCATCAGCGCGTAGTTGCCGCCCCCTTGGGCCACGATGGATCCGCCGTCGTTGGTGATCAAGCTGCCGCCGTCGTTGGTGATCAACGAGCCGCCGTCGTTGGTGATCAGCGTGGCCGGTACGATCACGTTGCCGCCCCCTTGGGCCACGATCTGGCCCCCGGCGTTCGCCAGCGAGGCGCCGTCGTTGCCGATGATCTGCGCGCCGTCCAGTCCCAGCGCACCCGTCAGGGCCTTGGCGCCGTGGGCCCTGGCGTAGGCCGCATCCAGCAGCACGTCGCCGGTCAGCGCTACGGTGTCTCCCGCGGTTTGTAGCAGTTGGGGCGCCACCGGCTTGGCCGGGGCCGCCTCGGAAGGCCGCACGCTGGCCGGCTTGGCGCTGGCCGCCGTGGCATGCGTGGCGTCCGGCAACTTGGACTGGCAGGCCCCCACGGCCAGCAGCAAGGCGAAGAGCGCCTTCCGGTGGGTCAAGGAACGAGTCTCCGCACGCAGTTGCCCGCCAGCTCCGTGAAGTAGTAGTTGCCGTCGGGCGCGCGCACGACCTCGTAGGGCTGCTTGAGGATGGCCTGGTCCGCCTTGCCGTCCGCGTGGCCGCCCTCGCCGTCGTTCGGGCCACCGCCGGCGAGGGTGGTGACCCAGCCTTCGGGCGTGACGAGGCGCAGGCGGTGGGTCCGCACGTCCGCCACCACCAGGCGGCCGTCGGGCATGGCGGTGATGCCCGCGGCGTCGCCAAAGTAGGCGTTGGCCCAGAAGCCGTCGAACAGCGTCCCGCGGCTGCCGTTGCCGGCGACGAAGCTCGTGGGCGCCTCCGGCGTCACCGGGGCCGCGATATGGCGGATGAACGGGCCTTCCGTCACGTACAAGCTGCCGTCCGGCGCAAAGGCCAGGCCCTCGGGGCCATCGATCCGGGACTCGTTGGCATGCAGCGCATCCAGGTCGCCCTTTCCCGTGCCGGTGCCCATGAGGCGGGTCAGCGGGTGCGCCGCGTCGGCCAGGTCGACCGACCACACCGCGTTGCCGAGGTTGTCGCCCACCAGCAGGCGCTTGCCGGACGGGTCCATGGCCAGGGGCCCCGGCATCTTGAGCCCGGCGGCCTCGCCCACCAGGGTGGACACCGTGGCCGCGCCGTCCGCGGCAAAGCTGATGCGACGGATCGCGTGGTGTCCGCCGTCGCCCACGTACAGGCTGCCATCGGGTCCGAAGGCCAGGCCGCGCGGGCGCTTGAAGGTGGCCTTGCCCAAGACGCCGTCCACGAGCGGCTCGGACTTCAAGTCGGAAAGCCCGCCCGCCACGGTCTCCACCGTGGCCTCGCCCTTGGCATCCAGGCGGATGCGGCGCACGGCGTCGTTCTCGAGCTCCGTCACGTACAACACGGGCGGGTTGGCGGTGGGATCCGCCACGATGCCCAGCGGGTGCGAGAACCGCGCCATCGCGCCCGGGCCGTTCACCTCGCCCGACACGCTGCTGCCGTCGGTCGGGCCTGCCACGGTGGTGATTTGCCCCGGTGGCGGCGGGGCCGGACCGGTGGAAGGCGCCTTGGTGCAGGGCGCGGCTTCGGCGGGTTTCGGGGCTTGCGCCAACTGGGGGGCGGACTTGCGGATGTGGGCCGCCACCTGGTCCACCAACGAAGCGCCCGCGTCGGCGTCGTCGAAGGCCAGGCGCTGCACCAGCGCCGAGAACACCGAGAGGCCCGCGGCACGGATGCGGTCGCGCTGCTCCGGCGGGACCCCCAGGTCGTAGAAGACGTGGTCCATCTCGTCGAGGACCTTGTCGTCGGAGGCCGTCAGGTACGCCTGCACGACGAAGCTGCCCATGTCCGCGGGCTTCTGCACCCGGTAAGGGTTGCAAGGCCTGCCGATGTTCGCCGCCAGCATATAGGGCTTGGCCGCGAAGTAGGTCTCCGCGTTTGCCTGGGCGGCCATCACCGTGCGCGTGTGTTCCCCGATTTGCCGCAAGGCGTCCGCGAACCCGGCCACGGCCGGCTGCCCGGTGAAGGCCGCCGCGGCCTCCTCCTGCGGCTTGTAGACGCTGTAGTCGATCTTCACGGCCGTCAGGTCCATGTCGGCCATCAGCCGGTCGGTGGCCAACAGCGCCAGCTCGAGCTGGCGTTGGGGCGGCAGCGTGACGGCCGCCACGTCCGTGTAGGCGTCCTTGATCTTCTGCAGCGGCGCGACGAAGATCTGCGCGTACTGCGCGGCCCCATCGTCGGTACCGCGGCGCGCGAAGTAAGTAGCGGCCTTGTCCGGCGGGAGCTTGATCAGTTCGAGCAGCTTCAGCGCGAGGACGTAGCGGATATACGAGGTGGCAACGGCGTTGGGCTCGTCCACCGCCTGGCTGGCGCCGGTGCGGGCGGTGGCGATCACGTCGAGGGCCAGGCGGGGGTCGCGCGCGCCTGGGGCGCGGGCGATCACCCGCACGTTGGCCGCCACGGCCTTGGGCACATGCACGTTGAACTTGCCGGCGGCATCGGAATACACCGCGAAGACGGGCTTGCCGGCTGGGTCCTGGCCCAGGGCTACCGGCAGGCCGGTGCGCATGTCCACCACGCTGACCCACATGCCGGCGGCAGGCAAGGGCTGGGAAGTCCTCGTGGCCAGCACATGGAGGCCCGCGCCGACGAGGTTCCCGCCTCCCTGGGCCACGATGGATCCGCCATCATTGGTAATGAGGCCACCGCCGTCGTTCGAGATGATCGAGCCGCCGTCGTTGGTGATCAAGCTGCCGCCGTTGAGGTCCACCACGCCGGCTGGCACGACCACGTTGCCGCCCCCCTGCGCGACGATTTGCCCGCCGGCGTTGGCGACGGAAGCGCCGTCGTTGGAGATGATCGCGCCGTCGACGCCGAGGGCCGTGCCCAGCAACTTGGCGCCGTGCGCCGTGGCGTAGCCCGCGTCCAGCGTGACGACGCCCGTAACGTCCAGCGAGTCTGCCGCCGCTTGCAGCAGCTGGGGCGGCTCCGGCTTGGCGGAAGGCGTGCCCGACCGCACCACGGGCGCCTTGCTGGCGGTCGCGGCAGGGAGCTTGGTCTGGCAGGCGGCCAGGGCCAACGCGGCGAGCATGACGAGGGCGGGTCGGCGCATGGGAGGGATCGCTCCTTCCCTTGCCTCCTACCCGCCCCCCGCGGTTTGCAATCGCGGGCTACGGCGCGGCCTTGCCCCGCAGGAAGCCCATAATGGCGCTCACGTGGATCGTCTCTTCGCTGTGCCCCATCCCGGGGTAGGTGTGCAGCTCCGCAGGTGTGCCCAGCTCCGTCAGGCGCGCGGCCATGTGGGTGCTGTGGGTGGCCGGCACGGCCGTGTCGGCTTCACCGTGTTCCAGGTAGACCGGGATGCCCGCCAGCTTCTGCGCCTGGTCCACGGGCGAGTGCGCCTGGGCGCTGATTTCGTCCAACCGGCCGCCGTAGGCGAAGTTGATGCTGGCGGCATAGCTGCCGCCGCCAGCCTCCAGTTGGGTCATCGCCTTGAGGTCGGTGAAGCCCTGGGTGCTGACCACGGCCGCCGGCTTGAAGGCCAGCGCGGCCGCGTTCTCCGCCGCCAGCAAGGCGGTGCCGCCGCCCATCGAGAAGCCCACCAGGTAGATGCGCCTGGGGTCTGCCTGGTGGTGGGCCACCAGCTCCGCCACCAGCGCCGCCACGCTCTTCTGGGCGATGTCGTTGGCCCAGGCGGCGCGGCCACCGAAGGCCCCGGCGGCGGCCAGCCAGCCTTCCGCGGCGGCGGCCTCGGCCAGGTCCGTGCGCTCCGTCAGCTGGGTCTGGTCCATGCCGTGGCCATGCGCGAAGACGACCGCCGGGTACAGCTTGCCCGCCTCCAGCGTGGCCGAGGGGTAGATGATGCGGCTGGGGTCGCCTGCCACCGCCAGGTCCTTGATGGTCAAGTGCGCCGTGTCCGCCTTGACGCGGGCCGGCGGCTCCGTCACCGCCGGGGTGCCCCCGCCGCCGCCGGCCGCGGGCTGCGCGGCCGTGAGCGGCGGCAGC
>JAQBPE010000416.1 GCA_028287685.1 Cyanobacteria bacterium RYN_339 | reverse complement strand
CGGTGCGTGAACTTCAGCGCGTTGGAGAGCAGGTTGTTGATCACCTGCTCGATGCGCTGTGCGTCGACGTCCGCCACCACGGCCTCTGGGGGAAGCTCCAGCACCAGGTCGATCTCCTTCGACTCGAAGAGCTGGTTAAGCGACCGGGCGACACGCTCGAGGAGCTGGTTCAGGTCGGTCACTTCGAACTCGTAGGACATCGTCCCCGACTCGATCTTCGAGAAGTCCAGCACGTCGTTTACCAACCCGATCACGCGTTCCGCATTCAACGACACAATCTCTACCGTTTCGCGTTGCCGCGCGGAAAGCCGGTCCACCTCCCCCGAGTTACCTAGCAGCCAGGCCGCCGTCTTGATCGCGTTCAGCGGCGTGCGGAACTCGTGGTTCATGGTCCCGATGAACTCGGCCTGCAGGCGCTCCACCGCGCGTAGCTCCTCGTTCTTGCGTTCCAGCCCCGCTGCGATCTCGGCCAACAGCAGCAGGAGCATGCCCATCCCCAGCACGAGGTGCAGGATCCCCGAAACGATGAAGCCGGCGGCCACAAGGTGGAGCGCCACGGCTGCCGGGTAGGTGAGCACCCACAGCGCCGTGACGATCAGCAACCAGCCCAGCGCGGCGCGGGCCATCGCCAAAGGTCCGCCGCCCCGGATCATCCGCGTGCCCAGCACCAATTGGCTGGCCAGTAGGTAGAGGATCGCGGGCATGAAGGCCAGCTCGAACGGCTTGCCGGCCAGGGACAGTCCCAGGTACAGGGCGAAGGTCCCCGCGGCCACCCCGACGTAAAGCGTGGTGCGGCCGTCACGCCCCGCGACTTGCGCGGCCATCTTGAAGGAATAGCAGGCGCTCGCCAGGTACAACGCCACTTCCACGGCCGTGGGCGCGATGGCGTGACCGATACCCTGCGTATAGGTCTCGAGGATCAGCGTGAGGGCACACAAGGCCAGGCTTAGCGTCCAGGATCGGAAGTAGGCTGCGCGGTGGGTGAGCGTCAAGCCGCCGGAAAACACCGTGGGGATGACCACCGCCACCACGTTGAACAAATTGCAGAGCTGCTCGAGCGTCATCGATCGGTTCCCCTGGCCGGGCCTGTATATTACAAACTACCAGATGTTGGGGAAAACATAGGTAAATTTTTTAGAAAATTAAGCTTTAACGCGGTGCAATCGCGGTGGTTGCCCCCGATGATCGAGCCGTACGCTTGCTTATTGAAAGGATCACGCCATTATGCGGCAAATACGAGACATCGTCGACACCATGGATCAGATGTATACCCCCGCGGCCCGGCGCGGCCTGATGTACCGCACCGCGGAGGACGAAACGTTCAATGGCCGCACCGTGCGGCTCGACGGTCGCGATGTCCTCCACTTCGGATCGTGCAGTTACCTGGGGCTGGAGCTGCACCCCGCCCTGATGGCAGGCGCGGTCGATGCGATCCGCCGCTATGGCACCCAGTTCTCCGCGTCGCGCATTGCCACCTCGTCGCCGTTGTATGGCGAGTTGGAGTCCTTGTTGGGCGAGGTCTTCGGAGTCCCCACGCTGGTGGCGCCGACCACCTCGCTCGCCCATGTGGCGGCGCTCCCCCTGCTGGTGGATGCGGGCGACGCCGTGATTCTGGACCAACAGGTCCATACGAGCGTGACCGTTGCGACCAACCACTTGTTGGTGCAGGGCACCACTGTAGAGGTGGTGCGCCATAACCGGATGGACCTCCTCGAAGCGCGCATCAAGGCCCTGCTACCAAGGCATCGGCGCATCTGGTACTTGGCCGATGGCGTTTACAGCATGTTCGGCGACCTTGCGCCGATGGAAGAGTTGGCCGCCTTACTCGATGCCTATCCCTGCCTGCACCTGTACGTTGATGACGCCCACGGCATGTCGTGGACCGGCCGCAACGGCCGCGGCCACGTGCTCGGGTGCTTGCCCTTCCACGAACGTCTGGTGACCGCGACCTCGTTGAACAAGGCCTTCGCGGCGGGAGGCGGCGCACTGATCATCCCCGATCCGGAGCTGCGCCGGCGCGTGCGCACGGTGGGTAGCTCGTTCACCTTCTCGGGCCCGCTGCAGCCGCCTAACCTCGGCGCCGCGGTGGCCTCGGCGCGACTACACCTTTCGCCCGAAATTGGGGACTTGCAAGCGCGGCTCCAACACGCCATCGCGACCTGGAACTCACTCTGCCGCGAGCATGGCCTTCCGCTGGTTTCGCGCTCCAACGTCCCCGTTCGGTTCATCGGCATGGGCAAGCCCCAGGTGGCCTACGCGGTGGCCGAGCGCCTGATGGCGGACGGCATCTTCCCGACGCTCTCCGTGTTCCCGGCCGTGCCCATGAAGCGTGGCGGCCTAAGGTTCGCCCTAAACCTACATCAAACGGAGGCAGACTTGCGCCAGGCCGTGGAGGCCCTGGCGCACCACTTGCCACGTGAGCTGGCCCGCGAGGGCAGCAGCCTGGAGGAGGTGTTCCAAGAGTTCGAGCTGGAGCCGGCCTGCGGCGTGCTCGCCGCACCGTCGCTGGCGGACACGTCGACCGTTGTGGTGGAGACCCGCGGGCTTTCCGTGGATCACCATTCTTCGTGCAGCGCCCTCGATGCCGACGAGTGGGACCGGCTGCTGGGCGCGAACGGTACCTACAACGCCGCCGGGCTGGCCTTCCTCGAAGCCGCCTTCCGCGACAACCCGGAGCGCGAGAACAACTGGCGCTTCCATTACTTCATCGTGCGCGAGCCGTCCGGCCGGCCAATCCTCGCCACCTTCTTCACCGAAACGTGGGTGAAGGACGACATGGTGGCGCCCGCCAGCGTCTCACGGGAGGTCGAGCGGCGCCGGGCTGTGGAGCCGGACTACCTGGTGTCCCGGGCGCTGATGATGGGCTCGATGTTCTCCGAGGGCCAGCACCTTTACCTGGACTGGTCGCGCGACTGGCGCGGCGCGCTGGCGCTCGTTTTGGACGAAGCCTCGGCGATTCAGCGGCGCTGCGGCGCCACGACGCTGGTCTTGCGCGACCTGGCGGCCGACGAGGAGTTGGACGCCGCGCTCACCGATCATGGGTTCGCGCGGGTGCGCATGCTCGACAGCTTGGTGCTCCCGCTCGGCTGGGCCGACGAACCCGCCTACCTGGCGGGTCTCTCGAAGAGCGCACGCCGCCACCAGCGCCTCAAGGTGCATCCCTTCAACGGCGTTTACGACGTGGAGGTGCTAGACGCCACCTCCCGCCGCCCGGATGCCGCCGAGCTCGATCATTACTACAGGCTGTACCGGGCGGTGGCGTCGAAGGGCCTCGAGTTCAACACGTTCCCGCTGCCGCGCCGGTTGTTCGACGAGTTGTTGCGCCATCCGTCTTGGGAGATCTTGGTGTTCCGGCTGAACTCCGAACCCCTGCCGGTGGGCTTCGGCGCCTGCTTCCGTGGCGCGGCGGGCGCTCAGTACGTGCCAATGCTCTGTGGCCTGGACTACCGCTACGTCGAGCCATTGGGTCTCTACCGCCAGATGCTGCGCCACGCAGTCCAGCGTTCGAACGCCGAAGGGTTCGGTGTGACCTACTTCGGGGTGGGGGCGGCGCACGAGAAGACTCGCTATGGTAGCGAGGCGCGGGCGCAGCAGATGTACATCCTGTCGACCAACGACTACAACCAAGAGGTGTTGGCACAGTTGCTGAAGCAGCCCGATATGGAGCGATAGCGCACCAACGTTCGAATAGAAAAAGCGGGTAACAAGGCTACATCAGCGCGCTCGGCAGGACTTGAACCTGCGACCTTCTGGTTCGTAGGTTGTCGCCCGTGAGCCGCGAATCAACTCGCGCAGGAGTGCGGGCAGCCCATCAAGTCCGTGGCACATACAGACGATAGCTGCTTGGGCACACGCCCCTCATGTCGCGGCGGCTCAGTGGCGGTGGCGGTGGTGCAGGTCCGGCGAATGCGGATGGGAGTGGGTCAGCGGCCCGTGCCTGTGAAGGTGCGAGTGGGGCTCGGGGCCTTCCGTGCCGTCGTGCGCGTGCTGGTGGTGCTCGTCGTGGACATGGACGTGGTCATGTTCCAGCGCCTCATGGGCATGCTCGTGGCCATGGTCCTCACCCAGCATCAATACGACGCCCACCGCCATCAACGCACCCGTCACCGCCGTCAACACCCCGAAGGGCTCGTGTAGGAAGACCACCGAGGCCGCCGCGCCCACAAAGGGGGCCGTGGCGAAGAGGCTGCCCGTGCGGGCCGTGCCGGCATGCCGCAGGGCATAGACGAAGCAGACCAGGCTCAACCCGTAGCCGCTGGCGCCCAGCACCAGCCCCGCCAGCAAGGTCTGGCCGCTGGGCCAGGGCGCGCCGGTCAAGGCGGCCAGTCCAAGGGCGATGGGGCCTGCCACCAGGCCTTTCACGGCGACGATTGCGAGCGGATCACGGCCCGAGAGCTTTTGGGTCACGTTGTTGTCGATGCCCCAGCTCAGGCAGGCGCCACCGATCGCCGCCACGCCCAGCAGCGAGCCAGCGCCTAACGCTCCCGGCTCGACGGCCAGGAGCATGCTGCCCGCCAAGATCGCCAAGATCCCCAGCCCCGCGCGCCGGTCCAGCGACTCGCCCAGCGCCAGGGCAATTAGCACGGTGAACACCGCTTCCAGATTTAGCAGCAGCGAGGCCACGGTACCGGTCGCGTGCGCGAGGCCCATGAGCAGCAGCGCAGGACCCAGAAGCCCACCGAAGAAGGCGGCCCCGGCCAGATACGGCACGTCGGCACGCCGAAGCCGCGCCTCCGAGGTGCCCGCGCGTCCACCCCGGATCGCCATTGCCAGGGCCAGCACCAACCCGGCGCTGGTGTACAACAAGCCCGACGCTTCGATGGCCGGGATGTCGGTCAGGTACCGCTTGGCGAAGGGGGCAGCGATGCCGAAGAGCACGGCCGCCCCAAGGGCGTAGGCCGTCCCCACACTAGGACCCTTCTTAAGCTGGCCGCTCATCCCAGGATCATACCAGCGTCAGGGCTTCGCGTCGAAGCTGCAAATGCGCAAGACGGGCTTGCCATCTACGTTCTCCAGGGGCAGGTAGAGCAGATGGCTTTCTGGGTCCGCCAGAACAACATGGGCCTTGGAAGCCGCGTAACCCTCGGCAATTTTTTGCAGCTTCAGCTGGCCCGCCTTGAAGACCGAGACCGTGCCGCTCTCTGCGGCAACGTAGACCAGCCCCCGGCCAACATCCAGGCTCAGCACGTCGGGATACGCTCCGACCGGCTGGGTGTCCAGCACCTGCCACGTGTTCATGTCTACGAGCGAGAGCTTGCCGCCGGCCTCCCCGGCCACGTACGCCTGCCTGTTTGCGGAGTCCAGCAGCAAGCCGTGCGCGCCACCAGCGCCAGGCACGGGGTGGCGCGCGACCACGGCCCGCGTGGCAGGATCGATCTCCGCGATCTCGTCCTTGGGCTCAACGTTTACATAGATTCGGTCGCTAACGGCGTCGTACTGCGTGTTCCCAGCCTCGCCTCCCAGTTCAATCTGGCCAAGCGTCTGGTTGGTGGAGACGTCGACCACGGTCTCCTTGGAGCCGCCTTCGTCGGAGATGAAGATTGCATGCGCGTTCGGCGCGTAGGCCAGCCCATCCGGCGCGTTGCCTGCCGGCACGCGGGCGATCACCTTCAGGCTGTCCTCGTCGATCACCACCAGCTCGTGGCTGCTGGTGGCCGTCGCGTAGGCGCGCTTCAAGGCCGGCACCGCCAGCACGCCGTGGGCGCTGGCGATGTCGCCGATGGTTGCCTTGACGGTGTTGCTGCCAGTGTCGATCACGTGCACCATCGAGGAGCCGAGGTGGGCCACGAAGAGGAGGTGCCGGTCGGCGTCCAGGCTCTCGTAGTCCAGCCGGTCGGCCCCGCCTGCCAACGGGATGTCCGTAACGGTGGTAAACGGGGAGCCCTTGAATGGCGCGGACAAATAAGACTCCGCGCTCTGGACGTAGTTACAAGCCGCCACCATTAGCGCGGCCGACACCAGCATGAGGCGTAACATCAGGCGACCTATCTGCCCCCGCGCCCCGGCGTGTTGGTCTGGTCGAGGGCCGCCTTCAGCCCGGCCGCCAGGTCATGCACGGAGCCCCGGCCCCAGAAGTGCAGGAACACGATGCGAGGCTGCTCCAAGGCCATGTGGTTGTGGATCGCCACCACGTCGATGTTTGCCCGGCGCAGGGCGCGCAGCACGTTCTGCAGTTCGTCTTCGGTCATCGCGAAGTCACCGTCCACGACGGCACTGGCGTTGGTCCCCACGAAGGCGGCCCATGTGTTGACGCCCATGGCCTTGCCGATGGCCATGCCGCCCATGCTGGCCGGGCGGCCGATCGTGACCTTGAAGACGCCCTGGGAAAGCTCGCCCTTCACGCCCAGCATCCCCTCGATTGGCGCTGGGTCGATCTTGCTGGCCGAGGGGTCCAACGGCGTGCGCCGGACCGCCAGGGCCGGCCGCGGCCGCTTGATCTCTACGAAGACCTTGCCGACCGCCGCCGCCAGCTTGACGCCGTCGCCCATGGCGCCGATGTGCATGAACATCACCTTGGGGGCGTCCCCGAAGAAGTGGTTATGGAGTGCTGTCACGGCCAGGCCGTTGTCCAGCGCCACGCTCATCACCGGGTTGACCTGGGCCTCGGTCAGCACCAGGTCGCCCATCACCATGGTCATGGCGCCTTTGCGTTGGAAGGCCGCCCAACAGGTGGTGCCGAATGGCGGGGTGATGGTAACGCCGTCCGCCACCACGTGCAGGTCTTTGCGCGGGTACGAGACCTTGAACACGCCTTCCGCGGCGTCCAGCTTGCCTGAAAACCCGGTTAGCTGCTCGATGGCCTGGGTGTCCAGGGCGTCGGCCCGGACGGGCCCGGAGAGGGCTGCCAGGGCCAGCGCGAGCGCTGCGGCCAAGACGATTTGACGGTTCAATCCGGCCTCCTAATTCCGAGAGCAAGTCCACGACTCTAGATGTAACTCTTTTTGATGACGGCCGCCAGCGTCCGAGCGAGAGGAAGGGCGGGGCCGTGACCCTAGCACCGTGGCGGCAAGGTCCGCGATCGCTTGTAGCGTGCCTTCCCCGTTGTTGTATGTTTCCACGGCACGGACACGAATATCCATGGCTCATGCACACGATTGAGCAGGGTATGAGAGGGACGTGACACTGTCGACTGCCGCCAAGCCACCGTTGTCGCCCGGTCCCGTTTTGTGGGCCGGGCTGGCACTGGAAGCCGGAATTCGAGCTTACGTACGCCTTACGGGCCGCCGCGCGCCCATTGCGGCGCACCAGTGGCTGGCTGGCCCGGTCGGCCTGCCTGGACGTGGCGGCCAGTCGTATTACGATGACCATGCCGCGGCCGCCCAACTGCGCCTGGTCTGGAATGACCCGTCGGCCGGCCTCCTGCCTGATTTCCTGGCGCTCGCCGGTCCCGACTTCGATCCGCTGGCCATCGATCCCCGCGTGCGGGCATTTTATGAACATACGGCGGCATATAACCTGGACGCGTGGTCACGCTGGAGCTGGCCGTTCGGCGCCCTGGCCTGGATCTTAATCGCGCTCGTCAGCCGGCGCGTCGACCAGATGAACTTGCCGCTTTCGCCGCTCGACACGAGCGCCGGAATGACCAGCGAGGTCATCAAGCTCGAAACAGCGGATGGCTCTCCGGCCGCTTACCGCGGCTGGTTCAGGCGTCTGCGTGAAAGTGGCCGCTCGATTTATGCTGGCTTCTATACCATTGCAATTCCGCCGCGCTTCGGCGCGCCATGCGTAAAAGTGGTTTTCCCCCTGCCCTATGGCAGCGCCACCGTCCTTTTGCGTCCGGAAGCGAAACGCGACGGTTCGTTGCTGCTCGTCAGCCGCGGCCTACGCTTTGGCGACCCCGGCTTCTATCGGGTCTTGCAGCAAGATGAAACGACGCTTGTTGCTCGCCATGTGCCAGCAATGCACGAGACAATCCATGTCTACATCGACACGGCAGGGGAGATGCGCACGGACCACGTCTTCTCGTTCTGGTCCATTCCCATGCTGCAACTGCGCTACAAGATCACGCCCAAGGCACTCGTCGAGCCAAGTGCCTAGCCGCTTGCAGGCGATCACCTCATCTTTGTTTGAAGGCCGCGTTCGGAAGATACCAGATACTCGACGAAATCTTGAAACCCCGCCCCTCCACAAGGAGAAGCGGGGTAATGTAGCGCGCTCGGCAGGACTTGAACCTGCGACCTTCTGATTCGTAGTTGCTAAAAACTGGATTCCGGCATTCATCGCCAGAGTCCAGAACTGTCTCCCTGACACTATTCTGGACCAGCCTGTGATTCCAGAGTGATTGTTCAATGGACGCCCAGTGATGTGGGTTTGGCTACAGCTTGGCTACAACGCACCCATCAATACGAAGCGCGTGCAACACCAGCGATAAAGCGAATCAAGGACCACCGCCACTATAGAACAACTGTCTTTATTCGATCGAACTCCGGCAAAGATCTTGGTCGGGCACAAACGACCCAACTCGATCGTCTTTCTGCTGACCCAGCTACAAACGTCCCAGAATAACCTCAAGATCCTTCTCCAACCTCCTGTAGACCTCTCTCTGCAAAATCAAGGGCTCGGACAGCATTGAACTAACGCGGCGCCCGCTCGTGCCCCAGATTCTCTCCACTGGCCGGCCTAACGCGGCTAACCGGTTTCGAAGCGATTCAAACTCCTCGTCGTCAAACGGCCTTCTTGGTTCATCGCCCTCCACGATCCGCACAACACTGCCAGCGTCTTGCATTGTCTGAACTGGTTCCCAACTCTCACTCAACGAATCCTCGTGATCCAGTCGAGATCTTCGGATGTCGACCAAATAACGCACTGGACCCATAGCATAAAATGGGAACTGCCCCTTGTTATCTGGGAAGCAAGCCTCAACAAGCTCTCTATATGACCGTTGATAATAATCGTAATATTGACCAACCCAAAGCGTAAGCTGCTCGTCACTCCAAAGCTGATTGACAAAAACCGAACCATCGTTCACAAACAACTCTGGGTCAATGTCTTCCTTTGGCAAAAGGTAATTTTGGTGACTTTCTTTGAGTTCGATAAATTTAGCAAGGCACAAATAGGTTAGCGGGAATATCAGGTCATCAAACCTCGACCGTGGAAAAAATACATTTACGTCGAGCCTGATATACTTCTGAAATAGTCGAGCTAATTCCTCAGTGCTCATCGCTGGAGACAATTCCAAAAGTTCTTTCGGGACACCCGACTGGGCCATTGGAAAAATGCGTTCCAGTTCACGTACCGCTTTATCGATTCTCTCTGCTAACAAATAAAGTGGCTCTCTAAAGTAGAGAGCTCTCTCGCTGACAACCTCTTCGACTGCCGACTTAGCGCGCAAGCACGCCATTGTTCGCGCTGAGTCAAGACCAATCCCATATGATTCGAGGTTGATGAAGTGCTCGAAGTCGCCAATTGACCATGCGTTCGGAGAATGCGTACTTTGGACTCCGTCGGCCGAAGTCAAAATCGTCAGCGGAGAACCAGTCGCCACAATTTGATTAAGTTCAGAGTACGTAGTATTTCCATCGACAAGATGCAAGGCGAATGTGACACCCGGAATCTGGAAATTCAAAGATCCTTTGATCTGAACGGAAAAGTTTCGAAATGTTTCACTATTAGCAACGTGACGCCAGGGATGAATACAGTCAATAATATTTGAAAAGCTACCGGCAATGATATTGACGTACGATTCCCGCAGACGGGATAAATACTGAATCGCCAGCTCAGGCCCCGGATGAGTCGACCTCTCAGCTCGCTTGCTTTCCAAACAATAGTTTAGCAATGCGATAGACTTGGCCTCCATTGTATCGAGCACAGCTCCCAGCTCAGATTCATTTGCCAGGAGACCAACAAGGTATCCAAAGATCTCCCTGTAACTCCGATCCTGAGAATGGGCCTCCGTAAACTCAACTAATCCGATAGGACGGACAGACTCAAGATAGTATGCATAGAAGAATTCCTCAAATGATAGATGAACAAATTCCGGACCATTTAGAGTCTGGATAAGGAGGCCACTCAAAAGTAGTTCCTCTCTCACCTCATCAGCAGGCCAAAATCCTCGAAATCTCTCAACACTTGCATTCAAGGCAAATTCACTAGGTCCCACTCTAAATTTAGAATAGGCATAGCTCGCTAGAGTCTTTTCCTTTGTCTCACGATCCACCTTAGGCGACTTAGCGAGCGACTTCTTCTTGGCCCAGGTAGTAATGACCATCGACACGTACTGTTTGTAGAGTTCAGACTTGTTTCTAGGAACCTCGCCGCTTGCACTCTGATTGAAGACGGCAATCGTCATCACTAAGAAAAGAGGCGTCTTTAGCAGGTCCCAGAGCAC
>JAQBPE010000441.1 GCA_028287685.1 Cyanobacteria bacterium RYN_339 | reverse complement strand
CATGCCCTTGACCATGATCAGGCCGGGCGGGGGCGCCAGGAACTCGTGGCTGCTGGTGCCGCGCATGGTGTTGTGGTCCGTGAGGGCCATGGCGTCAAGGTTGTTGAGGTAGGCCTGCTGCTGCATGAAGGTCAGTGGCTGCTTGCCGTCCCAATAGCTCGAATGGTTGTGGTTGGAGAAGGCCAGCCACACGCCGTGCTTGCCCGCGGGCGTCGGCTGCTGCGGCCGCTTGTGGAACGGGTAGTTGTCGTCCGGATCCAGCGTGCCGGCGGGCTCGAGGCCCTGCGCGGACATGTCGCCGCGGTCTTCCGCGCCGGGGTTGCGCATGGCGTCCTGCGCCAGCGGGCGGGCGCCCTGCTGCCCACAACCTGCCAAGACCAAGGCCAACGCCAATGCGGCGGCCACGCGCTTCATCATCGCGAAACTCCTCGAAAAACTCCCGGCTTAACTCCCATTAAGCGTATCTAAGTTATAGGTGAACGTCCGGTGAGCTGACGTAAAGGTGGTGTTAAATCGGACCCTTTCACCAGAGCTTAACGATCGTCCACCTGAAGCGGAACTCCCAGGGAACTCCCCGCGGCCATAAGCATCCCAAGAGTTTCAAGCGAGTTTAGGAGGAGCAAATGGCAGCTAACGCGGTGCCCGGGTTCGGTGGGCAAGTGGGGGCCTGGATGGACCAGTTCGGGATCCGCCTCGGTGGGATCGGGATGGATACCCAGGGCGACAGCGTCCAGGGCGGGGTGCAAGTGGGCCAGCAGGGGTTGGAGGCCCATGGGGTAGCGGTGGGGCCGGGGGGTGGCCTGAAGGCGGACGCGGTGTTCGGGCAAGACGGCTTGCAGCTGTCGTTCCAGTCGCCCTTCCTGAACATCCAGGGCGCCTTGCCGATTCCGCAGTTCGCGCCGCCGCAGCAGCAGCAGCCGGGATTCGTCATCCCCGGCTTCCTCCAAATCGGCCGAGCAAGGGTATAGAACACGGTATGCCACGACACCTCCTGATCGCCAGCCTGGCGCTCGCAACGGCCTGCGCACCCCTGGACGCCCGCGTGGCGCCCGTGGCGAAGCCATCGAAGGAGGTGCCCGCCGCGGCTGTCGCCACCGTCGGCACCGTCGCCACCGCGCCTCCCGGCGTCCTTGGCAAGATGAAGGAGCCGGTGGGCCTGGTCCGCCAGTCGGCCTTCATCCAGTCGCTGAACGACGCCTTGCCCGTCAGCCTGGTGTCGGGTGGCCTGGGCGCGCTGGGCGGCGCCAGCTCCGTGTTGGCCAACAACGGCGGGAACCTGATCTCGAACAACGGCGGCACGATCATCTCGGAGAAGGGCGTTGGCGTGATCTCGGACTCGGGCAGCAGCTGGCACGTGCTGCAAGCGGCCGCCAGCCCCGTCCCCCTGGAAGGCGTGAACGTGCGTCCCGAAGGCGTCTACCACACGATCTTCGAGTCGGGTGGCCTCGCCGCCACCCTCGAGATCTACGACGTGAAGCTCTTCGATCAGAAGAAGCCGGTCAAGGACAACCAGGCCGCCTTGATGGACCGCTTCCACACCCAGTTGGTCGACATCACGGACTTGGGCAACCACCGTTACGCCGTGGAGACGGCCCTCACCGTCCTGAGCTCCAAGCGCCTGCCCTTCGTGAAGGCCCTGAACGTGATCCAGACCGGTTCCTCCACGGCTGGCCTCTTCCAAAACGAGAAGTACGAGTACATCCTGCCCTTCGACGTGCAGCAGGCCGACGGGGAGACGGACCATGCGGACCTGCACCTGACGTCGGAGGGGGCCGACCTCGTCCGCGCGAAGGACCTTTCCGGCGCGGAGATCCCCGGCACGGAGGCGCCCGGCCGCATGGTGCTGACGGGCAGCAACGCCCGGGGCGTCTACGCCGGCGCGGTGGACTTCCTGCCGGGCGGCAACATCCAGGCCAGCTACACCCACACGCGCAAGGACGGTACCAAGACCCAGGCCGGCTTCACCCTGGCCTCAGACGGCAGCTCCGTGCAGACGTCGAGCAGTGAAGCCGGCAAGCTCTCGCTGACCGCTCGCCACGCCATCGACGGCAAGGTCACGCTGGAGGTGCGCACGCTGACGGGGGCCACGCCGGAGCTGCTGCCCTCGGAGGTGGCGTCGGACGCCGGCGGCATCGCCACCTTCGACTTCGGCGAAACGCAGAAATCCAAGGCCCGCCTGTATTGACGATCCGGCTCTGTCTCCCGCTACCGCCCCCCGACCTGCTGGCTCGCACGCCGGTAAGCCAGGGCGCGCCGGTGGTGGTGCTGAGCGCGGGCCCGGGCTTCGGCAAGACGCTGGCCATGGCCGCGCTGGTGGGCGACGGGCCGGTGGTCTGGCTGGCCGGGGACGCGGATGACGACCTGGCCACCTTCTTCGGCTTCCTGGTGGCCGGGGTCCGCGCGCACGTGCCGGGCTTCGGCGAAGCCGTGGTGGCGCTGGCCGGCAGCGAGCGGGGCGCCGCGCGGCTGGTCTGGCAGCACTTCTTCCGCGAGTTGGCGAGCTATGGGCTGCCCCGGCTGGCGATCGCCCTCGACGACTGCCAGCACCTGCCCCCCGACGTCGCCACCGGCCTGGCGTACCACCTGGACAAGCTGCCGCCGGGCCTGACGCTGCTGCTGGCGTCGCGCAAGCGCTTCCCCGGCCTGGCCCGCCTGCAGGCGCGCGGGCTGGTACGCGTGGTGGGGGGCGCGGAGCTGCGCTTCACGCCGGCGGAGGTCGAGACCTTCCTGGCCTCGCGCGCCGGCGGCGAGGTGCCCGCGCGCTGGCGCGAGTTGGCGGCGCCGCTCGACGGCTGGCCGCTGGGCCTGGACCTGCTCGGGGCCGGCATCGAGGTGGGTGGCGAGGAAGCCCTGCGCGCCGTGACCGCGGAGATCTACGAGGAGCTACCGGAAGAGCGTCAAGTGCTGCTCATGCGGGCCGCCGGTCTGGAAGCATTCAGCGCGGAGGCCGTCCGCCGGGTCTTCGGCCTGGCCGACGCACCGGCGATCCTGGATGCCCTGGAAGACGCCCATTTGGTCCGTCGCCACGGCGATGGCCGCTACCGGCTGGCCGGCTTCCTGCAGGCCTACCTGCGCGAAGAGGCCGCACGCACCCTGTCCGCCGCCACGCGGCTGGCGTGGGACCGTGACGCCGCGGCCTTCTTCGAGGAGGAGCGCGAGCCGGAGCAGGCGCTGACCCACTGGATGGCCGCCGGGGCCTGGCCGGAGGCCGCGCGGGTGGCCGAGTTGCTGTTCCCCGGCTGGCGCTTCGACGGGCGGCACGCGGCGCTCGCCCGCGCCCTCGCCGCCTTCCGCACCGCCGACGAGCCGGTGGTGGAGACCTGGCGCGGCCATGTGGCGGCGCGCCAGGGCGACCACGCCACCGCCCGCGCGCACTACGAGGCCGCCCGCCGGCTGTGCGAGGCGCGCGACGACCACGCGGGCGTGTTCAAGATCATGGTGCGCATGTGCTACCTGGCGCTGGTGGCCGACGACCTGCGCGCGGCCGGCCCCCTGCTGTTGCAGACCCTGGGCCTGCAGGCCGACGGCCGGCCCGAAGACCGCGCGGACCTGGCTCTTCAACGTGCCTACACCGCGGAGCAACGGGGCGATATGGGCCTGATGCGCGAGTGCAACCTGGCCGTGCTGGACGTGGCCGTGGCCGGCAACGTGGAGGTGGCGGCCAGCCACGGCATCGCGCTGATGAACCTGTACACGGCCGCGCTGCACCAGGGCGACCTGGCGGCGGCCCAGGGCTACCTGGACCGCGCCGGCACGCTGTTCGAGGCGCGGGGCTTCCTGCCGTACCGCGTGTACACCAGCTTCCTGCGCCTCAACCTGGCCCTCGTGCGCGGGGACGCGGTGGAGGAGCCGGAGCTGCCGGACGGGTGGCGCGACCTGCTGGACTGGCACGACCTGGCCTGCGCGGAGTCGATCCTGGGCCACTGGCACGAGGCCCGCGGCGCCTGGCGCGAGGCCGACGAGGCGCTGGCCCGCTCGCTCGCCACCTTCGAGACGGCGGGCACGCAGGCGGGGCGCAAGCTGGTGCTGGAGCGCCAGGCCTGGCTGGGGCTGCGCCGCGGGGCGCCGGAGCGCGTGGTGGCGCAGACGGCCGATCAGGCGCCCGGCGAGAGCATCTACGACGCCGCCTTCCTGGTGCCGCGCGGGCGCGCCCAGCAACTGGTGGGGGACCCGCAGGGGGCGATCGCCACGCTGGAAGCCGCCGTCCAGGCCTTCGAGGGCCTGGACGCCCAATTGCACCTCACGCGCGCCCGGCTCTACCTGGGCGCCGCCCGGCTGGCCGCCGGGGATGCCGCGGCCAGCGCGGAAGTGGCGCGGGCGCGTCAGGCGATCGCCGCGCAGGGCCATGACTTCCTGCTACGCCAGGACGCCGCGCTCTGGCGCGAGCTGGACGCCCAGGAGGCCCCGGAAGCAGCGGTCGAGCGCCCGGCCGGGCTGGAATTGCGCCTGTTCGGCAGCTTCGAAGTCGACGTCGGCGGCCTGCGCCTGGAGCGCTGGACCCGGCGCAAGAGCCAGCTGGTCCTGGCGGCGTTGGCGCTGCGCCCGCGCGGCCAGGCCCTCGCGGAGTTGGCGGACCTCGTTGACGACGAGCCGGCCGGCTCCGCGCGCCTCACGGCCGTGAAGGTCGCCATCTCCTACTTGAGACAAGCCCTGGAGCCGGACCTCGCGCGCGGGCACCTCTCGCGGCTGGTGCCCCTGGTGGACGAGCGCTACATGCTGGGGCCCGTCACCTTCGTAGACGTAACGGCCTTCCAGGAGGCAATGGCGCGCGCGGAGGCCGCCCGGCATACCGGGCACGACGCCGAGGCGGAGACCGCTTACATGGAAGGGCTGGGGCACTACCGCGGCAACCTGCTGGAAAGCGGCTACCTGGCGCGCTACTTCGAGGCCGAGCGCGAGCACCTGCGCCGCCGCGCCCTGGCCGGGCTGCTGTGGCTGGGCGCGCGGCGGGGCGACGAGGCCCTGTTCCTGCGGGCCACGGCGATCGCCCCCACCGACGAGGACGCCTGGCTGGCCTTGCTGGCGCACCATGCAGGGCGGGGCAACGCCGAGCGGGCGCGCCAGGTCTACTGGGACGCCCGTCGTTCCTATAAGAAGCACCTGGGCACGGTGCCCGGCGAACGCCTGGAGGCCGCGCACCGCGGCGTGGTGACCGGCGCGAAGCCGGCCTGGGCGTGAAAAAGGGGCCCCGCGGGGCCCCTGGAGCTAGACGATGACCGTTGGGCCGGTGATGACGTCGGTGACCACCGGTTTGGGGGTGGTCATCCCCTTGATCTTCTCTGCCTGGGCGCGGGCCGCGTCGGCCTTCGTCTTGGCGTCGTCCGCGGCCTTCTGGGCTGCCGTCGCCTTGTCGTGGGCGGCCGTCTCGCCCGTGCCTTCGGCCAGGCGCTTGCCGGCATCCTTGAGGTTGGCTTCCGCCTGCTGCTGGCGCGCGGTGGCGCCGGACTGGTTGATCTTGGCGGTGGCCAGGCTGTCGGTGGCCGCGGCGACGTGCTTGTCGGCGGCGGCGACCTTGCCTTCGGCGGCAGTCACGGCGCCCTGCTGCTTGCCGATGGCCTTGTCGAGCGCCGCCATCTGGTGGTTGTCGGCGCGCAGCCCCGCGCTGTCGTAGACGTAGCCTTCCTCGCCATTCGCCTTGCGCTTGTCGATGTCGGCCTGGAGGTCCTTCTTCTGCTGCTGGAGGTCGCCCAGCGACTTCTTGGCGTCGGTCAGGCCCTGGTCGGCGGCGGTCTTCTCGGCCTTGGCGCCGTCCAGGTCCTTGCCGGCCGCGTCCACCTTGTCGTTGGTGCCCTTGAGGTCCGCGTCGGCGGCCTTCATGTCGTCGGCGGCCTTGACCGTGTCGTCCTTGTTCGTGCCGTCGGCCTTGTGGGCGGCGTCTTCGGCGGCCTTGGCCTTCTCGGCGTCCGTCTGCTTGGCCTGCACGTCGCCCTGGGCGGCCTTGGCCTCGGCGTCGGACTGCGTGGCGCCCGCTTCCTTCATCTTCTCCATGGTGTCATGGCCCAGCTGGCCGTCTTCCTTCAGGCCGTGGTCCTTCTGGAACTTCTTGATGGCCTCCTGGGTCTTGGGGCCCAGCTTGCCGTCGGCGCTGTCCTTGCCGTCCGCGCCCTTGGCGGGCAGGTACGGGTTGCCGTCCTTGTCCTTCAGGCCTTGCAGGGACGTCTGGGCGCCCTTGACCTCGGCCTCGTCGTTCTTGCCGCCGCGCTTGAGGACCTTGCCGTCCTTCATGGCCGCCAGGCCGGCGGCCAGGTCGGGCTTGTCGCCGGAGGCCGGGGTGTTGGCCACCACGTCGGCCTTGGCGCCGGTGGGCTTCACGTCGTTCTTGTCGGCCGCGACCTTGCCGGGCGCTTCACCGCCCTTGGCGACAACGGGCTGGGCGGCCGGCTGGTCGACGACCTTCTCGACGGCCTTGGGCTGGACTACGGGCTGGGTCTTGACGTCGTTCGAAACGGTCATGGAAGAAACCTCCTCGGGCAATCAGCGAGCTGCTCATGTCATACCCAGGCTTGCCGGGGGCTGGTTTAAGCTCGGGCAAAGCAATTGCCGGGATCGCCGCGCCGAGATGGAGCGGGTGGCCGACCAGGCCTTGGCGGCCAAGCGGCGGCGCCGCAGGATCATGGTTTCATGTTCCTGCGTAGCTTCCTGGATCCGGACGGCCACCATGGGGAGGTCTTCTACATGGATCCGGCGGCAGTGGCCACCTAAGGAGGATCCGGCGATGGCGGTGCGGGCCTGGCTCTTGGGCGGGATGTTGTGGGGGTGCGCCGCCATCGGCCCGGTGGCCGCGGCGGACAAGGTCCCGATCGACTGGAACGCGGGCGTCACGGGCCTCGGGTTCTACGATTACCATCTGCCCAGCCTGCCCCGGTGGGACGTCCGCTCGGCGAGCCCCTCGCCGGTGATCGTCTATCGCGTGGTCGGCCACAAGTTGGCCGCGACCGGCCTCCAGCCGGCGAACTACGTCCTGGGCGGAGATGTCTGGGCCTTCGTGTTCTACAGCTCGGCCGACAACAAGGTGCGCTATGCCCAGCCAGGCTCCGGGTTGCCCTGGATCGCGCGGGAACTGCAGGAAGGACCGGAAGCCGGCTGGGTGCTGGACCGCAGCGCGGTGAGGGTGGACAGCGTGGCCGCGGCTCAAGCCGTTCCGGGCGATCCCGAAGGCGATATCTCCTTGATATCAGCCGGCGAGTACAAGACGCTCACCGGGCGCGACGCGGGCGCCCCGGTATGGCGCATCGCCGTGAAGCCTGCCGGCTTCGCCTACGTCAGCGCGGCAACGGGGACGGTGCTGGGGGGGTAGTTGGCCCACCCCCACTCACTTGGCCGTCTTGGCCAACTTCCCAGCCAACCGCTTAACAAAGGCCACCGCGTCGCCGAGCTTCAAGCCCAGGTCACGCTCGATTCCGGCGAGATGGTACCCGTCGGATACGGGCATTTCGCCTGTCGCGCTCGAAGGTTGAAATTCGGATATCTGCCCATTTTGCGGGCGGTTAGCCGGACGGAAAGGTACTACCGGGAGTGGATGAAAGAATGGCCCCACCTGGAACAGGAAGGGCCACTATCGGGTTTTTGAAAGCCGGAAGATCCGGAAAATTCAGAAACGGCGGTGCTTCTGGGACGCTTGAAAGTTCCAGGTTTTCCGAAATTTCCAAATCCCTTTTCGTCGACCCGCCGGGGTCCAGAGGAAGTCCTAGACCGCCGCGGGCTCGAGCTCCGGCGAAGGCGAATGCGAAGGCGACGGCGACAGCGGCGTCGAGCGCACGGGCGCGGTCCACTTCACGTTCCAGACCAACCCCACCCGCTCCAGGCTCCAGATCAGGTACTTGGTGAGATCGATCTCGTACCAGGCCAACCCCTGCGGCGCGCGCGTCTGGCAAGCATGGTGGTTATTGTGCCAGCCCTCGCCCAGCGCCAGCAGGCCCGTCAGCCAGAAGTTGCGGCTCTGGTCCGACGTCTCCGTGGTGCGGTAGCCGAACATATGGCACAGCGAGTTGACCGACCAGGTCACGTGGTAGACCGCGATCATCGGGACGTACAGGCCCCAGGCCACGCCGCCCCACCCCAGAGTGGCGAACAGAATGGCACCCACCGCCAGGTGCGGTAGGAAGAACAGGTACTGCTTCTCCGCGGCGCGGGCGTACCAGTAGCGGTCGCGGACGTCCTTGGCCAGGTTGCGCTGGTTGTGCTCCGCGTCGCCGGGGTGGCGGATGATCCAGCCGAAGTGGGCGTAGGCGAAGCCGGCCGTCACGGGCGAGTGGATGTCTTCCTCGTGGTCGCTCTTGGCGTGGTGCCAGCGGTGGTGGCCCACCCAGCCCACGGGGTCGCCTTGCTGGCCCACGGCGGTGCCGAGGCAGCTCAAGAACTTGATCCACTCCGTGGTCTCGAACGCGCGATGCGTGAGGCAGCGGTGCAGGTAGAAGGTCGTAGCGAAGCCCATCCACAGGTACAAGCCGACCATGATCGGCAGGTAGGTGAGCTTGAAGGGGAAGGCCAGCGCGGAAAGCGCCAGGATATGGAAGGTGGCGAGGAAGGCGGCCCTCAGCCATTGGATGCGGTGGTTCTTGTACACGGTGGTTCCTTTCGGTGACCGGTGCTCCGCTTCCACTCTATAATTGCGACCTGCGTTTGTCTGTCATGGCTCTGTCATGGTGCGTCATTGTTTGGTAAAACCTATAGGCATGACCCGCGCCACGATCGAGACGCCCACCAAGGAGGCCGCCCCCACCTTCACGGTGCAGTGGCTGCCGCCGCACAAGGTGATAGTCCACAACAATGACCACAACTCCTTCGACGAGGTGATCGCGATCCTCATGAAGGCCGTGCCCGGCATGGGTCTGGAGGACGCTTGTGGCTACACCTACCAGATCCACCTGACGGGCGCCGCGGTGGTCTTCAACGGCGACGTGGAGGAGGCCGAGGCGTGCGCCCGCACGATCCGGTCGATCGGCATCAAGGTGACGGTAGAGCCCGACGCATGACCGGGTACAAGGCTCGGGTCATAGGTTGCTTGAGGAGGTCGCACGCTTGTTCCTGAATCGATTCGCCCCCGCGGAGAAGAAGGGGTTCCTGGAGCTCGCGCTCCTGGCCGTGCGCGCCGACGACTGCATCACGACCGAAGAGGTCCAGTTCGTCGAGGAGATCCGCCTGGGCCTGGGCATCGACGAGGATGCCTTCATCAACCACATCCTGGAAGACCCCAAGATGGCGGACGCCGTGGCGGCCTTCACCAACGACGAAGCCAAGCGCCTGGCCTACCTCGAGCTGGTGGCCCTGACGTACGTGGACGGGCAGTTCGACCCGACGGAGAGCACCTTCCTGGGCGAGGTCCAGGCCGCCTTCCGCATCGATGACGCCACGCGCGACGCCTGCCACGACTGGGCCGGCCGCATGCAAGGCCTGCGCGAGGAAGCCGCCCGGCTCACGCAGAACGGCGCGGCCACGAAGCCGTGAGCCAGGAAATCTGCATCTTCTGCGGCGCGTCCGATCCCACGCGCCTCGGGCTCCGCACGGCCATGGAGGAATTCGCCGACGGCATGCTCCAGCGCGGCTGGGGCCTGGTCTACGGCGGCGGCCGGGTCGGCCTGATGGGCGTGGCCGCGGATCGGATCATGAACGGCGGCGGGCGCGTGCTGGGCGTGATTCCCAGGCAGTTGGCCTCCCGGGAGTTGGCCCACAGCGGCCTCACGGAGCTGATCGAGGTGGACTCGATGCACGCCCGCAAGGCGATCATGTACGAGTCGAGCGATGCCTTCGTGGCCATGCCCGGCGGCTTCGGCACGCTGGATGAAGTGATGGAAATCTTGACCTGGAAGCAGCTGGGCATCCACCAGAAGCCCGTCGTCTTCGCCAACATCGAGGGCTATTACGACGCGATGTACGAATTCTTCCAGCGCGCCCAAGCGGATGGCCTGCTGAAGGCGGAATACGTGTCGTTATGTCACTTCACCAACGACGTCGCCTCCACGTTGGCGTACCTGGACGGCCATCCACCGTCCAACGGACGCAGCATGACGTGGGCCTGACTCTGTAACAAATTGCAACAAATCCGCTTTTGCGGAAGATTGCGCCCATGTGAACAATGGCTCCAGGCGTGGGTTCCCCCCTTCTCGGGAGCCCTTATTTGGGGTATGGTGTCAATAAGCTGTTAAGCAGGCCCCTATCCCCAAGGTGGAGCGCATGGATTTGCTTCCCTCCCGATTCGTTGACGCGGTCGCGCTGCCTACCACGGATGGTAAGGCCGTCTACCGCGCTACCGATCGCCAGACCGGCCTCCTTTGCCGGATCGAGCTGGGCGGCGCGGACGCCCTGGCCCTGCGCCAGGCCCACGCAACCCTGTTACACCTGGCCAACGCGGGCCTGGTGCCCGCCCTGGCGCTGGAGCAACTCGCCGACGGCACCTGGTGCCGCGCTCAGGGCTGGGCCCAGCCGGCCGAGCTGACCAGCTCGCAGCTGCTGCGGCTCTGGCTGCCCGGGTGGTTGGGCGGCCTGGCGCACCTGCACGCCGCCGGGCGGGTCCATGGCGGCCTGCATCCCGGCGAGCTTTGCCTGACCGCGGACGGCACCGCGCTGCTGGGGTCGCCCGGCACCGGCCGCCACATCGGGCAGCCTGCCGAGCCCCTTTCGATGGATCACCCGGCCTGGTCCTACCAGGCCCCCGAAGGCCGCATGGATGCGGGCACCGACCTGTTCATGCTGGGCGCGGTGATGTTGTTCTGGCTGAGCGGCTCGCCCGCCCCGCGCACCTCGGAAGACCTGGGCGCCGCCCTCGATGGGCTGGACCCCGCCGACGCCGGCTGGGCGGATTTGCTGGGCGGCCTGTTGGCTCCCTCCCCCACGGAACGCTTCACCTCCGCCGGCGAGGTGCTGTCCGCCTGCCAGGAGCTGGCGGGCAACGCGCTGCCCGCCCCGGCCGGCCGCGTGGCGCCCTTCGTGGGCCGCCGCCAGGAGCTGGCGAAGCTGCTGGCCGGACTGGACGAGGCCGTGGACACGTTGGAAGCCAAGGTGCTCCACCTGCATGGCGAGGCCGGTGTGGGCAAGAGCCGCCTGCTGGAAGAGCTGCGCCAGCGCGCCCGCGCTCGCGGTTGCGACGTGTTGGTGGCGCGGGCCACGCGCGGCGACGGGGCGCCCTTCGCGGCGTTCATGCCGCTGCTGGAGGCCCTGCTGGCCCGCGTGCCGCTGGGCACGCGCAAGGCCGTCGCGCCCGTGTTGGCGGCGTTGATGCCGGAATTGGGCGCGGAGGCGCCGGCCCTGGAGCCGCGGGCCACCCGCAGCCGCCTGTTCGGGGCGATCGCCGACCTGATCGAGGCCGCGGCCGTGCCCCCCGGCCTGCTGATTTGCCTGGACGACTGGCACGCCGCCGACCCCGCCAGCCGCGACCTTCTAGACTTCCTGGGCCGCGCCCTGCCCCCGCTGCCGCTCTGCGTGGTGCTGGCCAGCCGCCAGGGACCTCCCGGTGGCGGCAACAGCCTGACCTTGGCCGGCCTCGGCCGCCGCGAGGCTGGCGCGCTCTGGCGCGGGCTGTGGGACGGCAAGGAGCCCGGCGGCAACTTCCTGACGGCGCTCGAGGAGCGCACCGGCGGCAACCCCGGCTTGGTCGAGCAGACCGCGCTGCACTGCAAGCCGCTGATCGCCGGCGGCCGCGGCAGCAACGCGGCGGTCATGCAGGCCACGCTGCCCGCCACCTTGCAGGCCTTCTGGCGCACGCGCCTGCTGGCCCTGCCCCAGCCCGCCCAGAGTCTGGCGATCGCCGCCGCCGTGGCGGGCGCCCGCGCCGGCCTGGCCTTGCTGCAAGGCGTGGTCGAGCTGGAGGAGGCACCCTTCTTCGAAGCGCTGGAGCTGCTGGGCGAGACCGGTGTGCTGGCGCAGGACGGCGAGGGCTACAGCCTGGCCGCCCCGGAAGACCACGTGTTGGCGCTGGCCGCCGACGCCGAGGAGCTGGAAGCGATGCATGCCCGGGCGCTGGGCCACTTCCGCCTGGCCGCCCAGTTCGGGCAGGCCGTGCCGGCCGCCCGGCTGGCCTACCACGCCCTGGAGGGCGCGCGGCCCACGGATGCCGCCTTCTACGCGCTGGATGCCGGCCGCCAGGCGCTGCGCCTGTTCGCGCTGGCGGAGGCCGAGACCTTCCTGGGCCGCGGCGTCGCGGTCCTGCCCGCGGACGCGCCGGCCGCCTGGCACACGGACTACGCCGTCGCCCAGGGCGACCTGGCCCGCTTCCAGGCCCGTGCCGACGTGGCCGAGGCTTGCTACCGCCAGGCCCTCATCGACATCCCGCCGGCCCGCCGCGCGGAGGTGCTGACCAGCCTGGGCATCACGCTCGGCCTGGTGTCCCGCACGGACGAGGCCGAGGCGCTCTACCGCGAGGCCATCGCCGGCGCCCCCGGCGACGCCGCCCGCGCCCGCGCCCTGGGCGCCCTGGCCCGCCTGCATGTCCGCCTGGGCCAGGCGGCC
>JAQBPE010000342.1 GCA_028287685.1 Cyanobacteria bacterium RYN_339 | reverse complement strand
CGTGGAGGCGAACGCCAGGCCGCCGTCGGGCGCGACCTTGAACTCGTGCAGGTAGAAGCGCTCCAGATCCCCGTAGATGATATAGCGCTTGCCGCCGATCGGCCGGCCACCGTCTACGAAGCTGGGGTCCTTGAGCGAGGCCAGCGTCTGGGGGATGCGCCCGCTCCGCGCACCCAACCGCGGCACCGCGGCGAGATCCTCCAGCCAGCGGGCCGCGTCCGGCTCCTTGGCGGCCACGGCGCAGCAGTAGCGGACGGCCTTCGACAGCGGCACGCCAGCGTGACGTTTGTCCGCGTAGAAGTGGTCCAGGGCCCGATGCAGCTCCCGCGCGTGAGCCAGGATAAAGTCGTGGCGGGCGTTGAACTCGGCGGAACGGGCGGGATCGCTGAAGGCCAGTTCGAGGCCGGCCCCCTGATAGCCATCCGCAATGCCCGCCAGCTGCCGGTCTTGCTGGCCGGGCGCCAGGCCCGACCAGATGACCGCTGCCGCGAGGGTCGTTAGCAACATCTAGAAGACGACGTGACGGCCCTTCTGGCGGCGGCTGAAGATGGCCACCGTGGTCTCCGCGTCGCCCACGCCCATGTTGCCGGAGTCGCCGATGCCCGAGGCGCCGAACTCCTCCCAATCCATCGCGGAGTCCGTGCCGTCATTCTCCTTGAGCATGCCGCCAATCAAGCGGCGCGCGCGCTGGATCTTCACGTCATCGCGGGTCCAAAGCGAACAGGCGAGGTCGTGGTGGTTCGTCAGCAAGGCGAAACGCATGAAGTCTTCGAAGGTAGCCAGCGGCATCATGCCGAGGATCGGCATGAAGTACTCCGTGGTCGTGAGGTTGAACTCCTCCTCGCCCTTGCCGTCCCAGTCCGCCTTGACGGTGGAGACCGGCTTGAGGTCACCGATGATCACCGGCGCGATCACCTCCGCGTGGTCGTAGTATTCGTTGCCGCTGAGCTTGCCGCCCTCGCGGACGATGGTGTAGCCGGCCTTGCGGGCGGCTTCCTGGATGTTCGTGACCGTTTGGGCCTTGTGCACCATGTTGGGGCCGACCACCTTGGTCTCCTCCGTGGTGTGTGGATCTTGGATCGACCAGGTGTCCATCTCCTCGTTCAGGTAGCGCGCCACCTTGTCGAGCGTGGCCTTGGACGCCGAGATGCCGTGCAGGGTGGTGCACTTGTGGCTGGAGAAGCCCAGCTTGGAGTACGTCAGGCGGATGGCGATGCGCTTCAGCTCCTGGTCCGAGAAGCTGTCGTCGATCCAGGCCCAGTTGCTGCCGCCGCCCTCGAACTTCAGGGTGCGGACGCCGCGACCGCCGGCGATGATCTTGGCCGTCTTGTCGGAGCCCGTCAGCGAGACGACGGCCACCTTCTGGTGGGTGGCCAGGCCGCTGATGCCGGCGCCGAAGCCTTCCAGCTTGTGCACCGTGCGCGGGTCCGCGCCTGCGGCCAACAGCATGCGCATCATGACGGTGTTGCAGATGCCGCCGAAGGGGTGGCCCTTGAAGATCAGGGGCGAGCCCGACATGTAGCAGCCGATGATCTGGATGCCCGGGATGCCGTAGATGAAGTTCATGGGCGTGATGACGGCGCAGATGCCCGCAGGCAGGAAGCCGTTTTTCCAGTAGGTGTGGCCCGCGATCATCTGGGGCACGAGCTCGCCGCGCATGGCCTTCTCCGCGTTGCCGCCGATGTGGTCGGCGGCGCGCTTGGCCTCCCAGAAGTCCTTTTCGGCCTCGACGCGGGTCTTGGGGATGACGTGGCGGATCTCGCGCATCACGTCTTCGCAGAAGTACTCCATGAGGCGCGACCAGTTGTTGACCACCCACTTGCGGTAGGGCACGGTCTCATCGGCCCACTCCAGCGTGCTCCAGTAGTCCCAGGCGGCGCCCACCACGTCCTCCACGTCTTCGGGCTGGCTGTCCGCCACCTCCGTGAGGGGCACGCGGTCGTCCCACAGCGCGTTGATCACGCCGGTCTTGCCGCCCTTGGGCTTCTTCCACTCGCCGTTGATGAGGTTGTAGGCCGGCACGGGCTTGTCCGTGGGCTTCGACGGCAAGCTGGTGTACGGGAAGATGTACGAGCGCATCGCCTCCATATCCTCGTCTCGCAGGCCGCCGGCGAACAGCGACCAGCTGGCGCGGCGCGCCGGGTACTGGGCGGCGACCGGATCGCCACCGAGCTGACCTTGGTCGTTGAAGGCCTTGATCACGGACTTCAGGGCGGCGATATCCAGGCGGCCGGGGGCGGTGGTGGCCGGGGTAGGGGCTTGAATCGTCATCGATTCCTCCTGCGAGGGGGTTGTGCTGGGGCTCCTAAATTGTATCAGGGCTCGTCCACGGCGGCGAGGCGCGTCACAAGCCCCAGCCCCCGGCCACCTGGAGGTCTTGGCCCGTCACGTAATCGGCCTCCGGGCTCAGCAAGTAGGTCACGGCGCTCGCCACCTCGTCTTCGCGGCCCCACCGGCCACGTGGGACCCGGTGCAACGGCGGGGCGGCCACCGCGCCTTCCAGCGTGCCGGGCGAAACCATGTTGATCGTGAGCGGCTCGTCTTTGACGGCCACGGCCAAGCTGCGCGTCAGGATCAAGGCGCCGTGCTTGGCGATGGCGTAAGCCGTGTTGTTCACGGCCGCCCGCGCCTGGTCCGCCCCCGCGAAGCCGATGTTCACGATGCGCGCGTAGGGCTGGCGCCGCAGCACCGGCAGGGCGTGGTGGCACATGTAAAACGTGGAGTTCAGGTTGGAATCGAGCATGTGGCGCCAGGCGACGGGGTCTTCCTCGAGGATGTTGGCCTGGTGGTAGTCGCCTACGTTGTTGATCAAGATGTGGAGCGCCCCGAAGCGGGCGACGACCGCGTCGACCAGGCGGCGGCAGGCTTCCGCATCCGTGACGTCGGCCTGGAAGGCGGCGGCGCCCGGGCCGATCTCCGCGACGAGGCCCAGCGCCTCGGCTTCGCTCGCGCGGTAATGGATCGCCACCTCGGCGCCCAGGCCGGCGAGCGTCAGCGCCAGCTGCCGGCCCAGCCGCCGGGCACTGCCGGTGACGAGGGCGACGCGGCCGCTCAACATGGGTACACGGCCTCGACCAGGCGTCGCGTGAAGCTGTTGAGGGGCAACGCCAGGGCCTCCAGGCGGTCCACCCAAAGGTAGCTCTGGGCTTCCTCGTTCAGGTGCACCTCACCACCGTCGCAACGGCACGTGAAGTTCAGGAGGATGAAGTGGGCCGGCTTGTAGAACTCGGGGGAATCCACGCAGTCCTGGGCCACTACGAAGCGCACGTCGTGGACCGCGAGCGCGGTTTCCTCGCGGACCTCGCGCACGAGGGCCGCGTCCATGGTCTCGCCGCGATCGATCTTGCCGCCGGGGACGCCGTAGGTGTCGCGCCACTTGTGGGTGCGGATCACCAGGAACTTGCCGTCCGGGCGGATGATGAGGGCGCCGACGGTAACGACTGGCAGGGACATGCCAGCCATTTTACATCTGTTAAACTTGCTCGACTATGACCGACGTGATCATCATCGGGGCCGGCATGGCCGGCTGTTCCACCGCGCTGTGGTGCAAGCGGCTCGATTTGCCGTTCACCTGGCTCGAGCAGGCGCCTGCGATCGGCGGGCAGCTGGCCCATGTCTACAACCCGATCCCCGACTACCCGGGCCGGCCCGCGGCCGATGGCGCCGAGCTGCGCGGGCATCTACAGGCCCAGTTGGCCGCAGAGGAGCTGTCGCCCAGCCTGTGCGCCGCGGTAGTGGAGACGGACCTGGCGGGGCATTGCGTGACCTTGGCGGACGGCACCGTCCACCGTGGCCGGGCCGTCGTGCTGGCCACCGGCGTGGAGCGCCGGCGGCTGGGCGTGCCGGGCGAGGTCGAGCTGACGGGCCGCGGCGTCGGCGGCTCCGGCCGCCGAGACCGAGACGCCTATGCCGGCCAGGCCGTGGCCGTGGTGGGCGGCGGCGACTCCGCCTGCGAAAACGCCCTGCTGCTGGCCGAGACCTGTCGGCAGGTCACGCTGATCCACCGCCGCTCGACCTTCCGGGCGCGGCCGGCGCTGCTGGACGCCGCCATGAACCACCCGCGCATCCGCGTCTTGCCGGACACCCGCGTGAAGGGCCTGGCGGGGACGGAGCGGCTGGAAGGCTTGCGCCTCGACGGGGCCGCCGGCGAGCAGGTCTTGCCCGTCACGGGCCTGTTCGTGCGCATCGGCTACCAGCCCGTGACCGCGATGTTCCATCGCCAAATCCGCTGCGACCCGGACGGCTACGTCCAGGTGGACGCGAACCAGCGCACCACCTTGCCGGGCGTGTATGCCGTAGGCGACGTGTGCAACCCCATCTATGCCAGCCTGGCGGTCGCGGCAGGGCAGGGCATGGTGGCGGCGAAGGCCGCGCTCCGCGAGCTGGCGGCCGAGTAGCGCGGCGCGCAAAATGAAGCCGCCCCCCCGGATACTCCAGGAGGGCGGTTCGGAAAAGGCGAAGAACCTAGCGAGGCTGCTTTTGGAAGCAGTTATCGCAGAACACCGGCTTGCCGGACGTCGGCTCGAACGGAAGCTTGGCCTCGCTACCGCAAGAGCTGCACGTCGCCGTAAAGAGCGTCATGCTGCGCACGCGGGGAACGGGGGAGCCGCCACCAAGGCCGCCGGTGCTGGTGCCGCCCTCGGAAGGACCGTCGTTGAAGCGCGGCGCGCGAGCGGGCCGGCCCGGACGACGGGACTTCTTGAACTTCAGCGCATACTCCTTGTTGCGCTTGGCCTTCTCCGACTTCAGATTTGTTTTCTTACTCAAAACCGCTTACCTCCGGAAACAATCGCGGCAGTAAACCGGCTTGGAACCGTTCGGCTTGAACGGAACCTGGGTCGGGGAGCCACACTGGTCACAGGTTACATCATACATCTGACGATCGCCAGCCGGGCGAGGGGGGCGGGCACCCGCCGAGCTGAATGGACGGGGACCCGAAGAGAACCCTCCGCCACCAGCCGAAGCGCCGCCACCAGAGGCGCGTTGCGCCTTGTTGGCCTCCCGGCAGGGCTTGCAGCGCTTAGGAGGCGCCGCGAACCCTTTCTGAGCGTAAAACTCCTGTTCCGCCGCGCTAAAGGGGAACTCGCTTCCACAATTTGCGCAGACGATGATTTGGTCGGTGTAAGACATTCCTGTTCCTTTTCTTCGCCTTGGGGCCGGGACCTTCCCCAAATGACAAAACCGGGCCTCGCTCGTCTGACGGCGCGAAACCCGATGTGTACTCGCAGCTACTTTGGTCCCGTTGAAGTGCTTATAAATATTTTATCAAAAAAATCGGAATTTTCAACCGGGATCCACGATGATTGGGCCTTTTAGCGTCATAGGGGGGAAGGGCCGCACGCGGTCCTTCCCCCTACCAGACAGCCGATCGATTAACCGGGTCTACGCCTCGTCATCTTCGCCGAGCTCGTCCTCGTCGAGGGCTTCCTCTTCGACAGGGGCCTGGGTCAGCTGCCCGGACTGCTCTTGCTGGATCAACGCCACCTTGCGACGCACCAGGCCTTCGATTTCCTGGGCCATCTCGGGGTGTTGCTCCAGGAAGGCGACGGTGTTGTCACGCCCCTGGCCGATCTTCTGCTCGCTGAAGGCGAACCAGGCGCCGCTCTTCTGGACGATGCTCTGCTCGACGGCCACATCCAGGACGCAGCCCAGGCGGTTGATGCCCTTGCCGAACAGGATATCGAACTCCGCCACGCGGAACGGCGGCGAGACCTTGTTCTTGACGACCTTGACCTTGACGCGGTTGCCGACCTCGACGCCATCCTTCTTGAGCGTCTCGATGCGGCGGACCTCCAGGCGGACGCTGGCGTAGAAGCGCAGGGCGCGGCCGCCGGTGGTGGTCTCCGGGTTGCCGAACATCACGCCGATCTTCTCGCGGATCTGGTTGATAAAGAGCACCGAGCAGTTCGAGCGGCCGATCGCGCCCGTCAGCTAGCGCAGCGCCTGACTCCTCAGGCGGGCCTGCAGGCCGACGTGGCTGTCGCCCATCTCGCCCTCGATTTCCGCCTTCGGGATCAGGGCGGCGACCGAGTCGACGACGATGACGTCGACCGCGTTCGAGCGGACGAGCATCTCGCAGATTTCGAGGGCCTGCTCGCCGGTGTCGGGCTGGCTGATGAGGAGGTCGTCGGTGCGGACGCCGAGCTTGCGGGCGTAGCCGATGTCGAGGGC
>JAQBPE010000331.1 GCA_028287685.1 Cyanobacteria bacterium RYN_339 | reverse complement strand
GAGCACGCCGACCTTGCAACCCAGCAGGGTCACGTCGCCGCCGAAGCCCATGGTGCCCACGCCCAGCGTGTTGGCCTTCTCCATGATGTAGGTCTCGAGCTCCGCCAGGCGCGGGTCGGGGTTCACGTCATCCACCCAACGCAGGAGCTGGTGCTTGGCCTCGGAGTAGCCGCTGGTGCGATCGCCCCCCACGCACACGCCGATGAAGCCGGCCGAGCAACCCTGGCCCTGGGCCTGGTGCACGGAATGCAGGATGCACTTCCGCACGCCGTCGAGGTCACGCCCGGCCTTGCCCAACCCGGGCAGCTCCATGGGCAGCGAGTACTGGATGTTCTTGTTCTCGCAGCCGCCGCCCTTCAGGATCAGCTTGACCTCGATCACCTCTTGCTCCCACTGTTCGAAGTGGATGACGGGCACACCCGGCCCGATGTTGTCGCCGCTGTTGGCGCCCGTCAGCGAGTCCACGGAGTTGGGGCGTAGCTTGCCGTCTTTGGTGGCCCGGCGCACGGCGTTGCGGATGGCCTCCTTCACGTGCAGTTGGTTGGTGCCGACGGGCGTGTGCACGAAGAAGGTCGGCATGCCCGTGTCCTGGCAGATCGGCAAGACGTCGTTCGCCGCCAGGTCGATGTTGTGGGCGATCGTGGCCAGCGCCAGGGCGGAACGCGTGCCGGCATTCTCGCGCTCGCGAGCGGCGCGGAAGGCGGTGCGGACGTCGGCCGGCAGGTTGCTGGCGGTCTCCACCACCAGGGCGTAGAGGCTGTCTTCGAGGCGGGTGCGATCGATGGCGGTCATCGAGGGTTCTCCGAGCGGGCTAAAGGGGGGACGGCCCTCATTATACCGCGTTGCGGGCTTGTAGACATTTTAGAGATTAAATATTGGTAAATAGACTTCTCGGATGGGGGGTGTGTGTGATATATATATTTTGTCGAGCAAACAGGAAATGTCTACACCCTGCGAGAGAGGAACCCACGATGAGCATGCCCGTCGGCCCCGGCCCCTTCCAGTACGGCGCCTACCAGTCGAACCCGCGACTGAGCCGCGCGACGGAGCGGAGCGACTGGCAGAAGCCGCTTCAGCCCGCGAAGCCCAAGCCCTGGTGGCTCCAGCGAATCCACACGATGTTTCAGTTGTAATTCAACGTAGTTGTCGATAGAGTAGAGGAGAGAGTACGATGTCCATGAACCTGAACTTCAACCCGGTCGGTGCCTACAAGGTGACGCCCAAGGCCACCCTCGCCGCCCCCAACGTGATGGCCCCCGTGCCGGCCCCGGCGCCCGCCCCGGTTGCCCCCGAGCAGGGCAAGCCTTGGTGGCAGAAGATCGGCGAAGGTATTGGCAAGTTGGCATTTGGCGCCTTGGAGGTGGTGGTCTCGCCGGGCATCGCGTTCGGCACGGCCGTCTTCACCGGTGTTCCCGGCGGCGTCAAGACCGGCATCGAGGCCGGAACCGCCGGCGCCCAGACCGCTTGGAGCGGGTTGACGGAGCTGGGTGGCGCCTTCTCTTCGGACCCTGCGCCGATGCCTGCCGACGAGCCCGCGGCCAGCGAGCAGCCCATCGAGATGACCCCGTACAAGGTGACGCCCCGGGCGGACGAGCCGCTCGACCCCGATGCGGTCGACATCAACAACACCGCGGCGATCAACAACTTCCTCTGGCAGGCCAGCAAGCAGCTGCTGGGCCGCAAGCCCAAGATGTCGGAAGTTGGCTGGTGGCGGGATCAAATCCAGCTCCATGGCAAGACGCCGCGCGAGGTGATGACCATGATCCAAAACATGCCCGAAGGCACCATGAACAGTGCTGCCCAAAAGGCGCTCGGCCGCAACCTCACGGACACGGAGCGCACCATGTTCGTGCTCGACTTCCGGAACGATACCAAGTCGCTGGGCGACATCGTTAACAAGATCTACGACGCGGCCAGTCACGTGATGTCTGCCGACCTGGGCGACCAGGCAACCGTGGATCGTCTGAACCACGAAGCCCGTATGGCGTTGTGCCGGGACTTGTCGGCCGCCGAGCTGGCCATCCTCGAGAAGCACCCCACCAGCCTCAACGCCGTGGTTGAAGCGATGCGGGAGGCCGACCGCGACACGATGGCCGAACCGGTCGAGCAGCCTGCCGCCGTCGTCTACCACCAGGGAGCCTTCTAGCCATGGTGCAGAGCTACGCGCTGGTGGAGCAGCTCCACCTGGTTTGCCAGGACGTGCTGGGGCGGGTGCCCACGCCCGCGGAGCTGGGCGCGTGGCGGATCCGGTTGGCGGGCGGGATGACGGTGGCGCAGGTGCGCACGCAGCTCGCCCGCTCGCCGGAGGCGAGGATCCTCCAGCTGTTCGTCACGTTGCCGTTCGGCAAGCTCACGCCGGAACTCCGGCTGGAATGCCTGCGCCAGGTGCGCATGGGGGTGAGCGTCGAGGAGGCGGCGCGCTACCTCGACGCCAAGCTGGCCGAACGAGCGGCTATTGGCTGGGCGCCGGTGCCCACTTCTCGATCATGCCCTGGTTCCACAGGCGCTCGAGGTTGTAGAACTCGCGCTCCTGGGTTCGCATGATGTGCACGATCACCGTGCCGAAGTCCAACAGGACCCACAGCCCGTCGGCCATGCCCTCCATGCCGTAGAGCTTGTGCCCTGCGTTGGTCAGCTCCTCTTCGATGAACTGGGCCACGGCCCGCACCTTGATGTTGGTCTGGCCGCTGCACAGCAAGTAGAAGTCCGCCAGGGTCGACACGCCTTGGACGTCGAAGATCATGATCTCGTCGCCCTTCTTGTCGTCGGCCTTGGACGCGGCCAGCTCTACGAGGGCTCTCCCGTCGCTCATCTAATCATCCTTTGCTTGGGTCGTGCGGGCCTTTTCCTGGCAGATAAGCCAGTTCCGGGCCTGCACGGACCGGGGGTGGAGCACCTGCCCACTGCGGAGCAAGTACGTGAAGGTGTGGTCGAGGGACAGGCGGCAGGCCCGGTCCAGGTCGGTGCGAGACGCCTGGCGCACGTCGCGCAGGTGGTCCGCATCTCCCCGGCCAGGCTCGATGCCGTCGGCCAGGAAGAGCACCTTGTCCAGCACGGTCATGTCTTCCGCGCCGAGGGTGTGGTGCGCGATGGCGGACAGGACTTCCGGGTCCTCCACGCCGAACTCGCGCCGGGCAACCTCCGCGCCCAGGGGCGCGTGCAACGAGGGCATGGGGGCCAGCTCTTCCAGGTAGCCCACGTGCAGGCCCCATTCCCGGGCCGAGGCCAGGAGCTGAGGCGGACGCCACTCGCGGGCGGCGTCATGGAGAAGGCCAGCCAGCTCGGCCTTGTCAGGGTCCGCGCCGTAGCGCACGGCCAGCTCCCGCGCGGTGGCCGCGACGCCGAGGACATGTTGGTAACGATGGGGGGACAGGCGCTCGCGCATCCAATCCCCGATCGAAAGCCGCCAGTCCGTATCGGCGGTTAGGGCCAAACGGGTTCCTCCTCTAGAAGGGCAACCCGATTGTACCGCGAAGCCCGCCCCACGGCCACCAGCCAACTTAGCGCCTTCTGCGGCGGGGCTTCTCGAGCGTGCCTTTGACCAGGTACGCGTCGCTCACCCGCTCACGGCGCCCTACGCGGCCAATCAGCTGCTCGATTTCGGCCTCGCCGAAGCCGTCCGCATCCGTGACCACGATCAGGTCGGCGCCCGGGATGTCCAGGCCCGAGCCAATCAGCTGGGTGCCCACCAGGATCGCCGGCAGGGTCTCCCGGAAGCGCTCCATCATCGCCACGCGCGTGCGGTCTGGCCGGTACTCCTTGAAGCGGCTCAAGCGCTGGGCCTGTTCGCGGGTGTCTACCATCTCGCCATGGAGCATCGTGACGGGGATTTCGTACGTCTTTTCGAGGTAGTGGGCCAGGCGCGACACGCCGTCCCGCGTGCGGGAGATGACGAAGATGCGCCCTTCGCGGCCGATGTGGTCGCGGATCGCGGCATCCGCCATCCCCACCTGCCAGATGGGGTCCGCGCCCGGCCGGGCGCGCAGCTGGTGGACGGTGGTAGGCGGCGTATCGAAGGGGGTGGCATCCAGCGTGGCGACCATTTGGTACGCCTCCTTGTACCGCAAGAACTCCTCTACGGCCTGCGGCGTGGCACTGGCATAGAGGGCCGGCGTATGAATGCCGCGCAGGGGCCTGAGGTGCTCGATGGGGTCGAAGGCGTTGACGTCGTCAATCACCAGGAAGCCGGCCGCACGGATGGCCTGCCGGTAGCCCTCCTCCTTCAATGCCAGGCCACTGGCAATCAGGATGGGCACCAGGCGGTTGGCGAAGGCCGCCATGGTGGCGTCGCGGTCGCGCGGGGCAACGCCGCCATGCAGCTCCTCCACGCGCAAAGGCGTGCCCGCCAAACGGTTGCGGAAGTAGGCCACGTGCTGTCGCAGCAAGTCACGCGTGGGCGCCAGCACCACCACGGGCGCCTGGCGCGCCAGGAACTCGCCCACCGCCAGCCGGAACTCCACGGCGGTCTTGCCGGCCCCGGTGGGCGCCACCAGCATCCCGCCCCGACCGCCGCCCCGGTACCAACCCTCCAGTTGTTCCACCGCCTGCTGTTGGCTGCCGGTGAGGCGGTAGTTCTCGCCGGGCTTCACGAGGTTCTCGCGCTCGGCAACCAGTTGTTCGTTGGCGCCAATGCGGCGCCAGAGCAGGTCCTGATTCATGACAACACGCTCTCGGCCAACTGGCGGTAAAGTCCGTAACGATGGATGTAGGTGGCGACGAGCGGGCACAGGCCCGGCGCCGGCTCGCCCTGCGCCAGGTGGGCGCGGATGGCCGTGGAGGAAACGTCCACAAGCGGCATGGGCACGAAGGCGATTTTGTCGTAGGGCGCCCAGGGCGAGTGCCTGCCAAGCTCGGCGCGCAGCCCGGCCTCGTCGAAGTCGGCCCGCGCCACCACCAGGAAGCGGGCCAGGTCGAAGAGCCGCGGGGCGTCCCGCCATGTGTGGATCAGGGCCATTGCGTCGGTGCCGATCACCCACGCAAGCTCGACCGGGCCGCGCACCAGCTCCTGGTGGGCGATCTCGAGCGTGTCGATGGCGAACGTGGGGCCGTCCCGGTCCACCTCCCAGCGCGCCACCCGGAAGCGCGGCTCGTCGAGCGTGGCCATGACGGTCATGCACCAGCGGTGGGCCGCGTCGACCCGGGCGCCGGCAGGCTTGTGCGGCGGGATCCCGGCCGGCACGAAGATCACCTCTTGCGCCCAGCCTCCGTCCAGCACCGCATGGGCCGCCGCGAGGTGGCCCGCATGGATGGGGTCGAAGGTG
>JAQBPE010000296.1 GCA_028287685.1 Cyanobacteria bacterium RYN_339 | reverse complement strand
GCCCTCGCGCAAGCCTCGCTCGCCCGTGCGATGGGCACGTTGTCGGCACCCTAGGAGACACCATGGCTGGATCGATCTGGAGTAGGTTGGCGGTCGGGACGGCCGTGGTGGCGGTGCTGGGCGGCGGCGCGTGGTTTGCCTACACCCGCGTCAGCAGCACGGACCTCAACCCGGAGGCCGTCGTCACGGCGCACCGGGGCGACCTCGAGATCGTGGTGACGGAGACCGGCCGGATCCAACCGATGACCAAGGTCGACATCAAGAGCAAGGTGGCCGGCCAGGTCATGACCCTGAGCGGCAAGGAAGGGCAGAAGGTGAAGCCCGGCGACGTGCTGCTGGAGCTGGATCCGCGGGACTTCCGCCGGCACCTGGCCCAGGCCGAGGCCGACCATGCGATGGTGGCCGCGGAGCTGAACGGCCTGTTGGCCGGCGCGCGCCGCGAAGATCTCGAAGAAGCCCGCGCCAACCTGGCCCAGGCCCGCGCCCGGGCCCGCCGCACCCAAGACGACCGTGACCGTGCCGCCAAGGCGTTGAGCGCCAACTCCCTGACGCCGCAGGAATGGAGCCAGGCCCGCGGCGCCGCCGACGAGGCCCAGGCCGGCGTGGCGGCCGCGCAGAGCAAGCTGAACCGCCTGCAAGCCGGCGCCCGCGTGGCGGAGGTGCAGCAGGCCCGCGCCCGGCTGCGCAAGGCCGACGTAGAGCTCCAGAGCGCCCGCGACCAGCTGGCCTATTGCGTGATCCGCTCCCCCATCGCGGGCACGATCATCCACCGCGGCATCCAGGTGGGCGAGATGGTCACGCCAGGCGTTTCGGAGACCGGCAACCGCGAGCCCCTGCTGACCGTGGCGGACCTCTCCAGCCTGGTCGTGCAGTCCGACATCAACCAGATCGACGTGGGCAAGCTCGCCATCGGCCAGACGGTCGCGATCCGCGTGGACACGCTGCCGGGCGAGAGCTTCAACGGCGAGGTCTACAAGGTCGCTCCCGCCGCCGTGGCCGGCCGCGAGCGTGACGTCCAGCTCTTCCCGATGGAGACGATCGTCCGCAACGGCGGAGGCGGGCGCCTGCGGCCGGGCATGAGCGCCGACCTCGACATCTTCATCGCCAAGAAGGCCAACGCGTTGTTGCTGCCCGTCGAGGCCGTGACGCGCGAAAAGGGTGGCGTGGGCAAGGTCACCTTCGTGCGCAAGGGCCGCGACAACAAGTGGGTGCGAGAGGCGCGCACCGTCCGCCTGGGCGCCAGCTCCGACCAGGAGGTCGAGGTGATCGCCGGGCTGGCGGATGGCGATCGGGTGCTGATCGACCCGGCCTCCGCCAAGGACAATGTCAACAAGTTCTAGCCCACGCGGGCTCGCGGGCGTGGCCTGGGCCTTTGGCCTGGGCTTCTTCGCCGTGGCGGCGGTCGTGGCCTTCGGCGTGGTCCAGATGTACCTCGTGATGGCCCAGCAGGCCTTCGGCGGCGGCCTGGCGGTGCCCCTGGTCTTCTGGGGCGGGCTCGCGGCACTGGCCTGCCTGGCCTGGATCGGGATGCGGCGCCCGGCTTCCCTGGAAGGCCCGCTGCCCGTGGCGCTCGGCCTGGCCATGCTGCTGGCGACGCGGGGCCTGGCGAGTTGGTACCTGGACGGCCCGCTGGTCAGCGATTTCCTGGAATACCACGACCTCGCGCTGGCCGCCGCCCGGGGCGGACCCTGGTTCTCCGACCTCCGGCCGATGGGCTACCCGCTCTTGAAGGCCGCCGGCTTCGCCGTGCTCGGGCCGGTGCCCTGGTTCGGCGAAGCCTTGAACCTGTTCCTGGCGGCCGTCACCGGCACGTTCCTGTACCTGTGGGCGCGCCGGATCTGGGGCGCCGCCGCCGCCGTCCTGGCCTTGTGGCTGTATGCCTTCACCCCCGCGCACGCCCTGATGGCGGCGGTCCAGGGGACGGAAATCCCTTATGCGGCGGCCTTCATGGGGGCGCTTTGGGCGCTGGCGGCGGCGCCGCCCTGGGTGGCCGGCCTCATGCTCGGCCTGTCGCAGTACGTGCGGCCCACCAGCCTGATCCTGGTGCCCGCCGTCGCCCTGTATTACCGGAGCTGGAAGCCCCTGTTGGCCTTCGGCGTGGCCGTGCTGCTCGTGCTGGCGCCCGTCGTCGGCTGGAACTGGCAGACCCACCACAAGCTCTCGCTGTCGACGTCCACCTATGGCGGCTGGAGCCTGCTGGTGGGCACGAACCAAGTTAGTAATGGGTTTTGGAACCTGGACGACACGATCCTCGTGAACAAGCTGCCCTTCGACCAGCGAGACCAGTTCGCGCGCGAAGAAGCCAAGCGGCGCGTGCTGTCGGACCCGCTGGGCTTCGGGGCCCTGGCGCTGCGGAAGTTCGGCTTCCTGTGGGGCGCGGAGGACTTCGGCACCTACTGGACGCTGGGCGTGCGGCCGCAAGCCGATCAGCGCCCGGCCACCGCGTTGTATCTCCTGAGCCAGGCCGCCTATTGCCTGATCCTGGTGCTCGCGGGCGTCGGCCTATGGCTAGAGCGCCGGCGACCGGCAGAGCCGGTGGTGCTGGCGCTCTTGGGGTTGGCGTCGCTGGTCGCGGCCCACACCTTCCTGGAGGTGCAGTCGCGCTACCACTTCTACTGGACGCCGGTCTTCGCCGGGTTGGCCGGCGTAGGGCTCTTGCGGCTGTGGGAGGCCGTTACTCCGCGAGCAGGCTCTCGCCCCGATCCAGCGCCCGCACCAGCGACCAGCCCAGCCCCGTTGCCAGGCCCGACGCCGTAGCGCCGTTCAGCGCGTTGCCGAAGACGGGCACCCAGCCAATCGCCCACTGCGACGCGGGACGGAGCGGCCGGCCGGCCAACAGGTTGGCGGCGAGCTTCTGCGCGTCGGCCTCCAGCAGGGGCCGGTCGAAAACGTCACCCAGCGAACGGGCCATGGTCGCCAGCACGGAGGTGATGGGGGTCTTGTCCAAGGTGGGCAGCTGTGCGAGCCCCGCCGCGAACAGACCCGCGGCACCCGCGGCGTTCTGGATGATGATCAGGCACTTCAGCTCTTGTTGCGGGGTCATGCGGTCCTCCATGGGGCCAAGCAAACGATGTTCCGGGGATATACCCGAAAGGGCCTACTCATAGCGCAGGCACTCGATCGGTTGCAACCGCGCGGCCTTCGCGGCGGGGTACCAGCCGAACAGCAAGCCGGTCCCCAGCGCGCTGCCGAAGGCGATCAGCACGGCAACGGGGTCGAGCGTGTAGGGCCAGAAGCCCAGGAAGTGGGTGAGGGCCAGGCTGCCGACCCAACCCAGGCTCACGCCGAGCAACACGCCCACCAGGCCGCCCAGCCCGGAGATGGCCGCGGCCTCGAACAGGAACTGGCTGCGGATGTCCTTCTGGCGGGCGCCCAGCGCCAGGCGCAGGCCGATTTCGCGCGTGCGCTCCGTGACCGTCACCAGCATGATGTTCATGATGTTGATGCCGCCCACCGTCAGGCACATCAGCGCCACGGCGTAGAGCAGCAGCTGCAGCGCGCGCAGGAAGCCGCGCTCGCCCTCCCGCTTGCCATCGGCCCCTTCGATGCTCAACGTGGCGGCCGGGTGGTTGCGGCCCAGCAGGATCGCGCGCACGGTCTGGCCCAGCAGTGGCAACCGCACCTGCAAGCGCGCGGTCTCGTTGGCTTTCACCAAGATCGTGCCCACGTCGCGCCCGCCCTTCCAGGCCACGAAGGTGGTGTCCGGGATCGCGACGGCGGCGTTCCAGGTCATGTTGCCGCCCACGTTCAGGGTCGGCTTGCCGGAGAGCACGCCCACCACGTGGAAGCGGCTGTCGCCCACCGTCACGTAGCCCAGGTCCCCGTCGCCGCGCTTGTCGAGCGTGCGTGCAACCTCCTGACCCACCACGCAGACCTTGGCGGTGGCGTCGCGGTCGAAGCTGGAGATGAAGCGCCCGCGCTCCAGTTCCAGCTGGTAGAACTCCACGGCCTCCGCGTTGGTGCCCACGACCCAAACGCGCATGGTCTTGCCGTCGGCGTGGGCGTCCTGCCGGACCTCGAGTTGCGGCAACACCGTCGAGCGGCCGATGCCCGTGGCCTTGGAGATGGCCGCCATGTCGGTGGTGTCGAGCGGCGGATCCTGCTCGCCCTTGCGGTTGTAAGGCGCGACGCTGACTTTGATCAAGTCCTCGCCGCTGGCCGCCTGCACGGTGTGCCCGATCGCCTGCAGCCCGCCGCCCACCAGGCTGGAGAGCAAGACGATCGTTGCCACGCCCATGATCACGCCCAGCAGCGTCAGCAACGAGCGCATCTTGTTCGCGAGCAACGCCCGCCAGACCGTGAACACCTGTTCCCAGAAGCTCATTACTCGTGCCTCAAGCAGGCAATCGGCTCGGCCTCGGCCGCCCGCGTGGCGGGGTACCACCCGAAGAACACGCCGATGCCGCACGACGCCACCAGGGCCACCACCACCGCGGCGGGGGAGAAGGTCTCGATCCAGGCCGGTGCCAGGCCCTTGATCAAGGTCGAGCCGAGCCGGGTCAGGCCCAGCCCCGCGGCCACGCCGGCACTCGCACCCACCAGGGACAGGACCAGCGACTCCAGCAAGAACTGGCGGTGGATCATGGCGCGCGAAGCGCCCAGGGCCTTGCGCAGGCCGATCTCGCGCATGCGCTCGCTGACGCTCACCAACATGATGTTCATGACCCCCACGCCGCCGATCAGGAGCGCGATGCTGGCAATCAGCGCCACCACCGCTTGCATGACGGCGAAGGCCAGGTAGAAGTTCTTCAGCAGGCCGCCGAAGTCGAAGATCTGGAAGTTGTCCACGCCGTTGTGGCGGTGCAGCAACACGGCGTTCGCCACCCGCACCGCCAGCTCGCCGTCGTCGGTGTGGCGCACCGTCAGGCTGATTTCCTCGAGATCGCTGCCCACGCCCGGCGCGGAGAGCGGGATCACGGCGACCTCGTCCCAGGCGTAGCCGAGGTTGAGGCTGTCGCCCTTGCGGTTCGGGCCCAGCACCCCCACCACCTCGAAGCGGTTGCCGCGGAAGCGCAGCTCGCGCCCGACCGGCGCGATCGTGCCGAAGACCTTGCGCGCCAACGCGTCGCCGATCACGACCACCCGCCGCCGCCCGGTCACGTCGGCGTCGGTGAGCGCGCGGCCCATTGCCACGTCCATCTTGTAGGCGCGGAAGTAGCCGGGCTCCGTCGCCAGCACGGTGGTGATGGCATCCGGGTGATCGCCGAAGGCCACGTGCGCGTTGTAGAACTTGATCGAGCCTACGATGTTCTCGAGGTTGGGCACCGCCGCCGCCAGCGCGTCACGGTCGCCGCGCGTGAGCCGCCGCGCGTAGTTGCTGCCCTTGGCGACGGCCTTCTTGGGCGCGTCCGTCATGATGTCGATGAAGCGCGTGCCGCCCACGTCCTCGATGCCGCGCGTGAGGGTGGCGAGGCCACTCTGTGCGAGCGAGGTCATGGCCACGATGCTGGCCGCGCCGATGGCGATGGAAAGCACCGTCAGGAACGAGCGGAGCTTGTGCGCCGCGATCTGGTGGAGGCCGAGCCTCAGGTACTCCAGCAGCATGTTCGGGTCATTCGAGCCGCGGGCGCCACTAGTGCCCCATCTCGGGCATATAGACGGTCACGGCGTTGCGGCCGGCGCCCTTGCTGGCATACAGCGCCTTGTCCGCGCGCTCCATCAATTCGAGCCCCGTGTCCGCGTTGTCGGGGAAGACGGCGATGCCGATCGAGATGGTCACGTGCAGGCCATGCAGGCCCTCGGCCTCCAGCAGCGTCTCGTCGATGGCACGGCGGATGCGCTCCGCGAAGATCTGGGCGCCGGCGGCGTCCGTCTCCGGCAGCAGCACGACCATCTCCTCGCCGCCGTAGCGGGCCGGGATGTCCACGTCTTGCCGCACGCCGCTCTTGATCATGGCGGCCACATGGCGCAACACCTGGTCGCCCACCGCGTGGCCGTAGGTGTCGTTGAACTTCTTGAAGTGGTCGATGTCCATCATCATCAGCGACAACGGGGTGCCGTACCGCTTGGCGCGGTTCAACTCCTCGCGCATGCGCTGCTCGAAGTGGCTGCGGAAGAACAGCTGGGTCAGGCCGTCGACCGTGGCCAGGTTGTACAGGCGGGCGTTCTCGAGCGCGATCGAGGCATGGCTGGCGATCGACTTGAGCAGTTCCAGGTCGCGGTTGGTAAATGTCTTCACCACCAACCGGCTGTCGACGTACAAGACGCCCAGCGCCTTACTCTGGACCTTCAACGGCACGCACATGACCGTGCGGAGGTTGAGGTCCTGGATCGACTTGGCATGGCGGAAGACGTCGTCGTCCTGCGTGTCTTCGACGGAAAGCGCTTCGCCGGTCTCCAGCACGCGGCGGCAGATCGACTGGGAGTAGCTGTCGCCGCCGGCAGGCAACGCGATCGGGCCGTGCATGTGGCGGGCGGCCTTGCACTCAAGGTCGCCGTCTTGGTTGTTGAGCAGCAAGAAGCCACGTTCGCCCTGGGTGACCTCCAGCGACAGCTTGACCACCATGTCGAGCACTTCCTCCATCACGAGGGTGGAGGTGATGGTGGAGCTGAGCTGGTAAAGCATCTCCAGGCGCTGGGTCTTTTCCTTCCACTCGCTCTGCATCCTCAAATTCCGCATCGCGATGCCGAGCTGGCCGGCCAACACGCGCAGGGCCTCGAGCTCGCGCTTCATGAGCCGCGCGCTCTCGCCCGCATGGCCGAGCGCCAACATCGCGCCGACGCGCTCCTTCTCGTCGTTGATGGGCAGCACCAGCACGGAGCGGGGGCCGGCCAGGCGCGGCGGGATGGGCAGGGCCTCCGTGTCCGGCACGTAAACCATCTCGCCGGAGCGCATGGCCTCGTTCAGGAAGTCGATGTAGTGCGTCCAGTCCTCGTCGATCGGATGCAGGCTGGAGAGCTGCTTGCGGGCCTTGCTCTGCAGGCGGCCGTTCTCCATCGTGAAGATCTCGCCGCGCTCGGCCTGGCCCACTTCCATGAGCAGGGCCAGGGCCTGGGTGATCACGTGGCTGGGATCGGTGCTGCGGGCGATCGCCTGGCTGAAGTCGAGCTGCTTGAGCAGCAGGCCGCAGGCATGCTGCAGCTCGTCCAGCCAAACGCGCTGTTGGCCGATGGTTTGGCGCGCCACGGCGAGGTTCTGGCGATCGTCGCCGGCGGTTTCCGGTGTCGAGACGGGGGAGGGAGCCTCGCCGTCGGCCACCTGGCCGGGCAGTTCGCGGTCGAAGATGGCGCGCCGGCCCTGGGCGGCCAGGAACGGGTCGGCCATTTCCGGCGTCAGGCCGTCGACCTGTTGGATCATGACCTCTTGCGCGCGCTTGAGCAGCTTGGCCGCCTGCGGCGAGGGATACTGCAGCACGCCGCGCTCGTACCAGACGCGCGACATCAGGTCGAGCAGGTTCAACTGCACGGCCGTCTCCTGGGCGCGCTGGTGGTGGCCGTCGGCCTCCACGAAGTCGCCCTGGGCGGTGGCGATGCGGCCACGCAGGAAGTGGCTCTCGGCCAGCAACCCCAGCGCGTCGGCAACACCGGCGCGGTCTTGGGCGCGGGCGACCCAGCGGGTGGCCTCGTGCAGCGCGCCGGTGGCGTAGGCGAGCTCCGCCAAGCCCAGGCAGATATGGGCCTCCCAGAGCTGGCTCTCGCGCGCCTCGGCCTTGGCCAGGGCATCGCGGAAGGTGGACTCCGCCGGCTCGAGGTTGCCCTTGCGCATGGCGAGCACGGCCTTGTAGTACGGCAGGACCAGGTTGAACTCGCTGACACCGGACGCCGCCTGGGCCTCCAGGGCTTCCAGCAGCCCGGCTTCCGCTTCTTCCCAGCGGCCCATGCGCAGGCGCGCCTCGATCAGGTAGACGAGCGCGAACAGTTCCCAGTAGGCGTCGCCGGCCTCGCGGGCCTGCGCCAGGCTGGCGTCGATCATTTCCAGGGGGCGTTGCAGCAGGCCCAGGTGCAACAAGGCGCGCGCCTCGATGCAGGCTGCCAGCCCCAGCATGAAGGTGTTCTCGCGCGGCTCCGCCAGCTCGATCGCCTTGGCGATGCGGTCGAGCGCGGCGAGGTGATCGCCCCGCTCCGTGGCGACAAGGCCCAGGTTGAGGTAGGCGTAGACCTCCTCGAAAGCGCCGATCTCGTGGCAGATCAGCTGGTTGCGCAGGAAGGAGTGCTCGGCCCCGGGCAGGTCGCCCAGCGCCAACTGGGCGTTGCCCAGCAGCATGTAGCTGTCGTTCAGGCCCAGCTTGTCGCCGATGGCCTCCTTGATCGTGATGGCCTGGCGCAGGCAATCCAGGCCTTCGCCGATGCGGCTGGCAACGCCGGGCAGCGGGTCGGCGCTGACGTGCAGCAGCCCCAGGAAGCCCAGCGCCTCGCCGGCGTAGGCCAGGTCGCCCACGGTGCGGGCCCGCATGAGCGCTTCCTCGTAGGTGGACTGCGAGCGCGGCAGGTCACCCGTGTTGTAGTAGGCGCGGCCCATGGCGGCCAGGCAGCGCAACTCCTCGCGCGCGAAGCTCAGCTCGCGGCAGAGCGGCAGGGCGCGGCGGAAGTACTCGAGGGCCGGGTCGTTCTGGCCCAAGATCTGGCGGACCAGGCCCAGGCCCACCAGCAGGTGCGCAATAACGTCCTTGTGGGCCAGCTGCTCGGCCAGCGGCAGGGCCGCCTCGTAGTGGCCGTCGGCTTCCTGGTAGTGGCCGCCGACGCGGGCCAGGTCGCCTTGCAACGTCTGGTAGTCCAGCTCCAGCGCCGGGGGGGCGTCGGGCAGGGCCTGCACGATGGCCCAGCCACGCGCCAGGAAGTCGCGGGCCTGTTCGTTGGCATAGAGCGCCGCTGTGCGCTGAGCAGCCACCAGGGCATAGTACATGGCCTTTGCCGGCCGGTCGCCGGCGAGGAAGTGGTGAGCCAGGCGCACCACCAGCCCGTCGGCCTGGCTGTGGGCGTGGTCGTCCGCCGGGTCATCATCGGCCGGCTCTTCCTCTTCCAGCGCCTCGGCGATGCGCGTATGCAGCGCGCGCATTGCTTCGGGCGCCAGGGCCAGGACGTCCGCATGCAAGCCCTGGTCGGTCCGGTAGGTGCCGGGGCCCTGCACCAGGAAGCGGGCGCGCGTGAGGTCGGCGATCGCCTCGTACACGCCTTCCGCGCTGGCTTCGGGCAGCAAGCGGAAGAGCAGGTTGAGCCCGAAGTCGCGGCCGATCACGCCGGCCAGCGCCAGGATTTCGCGCGCGAGCGGCGACAGGGCGGCCACGCGGGCGCGCAACACCTCGGTGGCGCCGGAGGGCAGGGCTTCGGCCGCCAGCGGCTCCAGCACCCAGTGGCCATTGGCCTGGGGCAGGCGGGCGCTCGCCACCAGGTGGCCCAGGCAGCTTTCGACGGCGTGTGGCACGCCGCCGCTCAAGGTCATCATCTGGCCGGCGAAGGGCCCTGGCACCGTGTCCACGCCCAGCATGGCGGCCAACAGGCGCTCGAGCTCGTGCGTGGCCAGCGGGCCCAACGGCAGCGACGTGCCCGCGGGGGCCTCGCCCTGGCCGGCGACGACCAACAGGATCGGTTGACCCACGAAGTGGCGCTGCAGCACGCCCAGCAACTCCATGCTGAGGGCGTCGGCCTGGTGCCAGTCGTCCAGCATCAGCACCATCCCGGGCTGGCCCTGGGCCATGGCCGTGAACAGCTCCGCCAGGGCGGCCTGTAGGCGCAGCTTCTCCTGCTGCGGCTCCAGGCGGTGGGCGGCCGAGGCGGGAACGAGATCCGGCACCAAGGCATGCAGGGCGGGGGCGTGGACCTCCAGCACCTGGTCTTCCAGCCGCGCGAGCACGGGCCAGGCCTGGCGCAGCACTTGCACGAAGGCCTCGTAGGGTGCGAGCGCCACGGCGCCCGTCTGGCCCCGCAGCACCGGCAAATCGGCCAGCGTCGCTTCCAGCGCGAACTCGTCCAGAAGGCGCGTCTTGCCCATACCTTCCGCGCCGGTCAGCCACAAGACGCCGCCACGGCGCTCTTCGCGCAGATCGCCCAGGGCCTGCCGGAAGGTATCCAGCTCGGCCTCGCGGCCCACGAAGGGGCTGCACAGCAAGACGGCCTGCTCTTCCGAGCGGTCCTCGCCCAGGGCCTCCAGCAGTTCGCCCGTGGATTGGTAGCGGTTCGTGGGCTCCTTGGCCAACAGCTTCATGACCACGCGGTCCCAGCGCGCGTCGAGGCCGGCAACCAGGCGGCCGGGCGGCAAGGGCGGCTCTTCCAGGTGGGCGCGCAACAAGGCGGCCGTATTTTGCTCCTCGAAGGGCAGGCGGCCGGTCAGCAGCTGGTAGGCCAACACGCCCACGGCATAGAGATCGGCGCGGCGATCGACGCGGGCGCGCTGGATCAGCTCCGGGGCCATGTAATTCAGGGTGCCGCGCACCGTCGGCGCGGCCTGCCCCGCCCGGGTCATCAGGCCGAAGTCCATGACCTTGATGGAGCCGTCGGGGCGGCGGCGGATGTTCTCGGGCTTGATGTCGCCGTGGACGAGCCCCTGCTGGTGGAGTGGCGCGAGCGCACGGGCCAGTTGGCAGACCACGTCCTGCACGGCGTCCGGCGCGAGCGGGAGGTGGGCGTCCAGCGCCTCGCCACGCACCAACTCCATGGTGAAGAAGGGCTGACCGGCATCATCCGTGCCGTAGTCGTAGACTTCGACCAGCGCGGGGTGCCGCACGCGGGTCATCCACCAATATTCCTGCTTGAAGTCGGGCGCGCCCACGGCGCCCGCCAGGCTCTCCTTGAGCGCCACCTCGCGGCCTTCGACGGTGTCGTAGGCGAGACTGACGCGGCCCATGCCCCCTTCGCCGAGAACGGCCCGCTTCTCGTAGCGGGATGTGGAAAGCTGTTTCATGCCGCCTTGGAGGGTTTAGCGGGGGACGGGAAGCCAGGCAAGCCGCCTTCGACCCGGCGGCGCCACGCTCAATTTACCACGCTGGTACCCGAGGCTATCATCGCCTCCATCTCGGCAAGCGAGGTTTCCACCGCGCCGGGACCGGGAATACTTCACAATACGCAATGCGCCACCAGGAGGGCTGCCCCTTGGGCTTCCAGCACGCGGTTCCCTGGATCCGGCCCCGGGGCCGGCGCTGGCCCCACCTCGGCCTGGCCGTGCTGGTCGCCACGGCCGCCGGATGCAAGGCGCCGGCCACGACGCGCGTACCCACCCGATCCGCGGCAGTTTCGATCCCCGCCCCGGTGGCCAGCCAGCCGCAAGCCCCGGGCACCCCCGCTCCAGCTGCCCCCCTGCTCTCGAACAACGGCAGCACCATCATCGCCAACCATGGCAGCTCGCTGATCGGCCGCGTTACGGCCCCCGCCGGGCTGGTGGCGAACAACGGCGGCGGCGTCATCGCCAACCATGGCGCCAACCGGCGCCTGCTCGCTACGGACGAGGTGCCGCTGGCGGAGGTGGAAGTGGCCTTGCAGAACGCCGACGGCACGCCGGTGCTGGCGGCGGACGGCAAGGCCATCACGGCCCGCACGGACGCCCAGGGCAACTACGTCCTGGCGGTGCCCGGCATCGGCACCAACCAGGTGGTCAAGGTGGCCGTGCCGGCGGCCGGCGGCGACCTGGTCGCGCTGGCCCCCAAGGCCGCCACCACCGTCGACGTCAGCTTCGCCAGCACCCTGGTCATGGGCTACATCCTGACCCAGTACGTGCGCACCCAGCCGGATCCGGTGGCCACGCTCGGCAAGCTGCCGCCAGACCTGGAAGCGCAGGCGTTGGCCCGGGCGGCAGCGGCTGTTTCGGCGGGACAGATCCAGGCGCCGTCGCTGGCGCCCGCCGCGCTCACCTTGGCGATCGACACGCTCCGCAAGGCCGACGCCACCCTCGATCAACACCTGACCGCGGTCAAGAAGCTGTTGGTCGCCGCCGGCCAGTCGGACCTGGGCAACGGCAAGCCTGCCACCAAGGTCTCGCTCTCCACCATCTCCGACGTGGTCGTGCTGCCCGACGGTACCGTCTACCTGGCCTGCGCCGCCGATGCGCGCGTCTGGCGGCTGACGAACGATGGCCTGCTGGTCAAGGCAATCGGCCGGGTGCCGCATGCCCGCGACGCGAGCATCGAAGGCAAGCCGGGACCGGAGGCCGCCGTTTCCGGACTGAAGGCGATCGCCGCCGCGCCGGACGGGAGCTTGCTCCTGTTGGAGCCCACGCGCCTCTCCAAGCTCGGCCCCGATGGCGTGCTGCATCAGCTCTGGACCGGCACCTACGCCCTGGCGATGGTGCCGCGGGCGGACGGCACCGTGGCGATCCTCACCTCCGGCGCCGCGGCGCGCAAGACGGGCAGCCACCAAACCCCGAGCCGGCCGGCGACCCTGCTGGGGGTAGGCAAGGGCCCCGTCCAGACGCTGCACAGCTATACCGACGCCGAGACCATCACCCTCAACACCGCGCGCCGCCCCGCGCTCGGGCCGGACGGCAGCTTGCTGTTCGGTGGCACCGAGGTCACGACGACCACCACGACGACCGGCAGCCATGTCTCGACCCACAAGAAGTCCACCGCCGCAGTGCTCGCGCTCGATCCGACCACGTTCGCCCTGACGATCTCCGCGCGAAAGGCCGCGGGCACCACGCTGCTCGCGCTGGACGCCTCGGGTGCAACCGTTACGGGCGCCGGCAGCCCCCTGAAGCTTTCCAAAGGCGTCACCTTCACCCCCAGCGCCACGGCGGACGGCTACACCCCGCGCCTGGCGGATTTCGCGCCGCTGGTCAGCCGCACGGACGGCAGCCTGTTGGCCGCCAGCGAGGGCTGGCTCTACGAGGTGGGCGCGGCGGGCTCGAAGCTGCTTGCCGGCATGCTGGACGCCCCGACCCAGGGTCCCGCCGACGAGATCTCCTTCCGCTCGCCCACCCAGCTTGCCACCGACGCCGCCAGCCGCTTGTTCGTCTACGACGAGGCCACCCGCCACGTCTGGCGCATAGCGTCCGGCTTCGCCACGGTGACAGCGACCGCCCCGCAGGCGTTCCCTAACGAGGATGGCGCCGGGGTCACCGTGGCCCGGATGCGCACCACCCCAGGGGGCGACCTGCTGGTCTTCGACAACCAGGACCGCGGCCGGCTGTTCCGGGTGGGCGCGGACGGCACCTGGACCCTGCTGTACACCGCCACGGCCGACCTGCCGATCGTGGACTTCGTGGCGACCGATACCGGGCTGTACGTGCTGGCGGCGCCCGAGGACCTGACGGGCGAGGGCGGCAAGGGCTTCCACCTGCTCGAGTTGGACGCGGCCGGCAAGCAGGTCAAGGACTGGGCGATCGCGAACGAGACCGCGCCCGCCGCCCTGGCCGTGGGCGCCGCCGGCACCGTTTACCTTGCGGCCGACACCTACCTGGCAAGCTATGCCCCGGGCGGCAGCCTCGCCAAGGTGGACACCAGCGACGAGTGGAACGCCGCGTGGTCAGGCAGCGCAGAGCTGGCGGTGGATGCACGCGGCCGGCTGGTCTTCAGCAACGGCTCCACGATCACGCGCTACGATCCCGCCACCAAGCAACAAGAGGTCCTGGTGGGCGACGGCGGGCGCTTCTTCACCGGCGACGGGGTGGACGAGGGCCGCGGCTCGAACCTGGCCTGCGCGCGCTTCGGCAGCGGCGGGGAGTTGCTCTTCCTCGACACGGAGTACCGTCAGGTGAAACAGGTGCCCACGGCCGACCTCCAATAAGGCGCCGCCGCCACCCCCGGGCACAAAGCGGGCAATCGTGGCTTAGCGACTGGATTTGCGGGTTGCGCCCTCCCCCTCGAAACGGTATAATTGAGACCTAGAACATATGTTTCAATTCTGACGAGGGAGGTTCGCCGTGGACAAGCGACACATCATCAACTTGCAAGGCCGCGATTACGTCACCTACGAAGGCTTGCTGGACGAGGCCCACCGGCAGGGGCTGAGGACGATCCGGACCCAGGTCCTCCAGTTGCCGGGCGCGGCCAACGAACAGACCGCGGTGGTCATGGCCGAAATCGAGTTCGACGACAAGACCGGCAAGCGGACCTTCACGGGCATCGGTGACGCCTCGCCGCGCAACGTGAGCCGCGGCATCCTGCCGCACCTGATCAGGATGGCGGAAACCCGCGCGAAGGCGCGGGCCCTGCGTGACGGCACGAACATCGGCATGACCGCCTTCGAGGAGCTGCTCGAAGCCGATCTGCCGCGCGAAGCCGGCGACGACCGCAGCCAGGCCACGGGCCCTGCCACGGACGTCACCAACATCAACGTGAAGGCCGCCGCCAAGGCCTCGGGCACGAAGCTCGCCACGAAGGCGCAGATCGAGGCCGTCTCTCGCGAGATGAAGCGCACCGGGCTCACGCCCGAGCAGGGCCGCGACTACCTGCGCGAGCACTTCAACAAGATCAGCCGCTCGGAGTTGAACGCGACGGAAATCGAGCTTTTCCTGGCGTACTTGAAAGGGCTGCCCGAGGCTGCTTCCGCCTGAAGGTGAACCCCTGTTTCCCTGTTGGGCGGCAATGCGCCTCGTGCTAGCTTCGAAGCCGGGGAACGTGGCGTCTCGTGCATTGCGAGACATAACGCATTGAAGAGGGAGATACGATGGACGCGATTACCGTGCTGAAGAAGGATCACCGCAAGGTCGAGGAGCTTTTCGCGGAGCTCGAGGCCCTTGGCGAGCGTGCCTACAAGGCCAAGGCCAAGGTGGTGAGCAAGATCATCCTCGAGCTCAAGACCCATGCCGAGCTGGAGGAGCAAATCTTCTACCCGGCCTTCCGCGCCGAGGCGGACGACGAGGACGCCGTGCTCGAGGCCTACGAGGAGCACCACGTCGTGAAGTTGCTGATCGCCGAGATCGAGGTGCTGGCGCCCGACCACGAGCGCTACATGGCGAAGTGCACCGTGCTCAAGGAGCTGATCCAGCACCACGTGGAGGAAGAGGAAAAGGAGATGTTCCCGGAGGCCAAGCAGGCGATCAAGGCCGCCGAGTTGGAAGCCCTCGGGAAGCGCATCGAGGCCGCCCGGCCGGCGGTGCAAGCCAAGGCCGCCGCCCCGGCGCCGCGCGTGAGCGTGACGATGTTGCGCGACGCCAAGGGCGCCAAGATCAAGTAGGCGGAAGCCGCGAAGCGGGCCCTTGCGGCCCGCTTTTTGCGCTGGCTAGGAGAATCCGCCCTCCAGGGTGGTGGCCTGCCCCTTCCACTGCGCTTCCGGCACGAAGTCCAGGAAGGCGTGGGCCTGCTTGCGGATGGTCATCGTGTTCTGGAACTTGCCGTCCAGCTTGATACGCACATCGGCGACGTACCTCTCGGCGGGCAACAGCACGGCGATGCGGTTCTTCATGAAGAGCACGGGGATGTCGGCACGATCGAGCTTGCGCCGCTTCAGCGGGGACAGGGCATCGAGCACGTCGAGGACTTCATCACGGGTCACGGGCAGGTTCCTCCTGCCGCCATTATAGCCCCAACAGCCCTGGGTTTACGCGCACGTCCGCCCGATCGCGCAGGTCGGTCTTGAAGCGATCGATCCGGCGGGCGCGGATTTGGGGGACCAAGATCGCGTGGATGCGCGGCTGTGCGGCATCGAAGGTCCCCGGGAAATCGCCACGGTGCTTGTCGAAATAGGCCTGTTCCTGATCGCGGGTGACGGGCACGAAGTCACCAAACCGGAAGGCCAGGAAGCGCTCCGCCAACGCCCTGTCCGCGATCAACCGATCCCATTCCTCGGGCGTGGGCCCGGCAGGACGGGCGTGGGACTTGCGCTCGGCCTCCAGCTCCGCTGGCTTGAGGTCCTGGCCATAGCGGCGGGCCTGGGCCGCCACCAGGCGATCGTCGATCAGGCGGCGCACGGCCACCGCGGCCGGCTGGTCCGGCCAGAAGGCCGTGTGGTAGGCCCGGAAGAGCGAGAGCGCGATCGCCTCGTGCCCGGTCGCGGCGACCACGCCGTCCACCAACGCGGCCTGCACCGGGGCCGCGAAGCCCAGCAACAGCGCGAGCGCGAGCGCGAGGCTAGAACGCTTGGCCGATTCCAAAAGTCAGTCCCTCCCAGCCGGCCAGCTCGAACGCCGGCCGGACGCGCACGCCGTAGTCTACCCGCACGGGCCCCACGGGCGTCTGGTAGCGCAGCCCCAGGCCCGTCGTGAGACGGATCCCATCCACGCCGATGCTCTGCGGATCCTGCCAGACGTTGCCCACGTCGGAGAAGGCCACCACGCCCAGATCGCCCCAGACGGGCACCCGCAGCTCCATATGCCCGATCAGCTCGACGGTGCCGCCCGTGACGCACGAGGAGTTGAGGCCGGCGAGGCAGGCGGCGTTCGACGGGGTGGGCACACCCACCAGGTTGTAGCCATAGCCGCGCAGGTTCTGGCCGCCGGCCAGGAACCGCACGTCGTTGGGCAGCAGGCTGGTTTTGGCGAGGGTCTGGATGTAGGCGCCCTCGGCCCCCAACGCCAACACGATTTTCCGCGGCAGCGGGAAGTACTGCGCCAGGGTCGCGTGCGGCCGGGTGTAAACCAGCGTGCCGCTCAGCAGCGGCGTGGCGAAGTCCAGACTCAGTTCCGCCTTTTGGCCCCAGCGCGGGTTCACCGTGTCGGAGCGCGAGTCAAAGCTGATGCCGGCCGTCAGGATGCTGTCCGTGCGCTGGGACATGCCGCCGGCTGCCGCCAGGTCGATCGGGTCGATCACGCCGTCGGGGCTGGGCGGTAGGTAGTCCACCTGGCTCCAACTGTAGCGCAGGCTACCTAGCAACCGGTCCGTGATCTGGCGCGAAAGACCCAGCGAGGGGCCCCAACTCCGCACACGGCGGGTCGCCGTCTGGATCTCGTCGCGATAGGTGAAGCCGCTCTCGCCCACGAAGGTGGAGTTCCACAAGTAGGGGTCGCGCAACGAGAACGTGGCGAGCGTGCGCGAGGGGCCGGTGGCGCCCTCGAGCCGCAAGGGGTAGCCGGACCCGAAGAGGTTGTTCTCCACATACTCCGCGTTGGCTTCCACCCCCTGCAAGGTGCCGATGCCGTTGTAGCCGCCACCTACCGCGACCGAGCCGGTCTCGCGCTCGTGCAGGCCGACCAAGACGTCCACCGGGTCCTCCGCCCGGGCGGAGATGCCGTTCAGGGGTTCTACGGTGACGCGGTCGAAGAAGCCCAGTTGGTAGATCTGCTGCTGGGTCTGGAACAGCTCCGAGGCGTCGTAGGCCTGGCCGGGCTTCACCGTGAGCTGACGTTCCACCACGTCCAGGTGCGTCTTCACGGTGCCGCGCACCACCAGCTTGCCGATGCGCTTGAGCGGGCCGGGGGTGACGTCGATGCGCAGCGTGCCCATGACCTTACCGTCCGTGGGCGGGACGGGCTCGTAGGTGGCCGTCACGTGGGCGAGCGGGTGGCCGTTGCGGGCGAAGTAGGCCTGCACGCTGGAGATCCACTCCGCCTGGCGGCGCGGGTTGTAGGGCATGCCAGGGTCCACGGGCAGCGCTTGGAGGACGCCCGCCTCCTGCATGCCGGTCACGCCCAGCACGCGCAGGCGCGAGATCAAGCTCTGCGGCCCCTCATCCACGATCACCGTCATGGTCATGCGCGATCCATCCGGATCCATGGTGCGCTCCGTGCCCGTCACCTTGGCCGCGAGGTAGCCCTGCGACGCGTAGAAGGCCGTCAGGTTCGCCGTGTCGTCCTCCCAGATGGCGGGGTCGAAGGCGCCGACCTCGGTAAAGCCTGCTGGGCGGGTAACCAGCTGAGCACGCAGCGTGCCCTCGTCCACGCCCTTGTTGCCCTTGAACAGGATGGCCTTGATCACCCGCTTGTCGCCGGGCGTGACCTTGAAGGTGATCAGGTAGTTGCCGTCCGGCTTCCGCTCCACGGTGTGCGTGACCACCGCGTCGCCGTAGCCCTGGGAGACGTAGACCTGCCGCAAGCGCGCCGCGCTCTCATCGAGCTCGAAGGGGCTGTAGGAGCGGTTCTTGTAGACGGTGATGGCCTGGGCCATGTCGTGGGTGCCCAACAGCGGATGGGCTTGCACCTTCACGACGGCCTGTTGGCCGGCTTCCAGGGATACGACCAGGGTCGCATCGGGCGGTGCCTTCTGCATGAGGGCGTTGAAGTTGGTTTCGCGCGTGCCGTCAGGCAGCTCGAAGCTGTAGCCCACCCGGCTGTTCAGGAAGCCGGTGTTCGTGAGCCGCTTCTCCACCCGTTCGAGGCCGAGCACCACGTCTTCGCGGCGGAGCACGTCGCCGGCCTTCATGGTGAAGGCCTTGCCCACGTCCGCGGCGCCAGTCTGGGAGCCCGTGCGCACCAACTTGACCGCGGCGATCCTCACGGGTTCGCCCTCGTCGATGGCGACGACCAGCCGCGCCGCGCCGGGCCCTACCGGTTCGGAGGTGAACGTGGCCTTGGCCTTCGGGTACCCTTCGCGCAGGTAGCGGTCGTGCACCGCCCGTTGGAGGATCGGGAAGCGCCCCGGGCTGAGGTCGTCGCCCCAGCGCAGCTCCAGCGCGCGTTGGAGCTGGTCGTTGCCCAGGTGCCGGTTGCCGTCGAAGCGCCACTCCGTGATCAGGGCCTGGCGCGTGAAGTGGAAGCGCAGGCGCTGGCCGCCGGTGACCGCATCCGTGTCCACGCTGATGCCGTCGTAGCGCCCGGTCTGGTAGAACAGGTCCATCGACGCCCGCACGGCGGCCGGGTCGTAGGGGCTGCCTTCCTTGATCGTGAGCAGGGAGCGCAGCTGCGCCGCGTCCTGCACGTCGCCGTCGAAGTCAACGCCCACCACCACGTTGGCCTCGGCCGCCCAGGCGGGGGCGGCCATGGCCAGGAGCAGCGCGGTCATCAGGCCGAATTGCCGCATCTTAGCGCACCGGGATCCGGTAGCGGGCGGAGGCGTTGAAGCCCTGGCCCGACAGGTCTTGTTGCATCTTGAGCACCAGCGCGTCCGTGAGGGTGTAATCGAAGATCACCAGGCGGCCCGGCGTCTTGCCCGGGGCGGCGGACAGGTCCTGGGTGTAGGTGATCATGAGCTTGTCGTTGATGCGCTTGCCCACCGTCAAGGAGCCGGTGCTGTCCGTCGCGTTCTGGGCGGAGCCGGGTTGGATGCGCAGCACGTCGACGGCGCCCTGGTCGCTGACGCCGCGCTCCACGCCCTTGGCGACCTGGGTCACCAGGAGGTTCGAGAGCGCCGCGCCGCTGCCGCTGCCCGTGCCCTGCGCCAGCTGCGCCGGCGTCTGGCCGGTCGCAAGCAAGGTCAACACGTCCGACTGGGGCAGGTAAGGCGTGCTCTTGAGGTCCAGCTTCAGCTGCTCCGGCGTGCCGTTGGCCGCGAGGTCCACGTCGATGCCCTGGACGGAGGTGGTCGCCACCAGGTGAATGTAAGGCTTGATCACGTTGCGGTCGATGAAGTCGACCGTGCCTTCCTGGACCACGTAGATGCGGTCCTGGAAGCTGATCTTGCCACCGGCGATCGCCTCCGCGCGGCCCAGCACGGTCGGGCGCGCCGGCGTGCCCAGGATGGCCAGGTCGGCCTTCAGCTCCATGTCCGCGAGGTTGTTCTTCACCGTCACCTGGTCCGGCGCCGAGACCTGCACGGCGAGCTCCATGCCCTTGACGAAGGGGATCTTCGAGAGATCCGGCCCGCTGGAGCGCGCGCCGGCGCGACCGCCCAGGCCGCCCGTGAGCGGGATGTCCTTGGTGTACTTGCCTTCCAACACCCGCACCTGGCCATCCAGCCGTGACGCGTCGGGCGTGCCGCTGAAGGCCAGATCGGCGTTCATGGTGACGCTGCCGTCGGGGATGCTCACCGCGACCTCGCGGCCGGTCATTTGCAAGGTGGCGCTGGTCGGCATGAAGTCCTTGCCCAGCATCGCGCCGCCGCTGGCGCTGATCTGGCCGGTGTAGCCGAGGGTCGCGCGCAGGTTGTCCAGGAACACGCGGTCGCGCACGATGCGCACGTTGGCGCGCAGGTCCCGGATGGCTTGCGGGAGGCTGCGGGTTTGTAGCTCGCCGTTCTGGATCGACACCGCGCCCGTCAGGTCGGGCTGCCCCAGCGTGCCCTTGAGGCTGGCCTCGATCAAGGCCTTGCCGCCGGCATCGGCGAAGTTCTTGGGCGAGAGCTTCTCGAGCAGCGCGAGGTTGATGCTGCCGTTGACGCCGAAGTCGGACGGGGCGCCCAGCCCCACCGTGCCGTGGGCCGACAGGTCGGTGCCCTGGCCCTTCACATGGAGGGCCTTGATCACGAGCAGGCTGGCGCCGTAGTGCAGCTGGATCGGGCCCTGGTTCTCCAACATGAGGTCCCGGTACGCCACGCGCAAGCGCGTCAGGTCGACGTCGGCCGTCAGGCCGCCTGGCCGGGCCATGGCGCCCGCGATCGTGACCTTGCCGGCCAACCGGCCGTCCACGGGCACCTCCACCTCCTCGGCCATGCTGGCGGGCACGAGGGAGAAGAAGGGCGCGAGGCGCACGTCGTTGAAGGCCAACACGACCTGGCCGTTGCCCGCGGCATCGAGCGGCATGCGGCCGCCGACGACCACCTGCTTCGCGAAGATGTCACCCTCCAACACCACCGCGCGGCCGGCCAGGTGCGCGCGCATCAGGCTGGCCCCGAAGGCCTGGTCGCCCAGCTTGAAGGGATCGAGCGAGAGTTGGGCGTCACCGCCGGGGTCGCGCACCGTGCCACGGCCCGCGAAGGCCAGCGCGAAGGGCGTGGTGAGCGGGATTTGGGCGTCGCGGCGGATCCTGATCGCCTCGATGTCGCCCAACGTCAGGCCCTGCGTGCGCAAATCGGCGACGTAGCTGCCGTTACCCGGGTTGTACGACGCCTTGCCGCCCAGGCTGCCGGTGCCGATCGTGGCCTGCATGTTGGCGACGGCCAGCGCCCCGGCGCCGAGCTTGGCGGCCGGCGCGTCGTAGGTGAAGGGCACGGTCAAGGCCTTGATAGGCTGGCCCTGCACCAGCAAGGCCGTGGCGTCGGCGTTGCCCACCAGGTGCATTGTATGGGTAAGCGAGCCCTGGAAAGCCACCTGGGCGCGCTCGAAGCCGAACGTCTGCTCGAGCTGGGTGCGCTGGGCCTGGATCCGCCCATCGAGGCGCACGTTGCCGGGCTGTCCGCTGGCATGGGCCGTCAAGGTGGCCTGGCCGCCGGTCAGGTGCTTCACGCCGAAGACGGCGGCGATCGCCGGCGCGTCCACCACGTGGCCCGTTACGCTCAGGTCGGAGGCGGCGTCCAGGCTCAGCCTGCCGCGCGCCTGGAAGGTGGAGGCGCCCAGGGTCGCGTCCAGCGGCTGGAGCTTGACCCCGCGGGGGTTCAAATCGATGGTACCGGCCAGCTTGAACGGCAGCGGGGTGCTCACGCCTTTGGCCTGGTCGTCCGGCACCTTGGCGAGGCCCTGGGCCTGGACCGGGCCGGCGGCCCGGAAGACGGGGCCGGCCCCGGAGACGGCCAGGCGGGCGCTGGCCTTGCCGCTCACGGGCACGCTGCCCACCTGGAAGGTCTTGCTGGCGGTGCCGATATCCAGCCCGCGGGCGTCGACGGCCAACGCGTAGGCCGGGGGCTTGTTGGCCAGCAGCACGCGGCCGGAGGCCAGGATATGGCCGCCCAGCGTCCTGGCGTCGGCAGACTGGACCGTCAGCACCTGGTCGTTCAGGACCACGCGCGCGTCCGCGCGCCCGGCCAGGCGACCCTTGGAGAGGTGGTAGGCGCGGTCGACCTGGCCGAGATCGATGTCGTGCGCGTCCACGGTCAGGGCGACGCGCGGCGGCTTGGCCAGGTAGCCGATCGTGCCATGGGCGCCAGCCGTGCCCCCCAGCACCCGAACGTTGGCGCCCGTGACCACCAGGCTCTCGCCCGCGAAGGCCACGTCGGCCGTGCCGTCGTAAGGGATGGGCACGAAGTTGCCGCCGGCCAGCCGCTTGAGCTCGCCCATGGACCGCACCCGCCCGGTGCCGGTCAGCTGGGGGCGCTTGAAGTCGCGCCCGGCCACCGTCACGTCGCCGTCCACGCTCCCGGTCACGGGCAGCTTGGTTTGGGCGATCCGCTCGACCTCCGCCAGGGCCAGGCGGTCGACGTGAGCCGTCACGGCGTAGGTCGGCACCTTGGCAAGCGGTTGCACGCGGCCCTGGCCGGTCACATGGCCGCCCAGGGCGGTGGCATCCAGGCGCGTGAAGGCCAGCGTGCCGGCGTCCCAGCGGAAGTCAGAGCGAACTTTCAAGGGCAGGTCGCGCCGGTTGACCGGCAGATGCCCGTCCGCGCGCACCCAGCCGGCGGCCATGACCGCCAGGGGATCGGGCCGGTCACCCTCCGCGCGAACCTCGGCGCTGGCCACGCCGCCCAGGCCATCCAGGCCCTTCACTTCCAACTGCCGGGCCGCGGCGGCCAGGTCAAGGCCGTCGGCCTTGGCGGCGGCCACCAGGCGCGCGCCCTTGCGCGTGGGCACGGTTGCGGATCCGGTGATGCGGCCGCCCCACAAGTGGGCCAGCAGCTGGTCCACCTTCACGGCGTCCGTGCTGGTTTCCACGCGGGCGCTGGCATCAGCGATGGCGAGCTGCTTGTAGCCGAGCCCCTGCCCGCTCACGCGCGCGGCCACCCGGGGCTGCTTGGCGCTGCCGGCCAGCTGGAAATCGGCCTGGGCGTCGCCGTGGATCGGCTGCTTGGCCAGGTGCGCCCATTGCTGGAGCTTGGTCTTCAGCAGGCCTTCCAGCGCGAAGCTGGGATCTGCGCCCAGGTTGCCGACGCGCCCGCGGGCGGCCAGGCTGGTGGCGCCCAGGTCCAGCTTGAGCTGGTCCAGCTTGAGGTCCTTGCCCGCCAGGTCGAAGCGACCCACGAAGCTGTCGATGGGTTGCTTCTCGCCCTGCAGCTCGACCCAGCCCTTGGAGAGCGTGATGGCCCCACTGGCGTGCTTGGCCGGCAGGTCCGTCTTGAGGTCGGCCTTGATGTGCGGCAGCTCCGCGCTCAACTTGCGCGGCGCGTCGAGGTAGGTCACATGGCCACCGTCCACCGTGATCGCGTCCACGGTCATGAACGTGACGTCCTGGTCGGGCTGCTCCGGCTTGTCGTTCTTGGGCAGCGCTTCCTCGAAGTTGAAGTGGTTGTCGCCGCGGTGGATCACCGTGGCCTCCGGGTCCACCAGGTGGATCTTCCGGACATGGATCTTGCGGCGGGCCAGCGCGCCCAGGTCCAGGTCCACGATCACCTGCCGGGCTGCCAGGAACTTCTCTTGGGGCTTGCCGGGGATCGTGATGGAGAGGTCGTCGATCGCCGCCCGACCGCGCAGGGGGTCGACGGACAGGTGGCCGAACGTGATCTTGGCCGGCAGCTGCTTGTCGACCCGTTGGATCAGATCCCGCGCGATCGCCGTCGTGACGGAGCGGTTGGACAGCAACACAATGATCACGCCGGCCAAAAGCCCCAGCGCGCCCAGCGTTCCAAACCCCCAGATCCACCGGCGCTTCACAGCGTAAGCCTCTCCATCTGCCGACCATCCGTCCGCCCATCATCTTGGCCACAATGCGCCAGGGAAGCAAGGGTCAGATCGAACAAACAGGATCGTTAACCGGCGCGTATTTAAACGTTAGTTACCTCAAATACAACCTTCACTTAACCGAATTCTGGCGACAGGTCGCCATAAGGATTGTGTGAGGCATCCGCTCGTTGCGACGGGCAAGACGCAAAATTGAGAATGGAGCTCGGAACTTATGACGATCGGCGTGAACAACACCCCCGTGAAGACCCCCGTTCGCGCGGTCGCCAACACCGCGGCCAACAAGCCGGCGGCGGCCCCCGCGGCAGACACCAAGCCCACGGCCAACGCCCCCACCAAGGCGGCCGACGCCCCCACCACCGAAGCCGGCAACTGGCTGGAGAAGATGGGCGTTGCAGGCGCCTTCGAGAAGGCCCTGAACGCCGGCTCGAGCGACGAAGTCGTTGCCGCGATCTCCGGTGGCCTGGCCCAGCTGGCCGTCGAGCGCACCGCCATCGGCGACTTCGACAAGAAGCTGCATGACGACTTCCGTGGCACCATCACCAAGAACGTCTCGAACGAGACCGCCCAGAAGGCCCTGTTGGCGATGGCCGACATCTTCGGCGACAAGGTCGCTTCGGAGATGGTCGCGGCCGGCGTCGGCGCCGTCACCGGCACCGCGGTCGAGCTGATCAAGGACGAGAAGTTCCGTGGCCTGTACAAGTCGGACCCCAAGGCCTTCGGCCTGGAAGTCGCCAAGCGTGGCGGCAAGAACTTCGCGGTCGCCCTGGGCGGCGCGTTCGCCACGGCCAAGGCCGAAGAGCTTCTCCCCGCCGGCCTGAAGTGGCTCGCGCACATCAGCTTCATCCAGAAGCTGCTGGGCATCAAGGGCTAAACCCACCTTTCCGAAAGGCCACCCCAACCGGGGTGGCCTTTTTTCAGGTCGGTTGGATCCGGTACGTGGCGCGGTCCGGGGCTTCCGGCCTTAGGAAGCGGACCTCCGTGACGAGGTGGTAGCCCTGCGCCTGCAGCGTGAGCTGGTAGCGCCCGGGCGGCAGCCCCTGGCCGCGGGCAAAGCCCTCGCGGTCCGTGCGCAGCTGCTTGCGCACCGGCACCAGGCGCGCCTCCAGGTAGACGAGGTCGATCACGGCGGCCACGGGATAGCCCGTCTTGCCGTCCACCACCTTGTACTCCCAGCTGCCTTGTAGATAGGGAGACGGTCCGGCCGCCTTGGCCGCCGCCAGCGGCGAGAGCTGGCCGGTGGCCCGG
>JAQBPE010000275.1 GCA_028287685.1 Cyanobacteria bacterium RYN_339 | reverse complement strand
CGACCAGCTTCGCGCCCGCCGAGCCGACCGCGTACGCGGCGTCGATGCGCACCACGCCGGCCACCACCTTCACGTCGCCGGTGGGGCGCACCAGCAAGGCGGCCTTGGGAGCGGGCGCGGACGAGGCAGCGGGCGAGGCCTTGGGCGTGGCCTGCACGCTGGTGGCGGTCGTCGGCTTGGGGGACTTGGCGGCGGTCTTGGTGCCCGTGCTCGTCACGGGGCCGCACGCGACGAGCGCGAACAGGATCAACGGCAGGCTGGAACGGACGGCACGCACGTTCTTACCTTACCCGCGGCGCCTGGATCCCGTGCCTGGCCCGCTAAGTTAACGATACGTTTACTGGATCATAACCGTAAGTTTACCTTCATGCGTCGGCCCGGCCCCCCGCATGGGCGATACTACTTGGACCGACCCGGAGCTGTTACGGGTTTGTAACGGCCGCGCGTTACAAACCCATGACGCAACCGTTCCAGGTCGGTCCTCTCGAAGGAGGCTCTCCCGTGCTCAAGCGCTCGCTCATTCTGGCTGCCGCCCTGTTGGTCACCGCGTGTGGCCATGCTAGCCAGATCACGCCCACCCTGGCCCCGGCGGCCATGCTGGAAGCCGCGCGCGCCAAGGGCGCCGCCTACGAGGTCACGAAGACCGTGGCCGGCAGCAAGTGGGAGAAGCTGGAGCGCCTGACCAGCACCTACGGTGACTTCCCCAAGGAGCAGTCGCGCCCCAACGGCAAGCAGACGGACAAGGACACCGTCGCGGCCTTCGGTGACGCCACGCCCGCCTCCAAGGACGTCGTGCTGCACTACATGAAGGGCTGGGACAAGGGCCAGGGCAACCCGGTGATCCTGGTCCACGGCGCGATCCTCGACGCCACCGCCAACTTCTACGAGCCCCACGGCAAGCCCGGCCTGGCCCCCGCCCTGGCGGCCGCCGGCAAGCGCGTCTTCGCCGTCACCTTCGCCCACCGCCACGGCGACAACGTGCTCCAGGCCGAGCAGCTCGCCAACGCGATCGACCGCGTGAAGGCCGTGACCGGCGCCAAGGAGGTCGACGTGGTGGCCCACTCCAAGGGCACGATCGTGGCCCGCGCGCTGGCCTCCGGCGTGCGCCAGGGCTGGATGCGCTCCTACGGCCACGACATCCACCGCCTGGTGCTGATCGGTGGCCCGCACACCGGTCTCGACTACCCCTTCCGCCACCCCGCCATCAACTTCGCCATGGTGCCGGAGCTGGACAACGTGCTGCACGACGCGCCGATGAGCTGGACCAGCATGATCGTGTTCGGCGTTTGGGTGAACACCTCCAAGCAGTCGATCATGACGGAGTACGGCAACTACTTCCCCGGCCAGGCCCAGATGCTCGCGAAGTTCGACAAGAAGTACCCGCTCTCGAAGCTCGAGCAGGACTGGTACACGACCTACTACGGCGGCCACGGCTTCGTGAGCGTCAGCCCGGGCATCGACGCGGCGATCGCCGCCGGCGGCAACTTCATGGAGAAGCTGGCCGCCCACCCGCTGGACTCCCACGTCGAGTTGGCCGTCTTGGCCGGCGACAAGCAGGACCTGGCGGGCGTGCTCTCCGAGCGGACCGGCCCGTCGGACAGCGTGGTCTTCGTGGAGAGCGCCACGGCCACCGCGGACATGACCAAGGGCGGCGCCAAGCTGGTCGCCAAGGACGTCTTGCACCTCAACCACATGGACCTCGTGATCGCCGAGCAGGCGCACAACTGGGTCAAGAAGGCGCTCGACTAGCCGCGGGGCTTCAGGCCGCGACGGTGCTCACGAAGCCATAGCCGAGCAACTTCGCGTCCCGCGTCACCAACAAGGCGTCGTGCTGCCGCGCCGTCGCGACGATCAGGCGGTCGGCCGGATCGCCGTGGAGCTCGCCTGGCAGGGCGGTGCTGTCGATCGCGATGCGCGGCGTCAGCGGGGCCAGCTGCACGCCGGGGGCGGCCAGCGCCCGCTCCACCCACGCCAGGACGGGGCCGTCGAGGGCCAGGCGGCCCTTGGCTTCGAGCATGCCGACTTCCCACACGGCGATCGCCGGCACCAGCACGGCGCCGTGTGCCGCCGCGGCCGCGATGGCCTCGCGGGCGGCGTCCGCCAGAGGCTGGCCATTCATCAGCCAGATCCAAGCGTGGGTGTCCAGGACCACGGTCAGGCGCTCCTCAGGCATCGGCCTCCCACGGCTCGCCGATGGGTTCGATCAAGTCGCCCAGGATGGTCACGCTGCCGGCCATGTAGCCGAAGAGCGTCGGAGGCTCGTCATCGTAGGGCACCAGCCGCGCGACGGGCTTGCCGCGCTTCGTGATCACGATGGGGATCCGCCGGGCCTGGACCTGGTCCATCAGCTCGAGGCAACGGGCCTTGAACTGGCCCGCGGGGACGGATGGGGGGTCGGTCGCCATGGCATACCTCCTGACATGGTCATTCTATCATGACCATGTCAGGAGCTGCCAGGGCTGGGCGGGCGCCTGGCGGATCCTTTCGGAAGGTAACGGGCGTGTAACGTCGGGTCGGTAGGATTACATCATCCCCAAACGGAAAGGATGTACCCGATGACCACCGCCACGCCCCCCCTGCCCACCATGAAGTCTATTTACGACCAGGTGGAGACGTTCTGGTCCAAGCCGCTCCACGCGATGCTGGGCACCGAGAGCGCCGCCGCGGCGATGAGCATGGTGCGCGAGCAGGCCCTCACCCAGCAAGCCAACCAGCGCGCCCAGCTGGAAAGCACCTGGGAGGCCCTGCGGCTCCCCTCCAAGGTCGACCACGCCCGCCTCGCCGGCCAGGTCGTCGCCCTGGAGGCCAAGATCGAAGGCGTGGAAGACCGCCTGGACCTCATCTCCCAGCAGCTGGAGCGCCTGATCGCCCAGACCGCGATGATTTCAACCAACACGACCAAGCAAGAGAGAAAGAAGGAAGCATAAATGACGACCGCGAACCCCATGTCCGCCGTAATGGATAGCTGGATGGCCGGCTACAAGACCATGACCTGGAACCAGGACCAGATGGAGACGCTGGGCGCTTCCTGGCTGGAGCAGGCCCGCTCGATGCGCAACGACGGCCAGAAGGTCCTCGAAGTGATGGTCGCCCAGGCCAAGAACAGCACCGACGAACTGGCCCGCACGAACCAGGCGCTGGTCAAGAACGCCCTGGAATCCGTCCCGGCCTGGGACGTCCTGACGCAGGCGGATCTCCGCCGGCAGGTGGCGGACCTGGGTGCCCGCCTGGACGCGCAAGCCAAGTCCTAAACGCACCCGATGGCCTCCCCCCTCACCGGGGGAGGCAAGTTTCCCCCCTAACGAGGAGCCGCCATGATCACGCCCGCCGAGTCCATCGAAGCCTTCCGCCAAGAGCTGGAGCGCAGCTACAAGCGCACCGAAGCCGCCTTCAAGCTCGCCCTGAAGCCCGGTTCGCCCCAGGTGGGTCGCACCCCGAAGGAAACGGTCTGGACCAAGAACAAGGCCAAGCTGTACCGTTACCACCAGCCCAACCAGCGCCACGCCACCCCGCTGTTCCTGGTGTACGCGCTGATCAACCGCCCGTACATCCTGGACCTCACGCCGGGCAACTCGCTGGTGGAGTTCCTGGTGGAGCAAGGCTATGACGTGTTCCTGCTCGATTGGGGCACCCCCGGCGAGGAAGATGCGCACCTGCGCCTCGACGACTACGTGATGGACTACCTGCCGCGCGCGGCCAAGCAGGTGCTGAAGCACTCCGGCGCCGCCGAGTTCAGCCTGCTGGGCTACTGCCAGGGCGGCACGCTGTCGACCATGTTCGCGGCCACCCACCCCGAGCTGCCGATCAAGAACCTGATCCTGCTCACCACCCCGGTGGACTTCGCCGACGCGGGCCTCTACACCAACTGGTTGAACCCCAAGCACTTCGACGTGGACCGCGTGGCCGACGTCCTGGGCCTGGTGCCCGCCGGCATGCTGGACCTGGGCGCCAAGCTGCTCAAGCCCATGCAGAACTACTACGGCCCCACGATGGCCCTCTTGGACCGCCTGGACGACGAGACCTTCGTCGCCGGCTGGCAGGTGATGGACCACTGGGTGGCGGACGGCATCCCCTTCCCGGGCGAGAGCTACCGCCAGTGGATCAAGGAGTTCTACCAGGGCAACAAGCTGGTCAAGGGCGAGATGAAGCTCGCGGGCAAGCCCGTGAAGCTGGAGAACATCAAGGCCAACCTCCTGAACGTCTACGCGGAGCTGGACCACATCGTGCAGCCCAGCCAGGCCATGCCCCTGGCCGACAAGGTCGGCTCGCTCGACAAGCAGACCATGTCCGTCAAGGCCGGCCACGTGGGCGTGGTGGCGGGACGCGCCGCGCGCAAGAACTTCTTCCCGAAGCTCGACGCCTGGATCGCCGCCCGCTCGTAAGCCACCCGGCCGGGGTATGATGCCACTGCTTTAGTACACCCCGGAGGCTTACTTGGCGCCGCTCTTCGGCGAGGACCTCGTCACCCGCACCAAGTTCATTGCTCCCGCGCCCCGGCGCGGGCAGCTGGATCGCGAGCGCCTGTACCAGGCGCTCGACGAGCTGGAGGGCTTGCCCCTGGCCCTGGTGACGGCCGGCGCGGGCTATGGCAAGAGCTCGCTGGTGGCCTCCTGGCTGCGCGCGCGCGGCCTGGCCACGCTCTGGTACGAGCTGGGCGCGCGCGATGCGGACCCCCAGCTCTTCTCGATCCACCTCGCGCACCTGTTCCACCGCGCCTACCCGGGCGTGGCGGACCGGGCGCTCGCGCTGTTGGCCCAGCCCGGCGGCGCCGATCGCCACGGCGAGGCCGCGATCGAAGCCCTGGCCGACGCGCTGTTGGACCACCTGCCGGCGGACACCATCTTGGTGCTCGACGACTTCCACCACCTGGCGGGCGGCCCGGCGCTGGCGCTGGTCGGCCACCTGGTCTCGTTGCTGCCGCCGCGCCTGCACGTGGTCTTGGCCTCGCGCCAGAAGCCCGATCTGCCCGACCTGCCGCGCTGGCGGCTTTCCGGCGACGTGCTGGAGCTGGACCAGGCCGATTTGGCCTTCACCCACGCGGAGCTCGCCGCCTGGCTGACGGCCGCCCACGGGCTGGAGTTGGACGCCGAGGCCGTGGGCCGCGTGGCCGCCGAGACGGAGGGCTGGCCGATCGCGCTGGCGCTGGTGGCGCGGCGCCTGAAGGACGGCCAAGCTTCCGCGCGCGCGGGCTCCTTGACCGACCTGTTCGGCTACCTGGCCCGCGAGGTGCTGGAGAAGCTGGACGCGCCCACGCGCCAGGCCTTGCTCGCCGTCGCGCCTTTGGATCGGCTCGACCCGATCGTCTGCGGCCGGCTGGCCGACCTGGCGGACGCCGGGGCCTGGCTGCGCGAGCTGGACGACCGCGGCCTGTTCGTGCGCGCCGGCGAGGACGGGGTGCCGCGCCTGCACCACCTCTTCCGCGAGTTCCTGTTGGCGCGCCTGGCCGACGACGGCCAGCTGGTGAACGCCCGCCGCGCCGCCGCGGGCGCCCTGGCCGCGGCCGGACAGCCCGAAGAAGCCATCGAGCAGTGGCTCGCCGCCGGCGAGTTCGAGCCCGCCGCCGCCGCCCTGGCGCTGGTGGCGCCGGCCTTGGTCAGCCAGGGCCGCTACCAGCGGCTGGCGAGCTGGCTGGACGCCCTGCCGGCCGAATTGGTCGCCCGCGCGCCGTCCTTGGCGGTCTCGATGGGCGATGCTTGCCGGCTGGCTGCCCGCTTCAGCGAGGCGATCGCCTGGTACGACCGCGCGCTCACCGGCTACGCCGACGCCCCGGAGGGCCGCGCCCGCGCCCTGGCCGGCAAGGCGCTGGTCTTCCTGGATACGCTGCAGCCCGTGCGCGCCGGCAAGCTGCTGGAAGAGGCCGCCGCCAGCGCCCCCGAAGACCGGCGCGGCGAGCTCTTGGTGTTGCTCGCCGAGAACAAGCTGAACCAGGGCGATGCCGCGGGCGCCCTGGCGCTCTTCCGCGAGGCCTCCGCCGCGCCGGAGATGCCCATGCACGAGGCGCGCGTCTTGCTGCGCACCGGCCGCCTGGCGGAGGCCCGCACGGTCTTGCAGGCCGCTGTGGTCGCTCCAGCGCATCCTGCGCTCCGCGACATGTCGGCATCCGTGCCTCCAGCCGCCAACGAAGGCACGCGTGCGCACCGCGAGCCCGCGTTGGTGCTTTCGCTGGTCGAAGCCCTCACGGGCGACGCCGATGCCGCGCTGGCGCTGGCCTTGCAAGCCCGGGCCCGCGCGCGCGGCCGCGAATCCGGCTGGACGGAGGCCGTGGCCGCCATGCGCGAGGGCCACGCCCGCCTGGTGGGCGGCGACCTCGCGGGCGCCGACGCCGCCTACCGCGAGGCCCTGCTGCGCGCGGACGCCGTCGGCGTGGCGCGCCTGCGCGCGGAACCCCTGATGGGCCTGGCCTTCCTGGCCGGCCGCAAGCACGACCTGCCCGGCGCGGAGGCCGCCATCACCAGCGTGATCGAGGCCGCGCGCGCCACCGGCGACATCTGGCTGGGCGCCATGTTGGCGCTGGCGCTGGGCGGCATCTTGGCGGCGCGCGGCGAGCAGCGCGGGGCCTTGTGGCTGGAGCGCGCGCGCGACGACTACGACACGTGCGGCGACTTCTTCGGCCGCACCCTGGCCGTCTTGGGCCTGGCGCGCCTGGCGCTGTCGTCGGACGACGACGCGCGGCTGCTCGATGCCATCAGCGGCCTGACGGAGGCCATCCGCGCGCACGACTACGGCTTCACGCTCACGCGCCCCACCCTGCTGGGCTTCGCCACGCTGGACGAGGCCAAGGCCTTCATGGCGGGCTGCCTGGCGCGCGGCGTGGCGCCGGACCTGCTCGCGCCCTGGAGCGTGGAGTTGGGCCTCGACGCCCCGCCCATGCTGGAGCGCCGCGTGCCCGGCCTGCGCGCCCCCGGCACGGCGGAGCTGCGGCTGGACGACAAGCTGCGCGTGCGCACGCTGGGCGGTTTCCGCGTGCGTCAGGGCGCGCGCGAATTGGGCGAGCGGGCCTGGGGCCGCGAGAAGGCGCGCCAGCTCTTCCAGGTGCTGGTGGTCTACCGCGGCCAGCGTCTCTCCAAGGCCCGCATCATCGACCTGCTCTGGCCCGACGCGGACCCCGCCAGCGCCGACGGCACCTTCCGCGTGGCCCTGAACGCCTTGAACAAGGCGCTGGAGCCCGACCGCAAGGGCGGCGCCGCCACCCGCTTCATCGTGCGCGACGGCGCCACCTACGGCCTGGGCCCGGAGGTCTGGATCGATGCCCTCGAGTTCGAGCGGCTGCTCGACATGGCGCGCGGCGACGACGACATCCAGACGCTGCAGCAAGCCCTGGCGCTCTACGAGGGCCCGTTCCTGCCGGACACGGAGCTCTCCGAGGTCTACGGCGAGCGCGAGCGCCTGGCCGAGCGCTTCGCCGACGGCGCGATCCGCCTGGCGCGTGCGCTGGCCCGCCAGCGGGACGATGCCGGCTGCGCGGAGTGGGCCCAGCGGCTGATCGCGCGCGATCGCTGCATGGAGGAGGCCTACCGCTTGCTCATGATCGCCCAGTACCGCCAGGGCGATCGCGGCCTCGCGATCCGCACGTACGATCGCTGCGTTGTTGCGCTTTCCGACGAGCTTGATGTGGACCCGCTTCCGGAGACCCAGGCCCTGTTCGCGGCCATCTCGAACGCGGAGCCCGTCACGGTATAGGGGTGCGGCAACGCTTGCTTATCGGTATGATGTCGAAATGAGCAACAATCCTGCCGAGACCGAGCGTCTGAGGGCCGAGCTAGCGAAGGTATCCACCCAGTTGGCGGAGTGCCAGCGCCTGGCGAGCCTGGGCACCTGGCGCTGGGATATTGCGGCGGACGTGGTGGAGTGGTCCGACGAGCTTTACCGCCTGTTCGGACGGCCCAAGGAGGCCGGGGCGCCGACCTTCGAGGGTTACTTGCTCCATGTGCACCCCGACGACCGGGCCTACGCGCGGCAGTGCATCGAGGCCACCTTCGAGCGCTGCGAGCCCTTCGCCTTCGAACACCGCGTGCTGCTGCCGGGCGGCGGCGTCCGCTGGATGGCCTGCCGCGGCGCCGTGCACGTCGAAGGCGGCGCCTACACCCACATGTTCGGCACCGCCCAGGACGTGACGGCGCTTCGCTGCACGGAGCAACAGCTGGCGGACGAAGAGGGGCGGCTGCGGGCGATCGCGGAGGAGACCGCGGACGCGATCATGATCCGCGACCTCGATGGCAAGGTCGTCTGGGCCAACCGCCGCGCCGCCCTGTTCTCCGGCGTGCAGCTGGACGAGATGGTGGGCATGACGGACGCCGAGCTCTACGACGCGGCCCTGCTCGAGAACATCCGCGCCACCGACCGCCGGGTGCTCGAGGAGCGCGCGCGCATCGCCTACGAATGGGAGGTGAAGCGCGTGAGCGGCGTGAGCGTGTTCGCGCTGATCGTGAAGTACCCCTACTTCGACCCCGCCGGGGAGCTGGCGGGCCTGATCACCGTAGCGCGCGACATCACGGCCCGCAAGGCGATGGAGGAGGACCTGGCACGCCGCAACGAGGAGCTCTTGCGGCTGGACCAGCTCAAGAGCCAGTTCGTCAGCTCCGTCGCCCACGAGCTGCGCACGCCGTTGACCACGGTCAAGGGCTACCTCGAGTTCCTGGAGGACGCCGTGGCGGGCGAGCCGGCGACGGGCTACGTCGACCAGGCCTCGCGCGGCGTGCGCCGGCTGCAGGCCCTGCTCGACGACTTGCTCGACTTCGCCCTGCTGGACGCCGGCAAGTTCAAGCTGCGCATGGCGGAGGCGGACCTCCACGAGAGTGTGCATGACGTCGTCACGAGTCTGGTACCGGTGGCGCGCGAGGCCGGGGTGGAGCTGGCCGTGGAAGCCGGCGCCGACCGCCTGGAGCTGTCGATGGACCCCGGCCGCATCGCGCAGGTGCTCTTGAACCTCCTGAACAACGCGATCCGCCACACGCCTCGCGGCGGCAGCGTCGTCACCACCCTGACGGCAGAAGCGGCGCAGGTGCGGGTGCAGGTCCGCGACCCCGGCGTGGGCATCGACCCGCAGGACCACGAGCGGCTGTTCCAGCGCTTCAGCCAGCTGGAGACTGCCGCGACGGGCGGCATCGGGTTGGGGCTCAGCATCAGCAAGGCGATCGTCGAGGCCCACGGCGGGCAAATCGGCATCACCAGCGCGCGCGGCGAGGGCAGCACCTTCTGGTTCGCGTTGCCGCGCTAGCCGACCGACCTGCCGTAACTGCTTTGTAACGCCGCTGCCATAAGCTGTTCTACATCGACCCCCCAACGATGCGAGGACAAGCGACATGTACTTCGGTGACTGGCTGAGCCGCTGGGCGACCTACACCCCCGAGAAGATCGCCGTCGTCGACGCGCAGACCGATCGGCGCTTGTCCTACCGCGAATTCAACTGGCGTGCGGACCAGTTGGCCGGCGCGCTCCGCCAGCACCACGGCGTGGGCAAGGGCGACCGCGTGGCCGTCTTGGCGCACAACTGCGTCGAGACCCTCGAGCTGTTCTTCGCCGTCTCCAAGCTGGGCGCGATCATGGTGCCGGTGAACCACCGCCTGGCCGCCAACGAGGTCCAGTTCATCCTGGGCGATTGCGCCCCCAAGGTGCTGTTCTACGGCGCGGAGTTCGAGCCGCTGGTGCGCCAGCTGTCGAACGACCTCGACATCGCCGCCGTGATCGCCTTCGCCGGCGGCTACGAGCCCCTGCTGGCCTCCCACGCCGGTGGCGTCCCCGCCCCCGCGGAAATCGGTCTGGAGGATCCCTGCCTGATCCTTTACACCTCCGGCACCACCGGCGCCCCCAAGGGCGCGATCCTGACCCACGGCACGATCACCTGGAACGCCGTGAACACCCAGGTGGGCTGGGACCTCCGCAGCGACGACGTGACGCTCACGCACACGCCCTTCTTCCACACCGGCGGCCTGAACGTGCTGACGACGCCCCTGCTGCACCGCGGCGGCACGATCGTCCTGATGAAGGGCTTCGACGCCCCCAAGTCGCTCGAACTGATCGCCCGCGAGCGTTGCACCGTGGTCTTCGCCGTGCCCACGATGTTCCACATGATGATGGAGGCCGACGGCTTCGAGACCGCCGACCTCTCCAGCGTGCGCTTCTTCATCAGCGGCGGCGCGCCCTGCCCGGTCAGCCTGATCGAGGCCTATGCCCGCCGCGGCCTGACCTTCAAGCAGGGCTACGGCCTGACGGAAGCCGGCCCGAACTGCTTCACCCTCGACGGCCGCGACGCCGTGCGCAAGGCCGGCAGCGTGGGCTTCCCCAACATGCACGTCGACGTCCGCGTGGTGGACGACAACGGCGTGGACGTGCCCGCGGGCGCGGTGGGCGAGCTGCTGATCCGTGGCCCCCACGTCTTCCCCGGCTACTACAAGAACCCGCAGGCGACCAGCGCCGCCCTCTCGGACGGCTGGCTGCACACCGGCGACCTGGTGCGCCGCGACGAGGAAGGCTACTTCTTCATCGTGGACCGCAAGAAGGACATGATCATCTCCGGCGGCGAGAACATCTACCCGGCCGAGTTGGAGAAGATCCTGGCGGGCCACCCGGCCATCGCCGAGGCCGCCGTGATCGGCGTGCCGCACCCCAAGTGGGGCGAGGTGGGCCGCGCCGTGGTGGCGCTGCGCTCCGAGGGCCTCATGACGGACGAGGACGTGATCGCCTACCTGGGCGAGCGCGTGGCCCGTTACAAGCTTCCCAAGAGCGTGGTCTTCGTCGCGGAATTGCCGCGCAACGCCACCGGCAAGGTCGTCAAAGCCGACCTGCGTGCCAAGTTCGGCCAGGCCTCGGTCGCGGCCCGATAAGAAAGAACCCCATGCGCATCAAGGACAAGGTCATCTTCATCACCGGCGGCGGCCGCGGCATCGGGCGGGAAACCGCCCTGCTGATGGCGCGGGAAGGGGCCCGCGTGGCGGTCGTCGACCGTGACGCAGCGCCTGCCCAGGCCGTGGTCGACGAGATCGTGGCCGCGGGCGGCGAGGCCGTGGCGCAGGCCGCGGACGTCAGCAAGCGGGACGGCGTCGAGGCCGCCGTGGCGGGCGTGCTCGCGAAGTTCGGCCGCATCGACGTGCTGATCAACAACGCCGGCATCACCATGGACTCCACGCTCGCCAAGATGACGGAAGACCAGTTCGACCGCGTGATCGACATCAACCTCAAGGGCGTCTTCAACTGCACCCAGGCCGTGTTGCCCACCTTCCTCGCGCAGGGCAAGGGCAAGATCATCAACGCCTCGAGCGTGGTGGGTCAATACGGCAACTTCGGCCAGACCAACTACGCGGCCACCAAGGCCGGCGTGATCGGCATGACCAAGACCTGGGCCAAGGAATTGGCGCGCAAGGGCATCACCAGCAACGCCGTGGCGCCGGGCTTCATCTTCACCGACATGACGGCGCTCATGCCGGAGAAGGTGCTCGACGTCATGAAGGACAAGACGCCCCTCGGGCGCTTGGGCATGCCCGGGGACGTCGCGAAGGTGTACCTGTTCCTCGCCTCCGACGACGCCGATTTCATCACCGGCCAGGTGATCGGCGTCGACGGTGGGTTGGTCCTCTAGCTAGATCGGCACCACCACCGAGCTGTAGTTGGAGACGCGCCAGCCTTCGGGCTTCTTCTCCAGCTTCAGCGGGCGGGGGCGCTTGTTGGCGTCGCCGCTCTGGGCCATGTAGTACGTGGCCAGGTTGCCCTGGATGCCCTTGTCCACGGCCTTGTACTCCGTATCGATCACCACGTGGGCCTCGGCGTCCGCGGCGACGGCGTTCTCGGCCTTGTCGAAGTAGAGCGAAGGCAAGGTGGGCTGGCGGTCCACGCCGGGCCAGTAGACGGACCGCGCCGCCGGGTAGGTGTAGCCGGTCGGGCTCGCGGCATCCGCCTGGCGCTCGCCCTCGGTGGCGCACAGCATCATCAGGCCGATCGCGAGCTTCTTGTTGGTGGGGTATTGGGCGAAGCCCACCATGAACAAGCGCGCGACCTTCTCCGGGTCCTCGGAAGCGGCCTTGATCTTGGCCTTGAAGGCCTCCACCTGCTTGGCGATCGCAGGGTCTCCGGCGGCGGGGGTGACGGTGGTGGTCGAGCCCGCGCCGGTGGTCGTGGTGGTTTCGCTCGGGGTGCCGGTCGTGGTGGTCGCGCCCGTGCCGGTCGTAGCGGTGGTGCCCGTGCCCGCCGGGGTGCCGGTGCTGGCGGCCGGCGTGCCGGCAGGGGCCGCGCCATTGGCGGCGTTGGCGGCGGCCGTCAGGGCCTGGAGCGCGGCGGGCGAGCAGCCGGAGAGGGCGGCGATCGCCACGGCCAGGGCCAGGACGCGGGAGGGAAGGCTATGCAAAGGGTGGCTCCTTACATTTCAAAGGGGACGCAGACGTTGCTACGACGTCGAACGGACAACCAAATGTTCCGTCCGTCATGACGTACCCCCGGTAGCAGGGGCCTTCCCCGCTTCGTAACCAAACTTTAGCGGGCGGCCACGATCGCGCTCACATCGGAGACGCGCCAGCCGTTGGCCTGCTTCACCAGCTTCAGCGGCCGGCTCGCCGCGCCGGCCAGCTTGAGGGCGACGGTGGCCGAGGCCGCCTCGACCTTGGTCGCTGCCTCGTCGAGCTGCACGTGCGCTTCCGCGTCCGCCACCAGGGCGTTGGCGGGCGCGTCGAAGTAGCCGGCGGGCAGGGAGGGGTGGCCGTCCATGGCGATCCAATAGACGTCCTGCGAGGGGTTGAAGAGCTGGCCCGAACGGCAGGCGGGGTCCGGGTGCACCAGGGTGTCCGCGGCGACGGCGCTCATGAGGTCCAGCGCGAAGGCCCGGTCTTCCTCGTAGTGGGCAAAGGAGGTGATGAAGAGCCGCGTGATTTGGCGCGGGTCGTCCTTGGCGGCGTCTCGCTTGGCCTTGAAGTCCAGGAACACCTGGTCCTTCCAGATCGGGGTGCGCGACGGCGTGGGCACGGCGGGGGCCTGGGCCGCGGCCACCTGTGCCACGCCGGGCGTGGGGCCAGGCGGTAGGGCCACCGGGGCGCAGGCGGTCAGGGCGAGCAGGGCGAAGTAGATCGGGCGCATGCGCAGATCGTACCCACTCTGTAACGGGGTTGAAACGAGCGAAGGTTAACGTTAGGTTGTCTCCCCGATTCCCTGGAGGTGCCCGTGCCCCAGTCTAAATACCGCTTCCTGGTCGGAGCCCTGCTCTTCCTCACCTACGCCGTGTTCGGGCTGAGCTGGATCGCCGTCACGCCGCTGGTGGGCGAGCTGCAGCAGCAGTTCCACGTGAGCCTGGCCCAGCTGGGGCTGCTCACGACCATGGTCTCCGTCGCCAAGGTGATCGCGCCGCTCGTCACGGGCCTGCTGGCGGTGCGCTTCGGCCTGAAGCGCACGATCCTCTTCGGCTCCGCCTTGATCTGCTGTGCGGCCGTCGCGCCCTTCGCCCCCGACTTCAACTGGTTCCTGGCGAGCCGCTTCCTGTTCGGCGTGGGCGGCGCGGTCGTCGTGACCTTGCTTGGCCCCATGTGCATGCAGTGGTTCCCCAAGGACGAGCTGCCGCTGGTCAACGCCTTCAACAACGTGGCCGTCAACACGGGCATCACCGTCACGCTGTTCGCCACCGTGCCCCTGGCGGGCGCGATCGGCTGGCGCCAGACGCTCTTGGCTTACGGCCTGCTGTCGGTGGTGCTGTGCGTGGCCTGGGCCGTGCTCGGCCGCGAGCGCACCCAGGAGGTCAGCGCCGGCGAAGCCGCCGCGGCCGCCAAGGTCACCTACATGGACGTCTGGAAGATGCGCGAGACCTGGCTGATCGCCCTGTCCTTCGCCGGCCCCCTGGCCCTGTACCTGGCGTTCAACACCTGGCTGCCCAAGTACTACATGGAGGCCTTCCACATGACCAAGGCCGTCGCCAGCCAGTACACCGGCTTGTTCAACCTGATCGGCATCCCCACCGCCATCGCCGCGGGCTTCCTGACCAAGAAGCTGGGGCTGCGCCGCCCCTTCATCATCGGCGCGGGCGTCGTGATGGGTTTCGCGGGGTTCGGCATGTTCCTCGCCCCGTCGCCGGCTTACATCACCGTCGCCTCCGTCGCTCTGGGCATCGCGCTCTTCACCTACGTCGCGCCGCTCTTCACGATCCCGATGGAGCTGCCCGGCGTGACCCCCCGCCACGTCAGCCTGATGATGGGCACGGTCTTCTCGTTCGCCTACCTGTTCTCCTCGCTCAGCCCGGTGGTGGTGGGCGCGCTGCACGACTCCACGGGCTCCTTCATCCCCGGCCTCGCGATCTGGGCGACCTTCTCGTGGGTGCTGGCTCTCGGCGGCCTGCTGCTGCCGGAGACCGGTCCCAACGCCAAGAAGCCGCAGGGCGTGGTCTTCGTGGCCGAGGAGCGCGAGCTGGTGGGGAGCGCCAACTAGGCACGGAACTTCAGGAACCAACCAGGCGTCGGGTAGAACGTTAACACCCCCTACCCCGAGAAGGAGCATCCTGAATGTTGGTCAACCACCGATTGGGCATCGCCCTGGCTACCCTCGCCGTCGTCGTTGCCGCCGCCGCGCCGGCCGCCTGGTCGGCCAAGATCCCCGTTGCGAAGAGCAACTACGCCAAGGTGACGTTGGAGCTGGCCGGCAAGAAGACGACCTACCACCCGGGCGAGACGATCACCGTCAGCTATTCGACCCAGGAGCACTTCGCCGACAACGGCTGGATCGGCGTGATTCCCTCGGAGGTCACGCACGGCGACGAGGACCACAACGACGAGTTCGACGTGGCCTTCGAGTACTTGCACAAGAAGGCCAAGGGCACCGTGAGCTTCAAGGCGCCTGCCAAGCTCGGCAACTGGGACCTGCGCATGCACAACACCGACAACCACGGCAAGGAAATCGCGTTCGTGAGCTTCGAGGTGAAGTAGCCCGCTTGCCCGTCACGGCCTACCGCCTGGGCTACCAGCCCGCCCCGATCACCGCACCCCAGGACCAGGGCATCCGGGCGTCCGATGCCTACGTGGCGGCCCATGACCCGCTGCGCGCGCGGGTCGGGGAGGCTGACCTGGCCTTGGGAGTGGACCCCGGCACGTATTTCTGCGGCGGGTTGGCACACTGGCTGGCGCATACCGGGCGGCGCGGCGGCTTCATCCATGTGCCCCCGGGGTCGACGCCGGTGGAGCTTGCGGCCGTGGTGGCGCTCGCGCTGGAGGCCTTGCACGCGGCAACGCCCTTCCGGACGGCGTTGGTGACCGGGTTCGGGCCCTTCCCCGGCGTGCCGGAAAACCCGACGGCCGCCTTCATCGCGGCGGGCTTGCTGCCGCCCGGTGCGACCGGGGCCGTGCTGGCGCTGTACGGGCCGGACGGTGAGGCCTACACGGCCATGCCGTCGGTGGAGACACAGCTGGCGGCCTTGGGTGCCTTCGACGTACACCTGGCGTTGGGGGTGGACAGCCGACAGCGGCTGGCACGGCCGCGCTTCACCATCGAAACCCAGTCTCGCGGCATGGCGGACGGCCCCTGGTTGGGGCTGGAGGAGCTGGGTCGCGCCGTGATCTCGGCTATTTCTTCCCGCTGAACCAGCCCATCACGGAGCTGGCGCCCGCGCTGATCGTGTCCCAGTTCTGGATCACCATCGCGCCGCCCATCAGCACCGCGCCGGCCACCTGGCCGCCGGGCACCGCCATCAAGGCGCCGCCCACCGCGTTCATGGCGCCCACCGCGGCACCCGCGTAGTCCGGCGGGGTCTTGGAGAGGGCGTTGGCCGCCTGGATGCCGCCCTGGATGATCGCGAGCGGGGCGGCGATCTTGCCCACGCCCGAAGCCACGGCGCCCGCGACCTTGGCTGCCGTGCCGCCCGTAGCCACGGCGGCCTGGACCGCGCTCGCGGCCTGGCCGGCGTTCTGGACGGTGGAGATGGCGTTCTCGCCCAGCTGGGCCGCGCCTTCGGCCACCTTGCCCTGCATGATCTTGGCGCCGCCCTCCATCATGCCGCTCACGTTCTTGCCGGCGTCCACCACGGCGCCCACGGCGCCGAGCTTGTTGACGCTGCCGCCCAGGACGTTGCTGCCCTTGGTCAGCACGTCCTTGACCTTGCCGCCGGCCACGGTGTTGACCGCGTCGACCGCGCTCTTGGCGGTGTTGACGGCGTCGGTCGCCAATTCCGTGCCCTTCTTGGCGGCGTCCTGGTAGTTGCCGTCCTGGGCCGCCTTGACCACGTCGTTGGCCTTGGCGACCTTGTCTTGCGCGCCGCCCGCCAGGCTGGCGAGCGTGCCCGCGGCGGCGAGGTGGTTGCCGGCCCCGGTGGCGACGGTGTTGGCCTTGCCCTTGGTCACGCTGGCCGCCAGGTCCGTCAGGGCCTTGCCGTCTGCGGCCAACGCGCTGGTGGCGGTGCCGGCGCTGGAGAGGGCGCCCGTGACGTCGCCGTCGGCCAGCTTCTGCTTGGCGTCGCCGAGCTGCTTGCCATGGTCCACGCCGCTGGCCAACGCCGTGGCGGCCGAGGCGGTGGTGTCGAGCTTCTTGCCCAGCCCGTCCACCTTGCCCTTGAGCTTGTCGTTGCCCACCAGGTTGCCGGCGGCGCTGGTGACGGCCTTGAGGTCGTTGGCGGCGGAGCTGACCACGCCCAGGGCGGCCTTGGAGCCGTCCGCCAGCTCGCCGGCGGCCAGCTTGGTGGCCGCGTCGCCCGCGTCCTTGGTGCGGTCCACCAGGTTCTGGGAGGTGGTGGCCAGGCTGGCCACGCCGTCGAGCTTGGTGGCCACCTTGTCGGTGGCCGCCTTGACCTTGGCGTTGCTGGTGGCGCCGCCCACGGTGGAGGTCAGGGCCTTCAGGTCGTTTGCCGCGCTGCTGGTGGTGGAGAGCGCCGCCTTGGTGCCGTCCGCGATCTCGCCGGCCGCGAGCTTGTCCACGGCCGCCGAGGCGTCCTTGGTGCGGTCCACCAGGCTTTGGCCGGTGCTCGCCACGCTGTTGGCCGTGTCGAGCGCGCCCGCGATCTTGCCGGCCACCTTCTTGGTGCCGTCGTGGCCGGTGGCGTCGGCCGCGGCGTTCAGCGCCGTCTTCATGTTCTGGGTGGCCGAGCCCGCGGCGGCCAGCGCGGCCTTGGTGCCGTCGGCCACGTCGCCGCTCTGGATCTTGGCAGCGGCATCCGTCATTGCCGAGGCGTCGCCCGTCAGCGCCTGGCCGCTGGTGATGGCCGTGTTGGCCGCGCCCAGGGCGTTGGTGGCGGCGTCGAGCTTGCCGCCGACCTTGTCCGCGATCTTGCCGCCGCCCAGGTTGCGCGCGATCTCCAGGCCGCTCTTGAGGTCCTTGGCCATGTCCTGCGTTGCGCCGATGGCGGTCTTGGCGCCGTCGGCGCTCACGCCGTCGGTGGAGAGGGCCGAGGCGGCTGCCTTGAGCTTGTCGGCGTGGTCCGTGGCGGTGGTGGCCAGCTGCTGGCCTTGGTCCGCGGCACCGGCCAGTTTGGTCAGCGTGTCCGCGGTCTTGCCGGCGAGTTGCGCCGCCTTGGTGTCGCCCATGCCCAGCGAGCTGGACAGGTCCTTGACCGTGCTCGCGAGCTTGGCCGCGTCGGTCATGGCGCCGCTGGCCGCGGTCGCGCCGTCCTTCACGCCGCCGGCGACGTCGCCGCTTTGGATCTTGGCTGCCGCTTCGGAGGCGGCGCCGGTACGCTCTTTCAGCTGGGCGGCCGCTTCCTGGGCGCCCTGGGCCTGGCTCATCAGCTCGTCGGTCTTGCCGCCCAGCCCCTTGGCCTTGTCGATGAACGACTGCATGGTGCTCTTCAGCGTGCTGGGCGAAGGCGCTTCCACCTTCTGATCCCCGGCCTCGCCGCTGGTGGCGGCGGGTTGCTGCTGGCTGAAGGCCTGCGGCACGACCTGCTCGGCTTGCAGGGCGGCGTCGCGCTCGCGCTGCTCGTCCTTGGCCTTGGCCTCTTCCTGGCCCTTGGCCACGGCGTTTTCGGTCCCGGCGTTGGCGGGCGGCAGCTCCAGGCCGCTGCTACCGGGCTTGCCCTGGCCGGCGCGCTCGTCGAGGCGCGTGGTGGGCGTGCTTTGCCGCACGGGGGCCGGCGGCGGCGGGGGGGGCGGGGGAGGCGGCGGCGGCGGGGCCAAGGGTGCGGTACCGGCGCTGCGCTTGACCGTGACGTCGTCCATCGTTCTCCCCCACTAGCGATATGGCACTTTAGCTATTGTTCCCCTGCTTGGTCATCCCAAACTGCTTGGCCATCAGGGGGATGGCGTGGCCGTTCAGGGCGTCCAGCATGGCGCGCATGTGGTCGTCTTTGCGCGGGTCCCCGTTGGGCCGGTTGCCGAGCAGCTCGCCCGCGGCGGTGTTGGCGGCGACCATCAGGGCGCTGACGTCCTGCTCCGTGAGCTGCTCCTTGTCGCTCAGGCCCAGGCGCGCCAGCAGGGCCTCCGCGAGGGTGGCGTCGCCGGCGCGGGCCATGAGCTGGATGAATTCCTGGCGGGAAACGGTGGGTTCCATGGGCGATCCTCCTGTCGGAGCATCGTACCCGGAACTAGTGCGTCGTGACGCTCTCCGCGTGGGCCCGCTCGTGGGTCGGGGTGGCCTGGATGCGGCCGCCCGAGGCGCGGCGGATCAGCTTGCGGACGAACTCCTGGAAGTCGTCGACGTAGGTGTAGGTGGCCGGCACCACCACCAGCGTCAGCAAGGTGGAGGTGATCAACCCGCCGATCACGGCCGCGGCCATCGGGCTCAGGCGCTCCGTGCCTTCGCCGATCTCGAGGGCGATCGGCAGCATGCCGGCGATCATGGCGATGGTGGTCATGAGGATGGGCCGCAGGCGGTCCTGGCCGGCGCGCATCAACGCTTCCTGGCGCGGCAGGCCCTTGGCGCGGCTCATGATCGCGTACTCCACCAGCAGGATCGAGTTCTTGGTGACCAGGCCCATCAGCATCAGGATGCCGATCAGGCCCATCATGCCCAGCTCCTTGCCGCCCACCAGCAACCCGGCCATCGCGCCGCCGATCGAGAGCGGCAGGGCCGCCATGATCGTGAGCGGCTGCAGGAAGCTGCCGAAGAGCAGCACCAGCACGGCGTAGATGAACAGCGTGCCGGCGCCGAAGGCGAACATGAAGCCGCCGAAGATGTCGGCCATGATCTTGGCCTGGCCCAGGTTGTCCTGGGTCACGCCGGGCGGCAGCACCTTCATGGCGGGCAGCGCATTGATCTTGGCCATCGCGTCGCCCAGGGGCACGCCGCCGGCCGGGCTGGCCGAGAAGGTGATCTGGCGGGCGCGGTCGTAGCGCGAGAGCTGCACCGGGCCGGTGGAGAACTGGATGTCCGCCACCGTGTTGAGGGGGATCAGGCCCTGGCGGCCCGGCACGCGCAGGTCGCCCACGGTCGAGAGGTCCTTGCGGGCGGAGTCCGCCAGCTGGACGCGCATGTTGATTTGCTGGTCGCCGGCGTTGAACTTGGGCAGGTTGAAGTCCACGTCGCCCTGGGTGGCGATGCGGGCCATGCGGCCGATCGTCGCGACGTTCACGCCCTGCTCCGCGGCGCGCGCGAAGTCCGGCCGGATCACCAGCTCGGGACGCAAATCGGCGGCGCTGGAGGTCACGTCGCGCAGCTCCGGCAGGCCGCGCATCTGGGCCAGCAGCACCGGTGCGAACTTGTCGAGCGCCACCGGGTCGCTGCCGCGCATGACCATGTTGATGGCCTTGCCGCCGCCCACGCCGCCCAGCGCCGTGACGGAGATGCGCGCGCCGGGCACCTGCTTGAGGATCGGGCTCAACTCCGAGGCGAAGGCGTCCATCGACAGCTTGCGCTTGTCCTTGGGTACCATCAGCACGTTGATGGTGGCCTGCGCCACGCTCGCGCCGCCGGCGGAGTCCCACTTGGCGCCGCCCGCCGAGCCGGCGGTCGCAAAGATGTGCGCCACCTCTGGACGCTGCTGGACCAGCTGCGAGATGCGATCCACCACGGCCGTGGTGTCTTGCAGCGTGGAGCCTTCCGGCAGGTTGGCCTGCACGACCACCTCTCCCATGTCGCCGTTCGAGAACAGGCCCTTGGGGATGAAGGGCGCCAGTGCCAGGCTGGCGACGAAGATCACGAGGGCCAGGAAGACCGTGGCGCCGCGGTGGCGGAGCGCGGCGGCCAGGATTTTCACGTAGGTCGTCAGGTAGAAGGGCTCCTTCTCCGGCGCGTGGTGGCCTTCGGGCAGCATGTAGGCGGCCATCATGGGCGTCAGCGTGCGGGCGACGAGCAGGGAGAACACCACGCTGACCGCGACCGTGAGGCCGAAGGAGCGGAAGAACATGCCGGGGATGCCGCCCATGAAGGCCACGGGCACGAACACGGCCACCAGCGTGAAGGTGGTGGCGATGACAGCCAGGCCGATCTCGTCCGTGGCCTCGAAGGCCGCCTTGAGCGGGCTCTTGCCCATGGCCATGTGGCGGTGGATGTTCTCCAAGTCCACGATCGCGTCATCCACCAGGATGCCCACCACCAGGGTCAGGCCGATCATGGTCATGCCGTTCAGGCTGTAGCCGGCCCACTTCATGACGGCAAAGGTCGCGATGATGG
>JAQBPE010000263.1 GCA_028287685.1 Cyanobacteria bacterium RYN_339 | reverse complement strand
CTGCTGCCAGAGCGAGACGGTGCCCACCAGGCGCTGCCAGAAGCTGCCCTTGGACCGGTCGAAGCACGCCTTCATGTTCTTCAAGCGCTCCAGCACCGGTACATGGAACGGCACGGACTCCGCCTGCTGGATGGGGAAGCGGCTGAGGATGGCGCGGCCGTTGTCCATGCTGTTGTTGTAGCGGGCACTCGAGTAGAAGGCCATGTGGTAGCCGTACTTCTTGGCGATCTTCTCCGCCGTGGCGCGGCTGCACTCCTGCAGGCCCACCAGGTCCGGGTTCTTCTCGCCGATGGTGCGCTGGACGCCCTCGAAGTCCTGGCCGCCGAGCTTCACGTTGAACGACATGACGTCGATCTTGGCGGGCGCCGCAGGGGCGGCGGCGGCCAAGGGGTTGTTCTTGACCACCAGCGGCTGCACCAGCTGGACGGCCTTCGAAGGCACCTTGCCCGGCGCCTCCTGCTTGGGTTGCGCGGACTCGCGCAGCTGCAACACCTGCCCGATGGGCGGCAATCCGATCATGGCCAACGCTCCACTCCCTGTACCGAAGCTGTTATCGGTAGTGGCTGGGTGGTGCTGACGTTAAATTCAGGTTGCTTGCGAGATAGTTGCAAGTGTGCAATGATTGCAAAAGAGGAATAGTTGAAATGACGCAATGGTCTTCCGAGGAACGCGACGCGTTGATCGGCTCCCTGGCCAGCTTCCGGCGCGCGATGATGCGCGACGGCTTCCTGGGCGCGGTGGCCGCCACGACGGCCTTGGACCTGAGCCTGCCGCAGATGGCCGTGCTGTTCCTGCTCGACAAGGAGGGCGGCACCACGGCCGGGGAAGTGGCGCGGCTGACGGGGCGATCGCCCTCCGCCACCAGCCGCTTCCTGGACCAGCTGGTCAAGCTGGGGCTGGTGGAGCGCACGGAAGACCCGGAAGACCGGCGCCAGAAGCGCATCACGATCGCCAATCCCGGCCGCGAGCTGGTGCACACGATCGAGGCGGGACGGGCGGAGGCGCAGCTGACGCTGATGGAGCAGCTGAGCCTGGACGAGCGGCGGCAGGTGATGGCCGCGATGCAGCTGTTGGCGGAAGCCGCACGGCGGAGGACGGACCATGGACGCAACGACCTGGGTTAAGCCCTTCGCGGAGCTCGACGCCGCTTGCCTGGCCGTGGCAGGCGGCAAGGCCGCCAACCTGGGCGAGCTGACGCGCGCGGGGCTGCCCGTGCCGCCGGGGTTCTGCGTGCTGACGGCGGCCTACGAGGCCGCCACCCGGGGCGTGTCCCTGGACGCCGTTGCGGCGGCGCCGACGGCCGAGAACGCCGCCGCCTTGCGGGAGCAGATCCGCGCGATCGACCCGCCGCCGGAGATCTTGGCGGCGATCGCCGCGGCCTACCGCGCCCTGGGGCCCGACGTGGCCGTGGCCGTGCGCTCGTCCGCCACGGCCGAAGACCTGCCCGGGGCCAGCTTCGCCGGGCAACAAGACACCTACCTGGACATCCGGGGCGAGGCCGCCGTGCTCGATGCCGTGCGGCGCTGCTGGGCGTCGTTGTGGACGGAGCGGGCCGTGAGCTACCGGGCCCACCAGGGCATCGACCCCCAGGGCGTGGCGATCGCCGTCGTCGTCCAGGAGATGGCCGACGCGGCGGTTTCCGGCGTGATCTTCACCGCGGATCCCCTGACCGGCCGCCGGGGCCGCTGCGTGGTAGACGCCAGCTGGGGGTTGGGCGAGGCGATCGTGTCCGGCGAGGTGAACCCGGACCACTTCATGCTGGACACAGCCAGCGGCGCGGTGCTGGAGCGCCGGCTGGGCGACAAGCGTCTCGCCATCCGGCGGGGCATAGTGCGCGAGCAACTGCCGGACGGCAGCGGCGCGGCTTGCCTGCCCGACGCCCAGCTGGCGGAACTGGCGCGGCTGGGTGACCGCGTGGAGCGGCACTACGGCAGCCCCCAGGACCTCGAGTTCGCCTTCGACCACGCGGGCAAGCTGTGGCTCTTGCAGGCCAGGCCGATCACCACGGTCTATCCGTTGCCCGACGAGCGCCAGCCGGGGCTGCGCGCGTACTTCTCGTTCAACGTCGCGCAGGGCGTGATCGGGCCGATCACGCCGCTGGGCGTGGATATCTTCCGGCTGCTGGCCGGGGGCATCGGCCGCAAGCTGGGCCTGCACCTCCCGGACGGACCGCCCGTCTTCCGCGAGGCCGGCAGCCGGCTGTTCCTGGACGCCACCACGGCATTGCGCGATCGCTTCGGGCGGCGGATCCTGTTCATCGCGCTCCAGCACATGGAGGCGCGCTCCGGCGAGATCTTCAAGCAGCTGCTGCCGGAGTTCCCGCCATCGGCCACGCCGGCCTGGCGCACCGCGCTGCGGATCCTGGGGCTGGCGGCGCACTCCCGCGTGCCCTTGCGCCTGCTCCAGGCCTTGATCGACCCGGTGGGCCGGCGCGAGCGCGCCCAGGCCGCCACGCCGCTGTTGCTGGCGCTTGGGGCGCTGCCGGCGGATGCCACGCGCGCGCAGCGCCTGGACACGCTCGAGCGCATGTTCCGCGAAGGCGGGCCGCTGATCCTGGACCGGGTGCTTCCCACCGCCTTCGCCGGGATCGCGGCGGGCACGCTGGCGGCCAAGCTGCTGGGCGCCAAGGCCACCACCGCGGAGCTGCAGATCGCGAAGCGCGGGCTGCCGTTCAACCCGACCACGGAGATGGACCTGGCGCTCGCCGAGATCCAGTCGGAAGCCGATCTGACGGCCTTCCTGGAACGTTACGGGCACCGCGGCATCGCGGAAATCGACATCGGCGTGCCGCGCTGGCGCGAGGACCCCAGCTCGCTGCGCGCCGCGCTGCGCAACCTGGGCCGCCAGACGGACCCGACCAAGGCGCCGCGCGTGCAGTTCCAGCGGGGGGCCGCGGAGGCCGAGGCGATGGTGCGCGAGCTGACGGCGCGCGGTGGGCCGGTCGTCGGCTTCCTGTTGGGGCGCATGCGCGCGCTGGCGGGGCTGCGTGAGCTGCACAAGACCCAGATGGTGGCGCTGATCGCCCGCGGGC
>JAQBPE010000258.1 GCA_028287685.1 Cyanobacteria bacterium RYN_339 | reverse complement strand
TTGTTGCCGGTCGAGGCCACGATCAGGATGCCCCGGCGGCGGGCGTAGCTGGCCGCCTCCACGTAGAGCGGCTCGACGCCCAGCGTGTTCTGCCCCAGGCTCATGTTGACCACGCGCACCTTGGCGCCCGAGGGGTCGGTGTTGTTGTCGCAGAGCCAGGCCAGGCCCGCGATCACGTCGGACAGGCTGAATTTGCCCCACTGCGGGCGCGGGTCGGTCGGGGAGATCGGCTCCGGGTGGTCGACCTTGACGGGCATGATCAGGGCGTCGTAGGCCACGCCGGAGATGCCGAACGTGTTGTCGCGCGAGGCCGCCGCGATGCCCGCCGTGAAGGTGCCGTGGCCGAACTCGTCGGCCACGAACTCCGGCGGGGTGGCGTGCGCCTTGGCGTAGGCGGTGGGGTTGTGGCGCAGCACCCAGCGGTTCTCGAACTCTTCGTGCTCGACCTCCAGGCCGCTGTCGACGTCGGCGATGATGACCTTGCGCTGGTTCACGCCCGCGAGCTTGGTCCAGGCCGTCTCCGTGTTGGCGTAGGCGGGCTGGTGGGACCATTGCAGGGGGTAGAGCGGGTCCGTGGGGGCCGTGCCGGCGTGGGGATAGAGCTTCATGTCCAGGTCCACGCGGGTGACGCCGGGGAGCTTGGCCAGGCGGGTGCGGTCGGCGACGGGGGCCTTGACCGCGATGACCGGATGGCCGGCGAGCGTCAGGGTTTGGTAGGCCTCGAGGGCGTTGGTTTTCAGGAAGGTGTCGGGGTTGGTGCCGGCCGCGAGCGAGAGGAGCAGGCCGTTGTCGGCGTACTCGGCGGGTTCGACGGCGACGGGGATGGGGTTGATGGGGGTGACTACCGGGGTTGCCCCCTCCGCCCTGGCGGGCACCTCCCCCGCGGGGGGGGAGGGGGGTAAAGTGGCTTGGCAGCCGGTTAGCAGCAAGAGGGTGAGGGCGAAGCGCTTCATGGGGACGGGATCTCCGTGTAGTACTTCTCCACGGTGCGCAGGGCCTGGCCTTCCACGCCGACGCCGCCGATCGCCCACAGGGCGTCCTGGAACGGGACCAGGGCCAACATGCCGCGCGCGGTCGGCATGGAAGGGGCTTCCTTCCAGGCGCGCGCCGTGGGCGGCGAGTTGAAGTCGTAGTAGTAGAAGCTGTTGCGTGGCTTGCCGTCGGCACCCAGGCCGCCCGCCACGTACATGGTATGCGCCGTGCAGGCCGCCGCCGCGGAGTGCAGCGCCACCGGCAGGGCCGGGATGGTGGCCGCGCTGTCGCCGCTCTGCACCCAGGTGTTGGCCTTGGCGTCGTAGTCCTGCACCTTGTCCGTCGCCACGGGCCCGCCCTTGGCATCGAAGGTGTAGCCGCCGATCACGTAGAGGTGGCCCTTGTAGACCACGGAGGCCGAGCTGGCGACGCCCGTGGGCATCGTCGCGCCCTTGGTGGCGTCGTCGAAGGTGGTGATGTCGACGCGCTGGACGTCGTTGCGGACGGTGGCCGTGAGCGTGATGGGCTTGAGCTGGCTGGTGGAGCTGATCTGCTGGTTCTGGCCGTCAAACAGGCCGGCGGCCTGGGTGTCGCCGAAGGTGCCGCCGCAGATGTAGAAGATGTGGTCGATCACGCCGCCCGCGGCCGCGCGCGTGGCGCCGCCTGCCGTCAGCGTGCGCACGCCTTCGCTCTCCTTGCGCTTCTTGCTGAATCCCTGGTCCTCGCGGTAGAGGTAAATCTGGCCGCTGCCGGTGGTGGCGTTGGCGGCCAGCTGGCCGTCGAAGCCGCCGGCGCTCCAGAGCTCGTTCTTATAGGTACCGCCGGTGGCCCACATGAAGCCGCCGCCATGAACGTGGCTGGGGAAGTCGGCGCCCGCGTCCGGGTCGTGGCGCGTGTCCAGGTGCCAGCTGGCCTCGCGGTCCGGGTCCCAGACCTCGAGCGAGGGGCGGTGATCGCCTTCGGCCACGATGATGGCGCTGCCGACGCTGCCCGCGAGCATCGCGGCACGGGCGCGCACCATGTAGGGCCCCAGGCCCCACACGCCGTTGGGCTCCTTGCCGATCGAGAAGGCCACCTGGCCGGGGGCCAGCGAGGGGTCCGCGTTCTCGGGGTCCTTGATCGGCGGCTTGATCGTGGGCACGTGCAAGGGCGTGGTGGTAGAGCCGGCGCCGTCCGCGGACGGGGTGGCGGTGGCCGCGGTGCTGGGGCTGGCCTTCGCGCCCAGGGTCGAGCGCGCCGGGATGGGGTGGCCGGAGGTGGCCGTCTGGTTGGTGTTGTTGGGGCAGCCCAGCAGCAGCGCCGCCAACGTGAGCGAGAGATAAACGGGGCGGCGCGTCATGGCGTCAGCTCCTCCGTCTGGGTGCTGCGCAGGGGCAGGGGGAAGCCCGTGTCGGAGGTGCCGGCCACGCCGCCCGCCACCACGATCTTGCCGCCCACGCCCAGCGCGGCCGCGTAGGAGCAGGGCCAGCGCAACGGGGCGCGGCGCGTCCAGCTGTCCTCGACGGGGTCATAGACTTCGACCGCGCGGCTCGGCGCGCCGCTCAGGCCCTCGCCGCCGATCACCCAGATCTTGCCGTTCATCACGGCGGCCGCGGCGCCGTAGCGCGGCGTCGGCATCGGCTTGACCACCGACCAGGTCTTGGCCGCGCTATCGAAGACCTGCGTGTCCGCCTTGGGGTCGTTGGTGGCGTAGAAGCCGCCGAACACATACCACTTGCCGGCCAGCACCGCGCCCGCCATCGACTTGTAGGGGTGCGTCGGGCCGGGCAGCGAGGCCTCGAAGGCCTTGGAGGTGGGGTTGAAGACCAGGGTCGCGGCCAGGCCGTTGTCGGGCGTGACGCCGTTCTCGTCCGGAATGCCGGCCTCGTGGGCCTCGCCGGCGGTCACGTAGATGCGGTCGCCCAGCGTGGCGGCGATGCCGTTGGCGATCGCCAACTGCGGCTCGTTGTCCGCGTTGGGCAGCTGCTGCGCGGCGCCGCCGATCTGGCCGGAGGCGGTGTCGATGGCGTAGACGTCGCGCAGGCGCACGCCCGCGGAGGTGTAGCCGCCGAAGCAGAAGATCAGGTTGTTGGCGCTGGCCGTGGCGGCGCCGTAGATCGGGAAGAAGGCCGGCAGCGTGCCGCGTTGGGTCCAGCCGCCACCGCGGCTGTAGCGGTAATTCTTGAGGCTGACCTGGGCGGCGCCCTGGTCGAAGAGCGCCACGGAGGTGGCGTCCGCGTCATGGTACTTCACGCCGTTCAACAGCCAGAGGTTGGCCGCTTCACCTTCGCCCACCACGGCCACGCTGGCGCGGCCCACGCGATCGGGCAGGGGCTGGCCGGTGGCGCCCCGGGCCAACGAGAGCGCGGGGACGATCGTGGTCTCGCCGGCCTTGACCGTCACGTCGATGGGGTCGTAGGTCAAATCCGGGCCGATCGCCTCCTCGCCGCTGGGGATGGCGTGCACGTTGAGCTTGTAGGCCGTGTCGCGCGCCGGAACCGGGCCGAGCAACAGCGTCTCGCCGTCCAGGGACTCGCCGATGCCGGAGGCCGCGTCGCTGACGCTCGCGACCATGCGCAGGCCCTTCTGGATGTTGCTGAAGGGGATCGAGACCCAGCCCGGCTTGAGGCCCCACTCCGGCTTGGCAATCGGGAGGTGCTTGGTCGACAGGCCCACCATGGCCTCCGCCACGGCGTCCGTGTCCAGGAAGCGCGCGTTGGGGACGCGGGCGGTGGTGACGACGCTGGTGATCCAATAGGTGATGTCGCTGCTGATCAGCTTGGCCGCGTCGTCCGGGTGCTTCTTGATCATGGCCATGAGCACCTCGGCCTCCGCGGTGCTCTCGTTGCTGAACTGGAGGGACTGGTGCTCGTCATCCAGCGTGCCCTGGGCCTTGTAGTAGAGGCCCTCGATCGGCTGGCCGTCCGCACCCAGCCACTGCAGTGTGACGACGCGCAGCTTGCCGGGAGGCACGTTGTCGACCGTCAGCGAGACGCCACCGGCCAGCGGCGCCAGCTCCTTGTCCACGCTGAACGGCGTGGCGAGCCCGAGGCCTTCGATCGTCACCCGCACCTTGCGCGTGGGCTCCAGGTAGAGCACGCCGCGCTGGTAAAGCGAGGACCCCTTGGCAATCTGGAAGGTCGCGCTCAAGCCGACCGGCTTCACCGCCTGGGGCACCGGCGCGCAAGCCGCCAACGCCAGGGCACCCGCCAGAATGGCGAGGTGGCGCGGCCAGGCTTGGAGGCGCGAACGCTGCATGGGCTCCCTTACTTCAGCGACCGGATGCGGTGGTTCCCGGAATCGGCGATGTAGAGCACGCCCTTGGCGAGCGCGATGCCGATCGGCCGGTCGTACTCCGCCGTCAGCGCCGCCATGCCGTTGGTGTCGTCCTTGTAGTTGCCGTGGCGGGAGCCGGGGACGGAGATGGTGCCGTCGCCGGCTACGCGGCTCACCTGGCCGGCGGTGATCTTGCGCAGGCGCGCGTTGCCGCCGTCCACGACGTAGAGCGTGCCGTCCGGGCCGAAGAGCAAGCCTCCGCCGGTCTGGAAGTTGAAGCGGGCGTCGGCCAGCGGCCCGTCGGCCGTGTCGCCTTCCGCCCCCGGATTGACGCTCTCCGCCGGGCCGGCGAAGGTGGTGACGGCCTTGGTGCCGGTCGGGTCGACCATGCGGATGCGGTGGTTCAGCGACTCCAGCACGTAGAGCATCTTGTCCGGGCCGACGGCCAGGGCGAAGGGCCCGTTCAGCTGCGCCTTGGTGGCGTCAGGATCGTTCTTGATGCCGACCGTGCTGCCGGCATACGTGCTGACGGGGTGCGTGGCGTCCGCCAGGTCGATCATGCGGACCTGCGCGTTGCCCGTGTCTGCCACGTAGAGCTTGGTGCCGTCCACGCACAGGCCGGCCGGGGAGTTGAACTGGGCGGCGGTGCCCGCATCATTCTTCAAGCCCGAGGTGCTGCTACCGGCCACGGTGGTGACGGCCGCGGTGCCGGCCGCGATCATGCGAATGCAGTTGTTGCCCGTGTCCGCCACGTAGATATTGCCCGCGGCGTCGATGGCGAGCCCCTTGGGATAGTTGAAGCGCGCCTTGAAGGGATCCGGGTCGTCGATGTTGCCGTTGGAACCGTTGGTCTTGTCGCCGGCGTAGGTGGTGACGGCCAAGGCCGTGCCGATGACGAGCTTGCGGATGCAGCTGTTGCCCGTGTCCGCCACGTAGAGGTTGCCCGTGGCATCCGCCACGACGCCGCTCGGCGTGCTGAACTCCGCCTGGATCGCGTTGCCGTCCCGCAGGGTGGGGATGTCGTCGCCGGCCAGGGTGTAGCTCTTGAGGTTGCCCGTCGGCAGGGCCGTACCCGCCGGCGAGGGCGTGGGCGTGGGCGACCCCGTGGTGGCGCTGGCCGTGGGCGTGGCGCTCGGCTTGGTCGTCCCGCTGGTCGTGGGCGTGGCGCTGGGCTTGGTCGTCCCGTTGCCCGCGGGCGTGGCGCTGGGCTTGGTCGTCCCGTTGCCCGTCGGCGTGGCCGACGGTACCGGCGACGTGCCGCCCGTCGCATCGGGGCTGGCCTTGGGGCTGGGCGAGACGCTGGTGGTGGGGCTCTTCTTGGGCTTGGGCGAGCCCGTCGTCCCCGTGGGGGTGGTCCCCTCGCAAGCGAACATGGTCAAGAGGCTCAAGAACAGTGCGGCCCGCGCGCCCTTGATCACCTTGTTGCGCATGAACGTCCCTCCATGGCCAGACCGACCATGGGCAATTTACCCCAAAAGCGGGCGGGTCGACCCCGCTTCAGGGAACGATCTTGACGATGCGGGCGCCCGCGGCGTCGGATCCCGGGTCGTAGACGTACAACGCCTTGGCGGCGCCGTTGGCGTCCAGGTCGCATGTGATGCCCGTGACGTGCGTGAACAGCGCCACATCCTTGTTGCCCGTGGTCGCGCCGGCGTCTACCTTGCCCACCAGGGTCTTGGTGCTGCGGTCCGCCAAGGAGATGGCGCGGACGCGGCGGTTATCCAACTCGCCCACATACAGGAAGTCCTTGTCCACGGCCAACGACATGGGCTGCTTGAACTGGGCCGTGCCGGCCGCGCCGTCCTTGAAGCCCGACGTCAGCGTGCCCGCGAAGACGGAGACCTTGCCGGTGGAGCTCGAGAGGTCGATCGCGCGGATCATGTTGTTGCCCTGGTCCGCCACGTACATGGTCTTGCCGTCCAAGCTGACGCAGATGCCCGCCAGGAGGCCGAAGCGCGAGTCCGTACGCGCATAGGTATCGGTCAAGGTGGGCTTCCCCGCGTTGGTGTTGCCCTTGGCGAGCATGGTCACGTTCAAGTTGGAGGAGGTCAGGTCCACCTTGCGGATGTCGAAGCCGTCGGCGTCCACCACGTACAGGGCGTTGCCGAAGATCGTCATGCCCTGGGGCGTGGCGAAGGTGGCGCGGTTGGTATCATCCACGCCATCGCCGGACCCCGGGCCGTCGCGCAGCGTGGCGAAGATGCCGCCGGCGATGATGTCGAAGCTGTTGTCCGGCTTGCCCAGCGTATTGGCCGTCAGGTTGAGGCGATACAGCCGGGCGTGGCCGCCATCGGACACGTACATGGCCTTGCGCGTCTTGTCGTAGGCCAGCCCCGCGTCGAGCTCCATGTAGGCCACGGCAGGGTCCGTACCGGTGGTCCGGCCATCGGGATCGCCCTGGACCGTGAGCACGTTCTGGGTGGTGAGATCCACGTTGCGGACCTGGCCACCGCGCGCATCCGTGAACCAGAGCTTGTTGGCGGTAGACTCGATCGTCATGCCGGCATTGAGGATCGACTGGCCGAGCACGGCCAGCGCGCCGACCCCGGGCGCCGGGCGGCCGATCGTGCCGCCGGCCAGCAAGGAGGCCTTGTAGGCGCCCAGGTAGATGATGTCCGCGGCGGACGGAGCCTGGGTGGGCGTGGCCGAGGTCTCCGGGTCCGGCAGGTGGCTGACCTTGACGGAGGGCACGGGGTTGGGGTCCTGGCTGCCTTTGGGGTTGGGCGACGAGGCGCCGCTGCCGCCGGGGTCGGCGCTGGCAGGCTTGCCGCTCGAGCTCGGGTCGGGCGTCCGGTTCGGGTCGGCGGAGCCGCCGGTGCCGGGGCTGGCGCCCGTGCCGCCGATCACGGGCGAGTGGCTGACGCCGAAGGGATCGGGCTTGAGTTCGGGGGACCGTGCCGCGACCGTCGAGACGGTGTTGACGTGGCCCTGGCCATTGACCGTGATGTCGCCCTTGACGACGCCACCTGCCGGGACCGCCGGCGGGGCGAACTTCGTGTTGCAAGCCGCCAGGCCCAACACGATCGAGGTCAGGATGAAGATCCTTTGCTGCGCCATGGATTTTATATACCCATGAAGAACCAAAAAGACGGCGGGCGCTGTTGCGCCCGCCGTCCTTATTTCGAAGGGAATTACTTCGCTTCGTTCGGAATCATATCCAGCTTCAGGTCATAGGTGTTGTTCCGCTGGATGTCGTAGTTCTGGTACTGCTTGAGGTCCGCCGGAGACGCGATCATCGTCAGATCCTTGCTGTAGATCTTCTTGATCGAGAACTTGACGGCGTCGTCCTTCTTGACGTTGGGCATGAAGAACTTCTTGGTCACGCTGTTCGACACCGAGCCGAAGTCCCAGCGCGCGTCGGCATCGCCGACGGTGTACGGCACGCCGTCCAATTCGTAGTCAACCAGGATCTGCGCGTTGTAGAGCTTGCCCTGGCTGTCCGTCAAGGTGAGCGTCATGTACGGGCTGAACTTCGGAACCTCGAGCTCCAGGGGCTTGCCGGCCGCGGAGTCTTGGTTGCCGGGCTGGCCGAAGCCGTCGACGAAGCCCGTCGAGTTGGCGCCCTTGATGGGGTACTTGATGCTCGCCTGAGCGTAGATCTCGAAGTTGACCTGGCCGCCCGAGCAGATGCCGGCCGAGCACTGGGTGGAGTCGTACGACTGCAGCGCGCGGATGCGGGCCGTGCCGGTGGAATCCGTCAACTTCTTGCCCGAACCCTCGATGACGGAGGTGTCCTGCACGATGACGTACGCACCGCAGTTGCAGTTGCCGTTGTACGGGTGGCCGCCGATGACGTACCGGCCGTTGGCATCGCCGATCTCGACGCTGGTGGCGTCGTACTTCTCTTCGGGGGCAATCGCGCCGACCGCACCCAAGAGCGAGACCTTGATTTCGGCCTTGCCGAACTCCGAGTCGCCGGTCTTCGGCTTGCCGGGCTGGGTCCAGGAGGAACC
>JAQBPE010000192.1 GCA_028287685.1 Cyanobacteria bacterium RYN_339 | reverse complement strand
GAACAGCGCCACGATCAGCACCATCACGCCCGCTCCCCAGAGCATGGCCTGGCCGTCTTCGTCGTGGAGCAGGCGGGCCTTCATTTGTGGAAGACCTCCCGCTCCTTGGCCTCGCGGGCCTTGTATTCGTCCTTTGCGCCCTTGGCGATCGCCAGGGACCATTGGCGGGTCGCCGTCCGCGTCAGTCCCAGGGCCGGCCGCGCGAAGAGTTGCCAGGCGGCGATCAGCTCGGGCTCCGGGACCGTCGTCATCCCGGGCGGGTAGTCGACCCGGATCTCACCGAAGTCGTGCGAGGCCTTCATCAGTCCTCGCGGGTCGTACTCGCCCAGTTCCTGGACCATGTTGTCCAGCTTGTAATTGCTGTCCTTGCGGTTCTCGTAGCCCGGCTCGAGGTACTGGCTGGAGGTGAATTGGTCGCCGTCGTTGGAGTCGTTGCGCGCATGCGGGTTGGGGATCACGGCGGTGTTCTTTCGGAAAGGCTCCTTGCCGCCGTTGGGCGTGAAGGCATGCAATTCCGCCAGGCCCGGCAGCGTGATCTTGGCGACGGCATGTTGTAGCGGCGCCGGGGTCGGCCGCGGGGTGGGCGTCGGTACGGGGCGCGGGGTCGGGGCCGGCGTGTGGCCGCTGGGGCGCGGCTGCGGACGCCTGGTGGCCTCCGGCTGGGGCCAGGACTCGCCTGGCGCCACGCCCGGCCCTTTGGGCTTGGGGCGGAAATCGTACGGCAGTTCGAGCACGGCGGGAATTTTCTTGAACTTCCCCAGCACCCGGTCGATGTTGGTCAAGGCCAGGTTCAGCGCGGCGATCGCCGTCGGCTTGCTGTCATAGTTGATCATGAAGTGGGTCTTCGCCACGCTGGTGGCGGAGCGCTGGCCGACGCGCTTGTGGTCGTACTCCAACGGCAGCGTGGCCTGGGCCGTCAGGGTGTCGAAGCCCTTGGCCTGGCCGTTCGTCAGCGCGTCGATCAGGCCGGAGAGGCGGTCGGTCTTGGCTTCCAGCTTGAAGCTGGAGCTCTTATCCGAATGGGACGCCTTCATGCCGCCGACCGCGTCTTGTAGCCAGCCGGCCCCGGTCTCGGCGGCGAAGCTCTGGGTGGACGCCTTGGTGGGGCCGGCTTCGTTGCCCAGCACGGAGGCGGAGCGCGAGGCCAGGAAGGCGGCGGCCGTCAGCGTGGACTGCTGCTGGAGGTAGATGGCCACTTCGATCGTGCCGAACGTCAGCAGCGCGAGCAGCGGCAGGACCAGCACGAACTCGGCCATGCCCTGGCCCGAATCGTCCCGCCACAGCCTCAATGGGGGCCGCCTTGGAACACTTGGAGCAGCGCGATCGGCTCCGGGTAGAACAGCGCCAGCAGCGTGCCCAGGCCAATCGAGATGCCGTACGGCATGGGCGGAGCGGCGCTCTCGTGCGCGGCCACGGCGGCCTTGCCGCCCGGCATCGCCAGGCCCATCATTGCCCAGTAGAGGTTCTTGAGCAGCTTGAGCAGCGTGCCGTGGTACGTCGCGCTCAAGATCGCCACCAGGCCGCCGCACAGCGTCACATAGAGCACGGACGCCACCACGTTGGGCCAGCCCAACCACAGGCCGATAGCCGCCATCAGCTTCACGTCGCCCGCGCCCATGGCGCCGCCCATGAAGAAGCCCAGGGCGAAGACGAGCGAACCGGCGAAGAAGCCGATCAGGCTGGCCTGGAGGCCCCCCAGCCCACCAAAGGCCACGCTCAGCGCAAGGCCCACGGCCATGGCCGGGAAGGTCAGCCAGTTATAGATTTTCCGGGTCTGGAGGTCGGTCACCATGGCGACGGCCAGGATGCCGACCAGCCCGAATTGCCACGCGTGTACCATCTGAGCCCCATGTACCCACAAAAAGAAGGGGCCGGCGAGCGCCGACCCCTTGTTAACGTGGGCTTCTTATTTCCCGCCGGCGCGCGAGGCCTGGTTCAGGCTCTTGCTCACGGAGGTGAAGATGTTATAGAGGTTCGCCTTCATCACGCCCAGCACCGTAATCAGCGCCACGGACACGATGCCGAGGATCAGGCCGTATTCGACCAGCGACTGGCCATCCTCTTCGAGCATCAAACGACGAAGCATGTGCGAATCCTCTCGGGTGGCCGTGGGCTACTTCTTGACGGAGGCCGAGGCGGACTTGAGCGCCTTGGATACGCTATCGAAGATCTTGCCCAGTTCCGTGCGCATGGTGCCGAGCACGGCGATCAACGCGACGGACACGATGCCCAAAATCAGGCCGTACTCGACCAGCGACTGACCCTCTTCTTCGCGGACCAGCTGAACCAGCTTCTGCATGGGAAATTTCTCCTCGCTCGGGCGTCCCACCGGGATGCGCCAACTTTCACATAAACGATATCGCGGCCCGCCCGCCCGATCTTGCGAAGAAACTGTAAAGAAGGGGTTAACTTATCGTAAAGTCAAGACAAAGCGAGAGGAAGGGAACTCATGCCCGTGAAGTGCGGATGAACACGCCAGGCCCGGAGCGGGCAGGCTATAATACCGGCGTGCTCCATCGTCCGTTCTTCGCAGCCGCGCTGATCCTGGCAACCGCCCTGGCGGCCCAAGCAGCGACCAATTTCCAGGACATCCCGCCCGGCCACTGGGCGCGGCGGGCCGCCAACGTGCTGGCGGACCACCAGGTCGTGCCCGGCCGCGGCCCGGTCGACTTCGCGGGCGGCAACCCGCTGTCGCGCTACGAGCTGGCCTGGACGCTCAGCCACCTCTACAACATCGAGGGACCGCCGGCCAGCTTCGTGGTCCTGGGTGACATGCCGCCCGGCCACACCGCCACCCTGGAGGTGCAGCGCGTCATGGGCTACGACCTGATGCCGGCCCGCAAGCCGGGCCGCTTCGAGGGCGACGCGCCGGCCAGCCGCAAGGAGGTCGTCGAGTCCCTGGACGCGCTCTTCGCCAAGGACGGCGTGGCCCCGCCGTCGCGCAAGACGGCCGTGACCTACGACGACGTGAAGGCGGGCACGCCCCTGGCCGGCGCGATCGACCGCATCGTCAACCGCTTCGCGCTGATCGAGGCCAAGGAAGGGGGGGACTTCCACCCGGCGGACTCGCTCACGCGCTACCAGTTCCTCTCCATGATCATGCGTGCCATGCGGTACCTCCGACCCAACATCGCCAAGGAGCTGGAAACGCCCGAGTCGCCCACGCCCGCCAGCCTGGAGCCCGGCCAAAGCCCGATCCCCGGCGTCTCCCCCACGCCCACCCCGATGCCGTCCGGCCAGGTGCTGCGCACCAAGGCCTGGGGCCGCGGCGAGGTGCTCGCGCTCTACACGGAGGACATCCCCACCGATCCGGGCCTGTTCGTGACCTCCGAGCAGCGCAACTTCACGGGCATGGGCCTGCCCGGCGGCGGGGCCGGCTTCGAGTTCTGGAGCGGAGCTTGGGGTGGCACGCTGGACGTCTCCAGCTACTACCTGGGCATCGACATCGCCAACCAGGGCAAGAAGGTGGCGGTGGACCTGGTGGACACGACGGCCCACCTCGGCCTGCTCTACCAGATCCCGCTCTCCCCGGAGGCGCAGCTGGGCTTCGGCGCGGCCGGCCAGTTCCGCCAGACCTACAACATCACGGGCAACCTGGTCAGCCAGCTCTACGCCACCGCCGACAAGACCTACATCGGCGCCGGCCCGGCCGTGATGCTGGGCTACCGCGTGACCCCGGCGCTGGCGCTGTCCACCACCCTGGACGCCTACCCCGTGGTGCAGACCTACAACCTGCCGGCCACCAACGGGCAATCCGGCGCCAAGAGCGTCACGCGCTTCGCGCTCTACCCCCGCCTCACCGCGGAGTACGGCCTGGGCAATGGCCTGATGGTCACGGGCGGCCTGACCGGCATGTTCAACAGCGGCGGCGGCGGCACGCAGAGCCAGGTGGGCGCCACGCTGGGCTTCGGGGGTCAGTTCTGATGGAAGCCTACCTGCTCTCCCTGGCGCTGACGCTCGCCATCTCGCTCGCCTCGCTGGTGCCCGGCGCGATCGACGCGCGCCTGGCCACCGATTTGCAAACCGAGGCCCGCAAGCAGCTCGGAGCGGAGACCGTGGTGCACGCCCACGTGCAGGGCGACCCCGTGCTGCAACTGCCCTGGGGCGTGGTGCCGCACCTTGCGGTGGACCTGGAACACATCCAGGGCTGGGGCTTCCCCGTCTCGCGGGTGCACGTGGAGCTGGACGACGTCCACGTCAGCCCGTGGGCCGTGCTGGCCCACCAGCCGCCCAAGCTGCTGGCGCCGGCGCCGGCGCGGGTGGAAGTGCGCCTGGCGCGGGCGAACTTGCAAGCGATGCTGGACCTGGCGCTCGCCAAGATCAAGCCCGCCGACTTCGCCTTCGACCTGCCCCTGTTGGGCCACGTTCAGCCCGTGCTCTCCGAGGCGCATGTGCTGCTGGAGGGCAACCGCGTGGGCGTGACCGGCCAGGTCCGGCTCAAGGAGGGCGCCGCGCCGCGCACGTTCGCGGCCTCGATTGGGCTGGCGGTGAAGGCCGGCAAGTACCTCGTGCCGGTCGATCCGCGCCTGTCGTTGGGTACGCAGGGCATTCCCAGCTTCCTGTTGGGGCCGCTGACCAAGGGGCTCGCGCCGCTGCTGACGCTGCAAGATTTGCATCTGCGCGAGAGCACGTGGACGATGGATGAACCGCGGGTCTTGGCGGATGGCGTGACGCTGCGGATCCATGGGACGGTCGACGACTTCAAGCCGTAGGCGCAGCCGACCCCTGGGGGCCGACACGTGCGCCAGGACATATACCGCGCTTGCCAGTCTGCTACAATGCAACCTCTCAAGGGTGTGAGGAGGCAGGGTGAGCGGAGTCCTGGAACGGATCGGCAACGGAACGACAGCGGCGCTGGAAGGTTGGGGACACCTGGCGCTCCTGGGCGGTCAGGCCTTCCGCCAGGTGTTTACCGGCCAGCTTCATGTGCGCAACACGATCGCCCAATTATCATTTATTGGCGTCGACAGCTTGCCGATCGCCCTGCTGATCTCGTTGTCCGTCGGCATGGTCTTCACCTTGCAGATTGCCAACGAGTTCATCAAGTATGGCGCCACCAGCGCCATCGGCGGCGTGGTCTCCGTGGCCCTGGCGCGCGAGCTCACGCCCATCCTGGTCTCCGTGGTGATCGCGGGCCGCGTCGGCTCGGCCATCGCCGCCGAGCTGGGCTCTATGAAGGTGACGGAGCAAATCGACGCGCTGGAAGTCTTCGCGGTCGACCCCACCCGCTACCTGGTCACGCCGCGGGTGGTGGCCTGCCTGGTGATGGTGCCGCTGCTGGTGGGCCTGGGCAACATGATCGGCATCGCGGGCGGCTGGGCGATCGCCACGACCATGAAGGGCATCTCCAGCGGTCTGTTCCTCACCTCCATCCAGCAGTTCCTGAGCCCGGCCGACGTCCTCAAGGGCATGTTCAAGGCCTGCATCTTCGGCATCCTGGTGGCGCTGATCGGCTGCCACCAGGGCCTGAACGCCAAGAAGGGCGCCCAGGGCGTGGGCGCGGCCACGACGGACGCCGTGGTCCACGCGATGATCGCCATCTTCGTCTTGAACTACATCCTCTCGATGCTGCTCTTCCCAGGTGGGGGGATGCAGTCGTGATCCATCGCATCGGCACAATTGCCGCAGGCGCTGGCGGGGGAATGCAGTCTTGAGCAAGGGTCCGCACATCATCCTGGAAGACGTCCACATGACGTTCGGCGAGCGCAAGATCCTGCAGGGCGTCTCGATCGCGTTCCCGCCCGGCCAGACCAGCGTGGTGATCGGCCCGTCGGGCTGCGGCAAGAGCACGATCCTCCGCCTCGTCAGCGGCCTGCTCAAGCCCTCCACGGGCCGCGTGCTGGTGGATGGGGTGGACATCACCAAGTTCAACACGGCGGAGATGAAGGCGTACCGCCAGCAACTGGGCTTCCTGTTCCAGGCGGGTGCCCTGTTCGACTCCATGACCGTGGGCCAGAACGTGGCCTTCTCGCTGACGGAGCACCTCAAGCTGCCCAAGGAGGAAGTCGCCCGCATCGTCCAAGAGAAGCTGCAAGTCGTCGACCTGCCCGACATGGAGGCGCTCTACCCCGCCAACCTCTCGGGCGGCATGCAGAAGCGCGTCTCCCTGGCGCGGGCGATCGCGCGCGATCCCGGCACGATCCTCTACGACGAGCCCACCACGGGCTTGGACCCGATCACCAGCACCGTGATCGAGGAGTTGATCGTGAAGCTCACGACCCAGACCGGCGCCACCTCGATCGTGGTGACGCACCAGCACAGCACCATCTACCGCGGCGACCAGATCACCATGCTCTACCAGGGCAAGGTGGTTGGCAGCGGCACGCCCGACGAGATGCGGGCCTCCGAAATCCCCCTCATCCGCAACTTCCTGGACGGGCGCGTGTCCGACGAGTTGCGGGGCGATTAGCTAGCCTTCCGAAAGGAATTCCCCATGGCCTTCTCCCAGGCAGCCAAGGTGGGTCTCGCCACCGTCGTCTCCGTCGTCGTGATCGGCGCCGGGATGTCGTGGCTCATGTCGCTGAGCCTGGGGCCCAGCGGCTACGAGTTCGACGTGCAGTACAAAGACGTCTCCGGCCTGATGAACGGCGGTGGCGTCATGCTGATGGGCGTGCGCGTCGGCAAGATCGTGGCCGTGGTGCCGGAGGAGGACATGGTCCGCGTGCACGTGCACATCTTCGACGCCCACACCAAGATCATGAAGAACGGCCGCTTCAAGATCATGAGCCCCGGCATCGTGGGCGAGAAGAACCTGGAAATCTTCCCGCCCAAGGAGAAGGCCACGCCGGCCGGCGGCCCCAGCGCCTCCGAAGGCAACACGCCGGGCAACCCCACGCCGCTGCCCACCTCCACCCCGGCACCCGCCTACCTCGTAAACGGCGACAAGGTGCGCGGCGACGACCCGGCCCGCATGGAGCTGGTGATGGAGGAGCTGACGGACACCTTCAACGAGTTCCGCAAAACCACCGACCCCAAGAAGTTCCAGGACCTCTTCGCCAAGACGGCGGAAAACCTCATGGAGACGACGGAGACCGTCAAGCGGCTAGGCACCAAGGCCGAGGGCATCATGGGCGGCTTCGACAAGACGCCGCAGACGCTCAACCAGATGCTCGCCAGCATCGACCGCACCGCCCGAAACGCGGACCGCCTCCTCGGCAGCGCCAGCCCGCGCGACGTGAACGTCACGGTCGCAAACCTGCGCGAGCTCTCCAAGGGCCTGATGGCCACCTACAAGAACTTCTTCGGCAACGAGAAGCAGCAAGCCACCGACAACACGCTCCAGACCGTGCGCTCGCTGGCGTCTCAGCTCAACAAGCTCGCCACCACCCTCAACACCACCGCCGGCGACCCGGGCGTGCAGACCGACGTCAAGGACACGATCAAGAACATCCGCTCGCTCACGCAGAGCCTGTCGGGCGCCACCGCCCTCACCGCGCAGCCCAACAAGGCGCTGGCCGGGCTGGCCTTCTCGCCGCGCCTGCAGGGCGTGGCGGCCAACACGCCCAGCGGCACGGGCCTGGCCGGCAACCTGGGCATGCGGGTCAACTTCGGCACCAATTATCTGCAGGGCGGGTTGGAACAAGTGGGCGAGGGCAACTACGTCGACCTCGCGTTCGGAAGCCCTGATGGATGGAAGGGCCTGGGGTATGAGTTCGGGTTAATCCGCTCGAAGATCGGGGTAGGAGTCGATTACGGCCTGACTGATGGCATCAGGCTCTCGGGGGAATTGTACGATCCCTTCCGCCCGACCGTGCGGCTAGGTGCGACGTATTTTCCACTGGCTGGGAGCCAGTACGGCCTGATGGCCCAGTGGGCACGGGAGTTCCAGTCGAGCGACAACTACATCTGGCTCGGAGTGGAATGGCGTCCCAACTATTGATAAGCCCTCCGCCAACAGGGGTAAGTTGACATAGTATTCTAGGTCCAAACCTGAACTCGGGGTGGAAGAGGTTTCATGACGACCCAACAGATCGCCAGCCGCTACAACGTCATCAAGACCCTCGGCGAGGGCGGCATGGGCCTGGTGTCGTTGGTGGAAGACACCACCAACGGCCAGAAGGTGGCGCTGAAAGTTCTGTCGGCCAAGCTTGGCGCCACGGAGGAGACGATCCTCCAGTTCAAGCAAGAGTTCCGCATCATGACCCAGCTGCAGCACCCGAACTGCTGCGCCGTGTATGACTTCGGCCTGTTGCCTGAGGGCGCGCCGTACTTCACGATGGAAGTGGTGCCCGGCCACGGCCTGGACGAGATCCTGCCGCTCGACGGCGAGAAATTCAAGAGCGTCTTCTCCCAGCTCCTGCTGGCGCTGGGCTACGTCCACCAGCAGGGCTTCGTCCACTGCGACATCAAGGACGAGAACGCCCGCGTCACGCCCGAAGGCGTCGTCAAGCTGATGGACTTCGGCCTGATGGAACGCGCCGGCCGCGCCGGCGGCGCGATCAAGGGCACGCTCGGCTACATGGCGCCCGAGATGGCGAAGGGCGGCCGCCTCGACCAGCGCGCCGATCTCTACTCCGTGGGTTGCCTGGGCTACCAGATGCTGACGGGCCAGCTGCCCTTCCCCAGCCAGAACCCTGTCGAGATCATCAAGGCCCACATCAACGACAACCCCACGCCGGTGTCGAAGCTGAACGCCGACATCGACCCGTTGTACGAGAAGATCATCACCAAGCTGATGCAGAAGGAGCCGCTGGCCCGCTACCAGTCGGCCTTCGACGTCCTGGAAGACCTGGGCATCGAAGTCGCCGAAGGCATGGGCGGCAACCTCCTTTCCGCGCCCTTCGTGGGCCGCGAGCAGGAGTTGGGCACGCTGGTCGAGCGCCTGGGCGACATCGCCAAGGGCAAGCCCGGCGCCGCGATCCTGATCTCCGGTCCCGCCGGCGCCGGCAAGAGCCGCCTGGCCGAAGAGTTCCGCTTCCAGGTCCAGATGGAGAACCTGCCCTTCGTGGTGGGTTCGTCGTACGAGCAGGGCACCGCCCCCTACGGCCCCTTCGTGGAAGGCCTGCGCGGCCTGCTGCCCGCCCTCAAGGCGAGCGTGCCCGACGAGATGGCGAAGTACGCCCCGATCCTGGTCAAGCTGCTGCCCGAGCTGCAGTGCGAGCCCGCCCCGGACCTCGACCCGCCTTCCAAGGAGAAGATGCGCCTCCAGGTCACGATCACGGAGGTGTTCGCCGCCCTGTCGAAGAAGAAGGGCATCACCGTCGTGTTGGACGACTGGCAGTGGGCCGACCCGCTGTCGAGCGAGCTGCTGACGTACATCCTCCGTAACACCAAGGACAGCGCGATCCTGTTCGTGCTGAACCACCGCAACGCCCCCGAGGGCGAGCCGTCCTGGCTGAGCGCCACGACCCAGGCGCCTCTGCCGGCCCTGACGCCCACCGAGATCCAGGGCATGATCAGCTCGATGCTGGGCACCGACGTGATCGGCGAGGCCTTCTTGGGCAAGATCGTCGAGTTCGCCGAAGGCAACCCGTTCTTCGTAGAAGGGCTGCTGGAGCACCTCGTCCGCAACAAGACCCTCGTCAAGACCAAGGGCAAGTGGAATTCCGACATCGTCCTGACGCCCGACCAGATGCCCAGCAACTTGCAGGGCCTACTGCTCGAGAAGCTCGAGGCCCTGTCCGAGGACGCCATGACCCTGGCGCGCATCGGCGCCGTGCTGGGCCGCGACTTCGGCCTCGACGTGCTCAACAAGGTGGCCGGCCTCTCCGAAGACAAGCTCTTCGACGCCCTGGGCAGCCTGGGCGAGCAAGCCATCTTCACGCAGAACGAGAACAAGACCTACCGCTTCGCCCAGGGCCAGCTGCAAGAAGTCCTCTACGCCAACATCGAGGCGGGCGAGAAGACCCGCTTGCACACGGCCGTGGCCGAGGCCCTCGAGAGCCAGATCGCCGACATCTCCGTGGCCGAAGCCACGATGGAGCAGATCTCCGCCATCGCCAACCACTACCTGCTGTCCAACGTGGCGGACAAGACCATCACCTACGCCCTCGAAGGCGGCATGCGCTCGGCGGCCCTGTTCGCCAACGCGGATGCCTACCGCTTCCTGACGGGCGGCCTGGAGCTGGTCAAGGCCGACGGCACCACCCGCTACAACAAGCCCAAGCTCGACTACCTGCGCTTCCTGGGCGACGTTTGCCGCGTGAGCGGCAAGTCCGACGTGGCGAAGGAAGCCTTCGGCGAAGCCATCCCGCTGGCCGAGGAGCTGGGCGAGACCTTCCACCTGGGCCGCATGCTCACCTCCATGGGCAAGGTCTTCCAGATGTCGAACGACTACCCCTCCGCGCTGACCTACACGGGTCGCTCCGAGGAGGTCTGCGAGGCCGGCGGCGACAAGCCCGGCCTGGCCCGCTGCCTGCTGACCAGCTGCCGCATCAACTTCTTCAGCGGCAAGCAGGGCGAAGCGCTGGAGCAGACCCTGCGCGCCCTCGCGCTGGCCAAGGACGCGGACGTGAAGACCTACATCGGCGAGGCCCTGGGCTTCATCGGCCTGATGTACGTCAGCTCCGACCCGGACAAGCTGGAAGAGGGCGCCAACAACCTCAACGAGTCCGTCGCCATCCTCACGGAGCTGGGCGATAAGATCGGCCTCAACAACTCGCTCAACCTGCTCGGCAACGCCCAGAACATGCAGGGCGACTTCCTGGACGCCTGGGGCACCTTCCAGCAGAACCAGAAGATCTGCGCGGAAATCGGCCTGAAGGACGAGGAGATCTTCGCCCTGCTCAACCTGGCCATCACGGCCTTCGAGCTAGGCCACTTCGCCGATGCCATCAAGATGGCGCTGGAAGCCAACAAGCTGGCGACGGAGCTGAACTCCAAGTTCCCGCTGGGCATGGCCATGACCCTGGAAGCCGCCGCCTCCGCGTTCACCGGCCAGATGGGCCGCGCGCGGGACCTGGCCCAGGAAGCGCTGGACCTCAGCCGCGAGATCAAGAACAAGTACCTCGAAGCGCTGGTCATGCAGTACCAGGTGGAAATCCTCCTGTACCTCGGCCGCCTCGACGAGGCCAAAGTTACCGGCGAGCAGCTGTTCGCCCTGATCAAGGAAACCGGCAACACCGAGCCCGAAAGCCGCCTCCAGGCGCTGATCGGCGAGATCCAGGGCCGCCAGGGCGACCCTGACGCCAGCCTCGAGCAGATCGAGCTGGCCCTCAAGGCCTCCGAGGCCGCCCACGCCAAGGGCATCCAGGTGCGCGCGCTGAAGGCCAAGAGCTGGTGGTCGCTGCAAGCCGGCAAGATCCAAGAGGCCGGCGAGCTGTCCGAGCGCGCGCTGGCGATCGCCAACCGCATCGGCGCCAAGTTCCAGACCGTGCAGATCCGCGGCCTGTTGGGCGAAATCGGCCTGGCCGGCGGCGACCCGTCGGGCGCCGCGAAGCACTTCCAGGCCCAGCAAGCGGCCGCCGAGGAGATGGGCTCCGGCCTGTACCGCGCCTCCGCGCTGTTCGGCCAGGCGGCCACCAACCCCCATGCCAAGAGCTCCAAGGCCCAGGTCGTGGAAGCCCAGAAGCTGCTGAAGAACCAGTGCGAAGCCCTGGATGCCGATGGCCGCACCTGCTTCCTGTCGCTCCCCGAGCGCCAGCGCATCGTCGACGGCAACCTCGCCGCGCTGTCCGGCAACGCCGCCGCGGCCCCCGCCGCTGGCGCTGCCAACGGCCCCATCGGCGAGCGCCTGGCGCGCATCAGCCGCGAGCTGTTGGACGTCAGCTCCCAGTACAGCGCCGGCCAGGAAGCGCTGGTAGAGCTGGAAGCGGAGACGGAGCGCGCCAACCAGGTGCTCGAGTTCGCCGAGCAGCTGGGCGCCATCCGCAACTTCGACAAGGCCATGGGCACCGCCCTGGACCGCATCATGGCCCTCATGCAGGCCGAGCGCGGCTACATCATCCTCGAATCCGACGAGATGAACGGCCAGGTCATGCGCTCCATCCGCCCGGACGGCGGCTACCAGGCCGACTGGGCCTTCGCCGGCAAGCTGGCGGACCAGGCCAAGTTGGGCTCGGGCGTGCTGGTGACGGACGTCTCCGAGGACGAGCGCACCAAGGATGACGTGAAGGCGGAGAACCTCCAAATCCAGACCGCGCTGTCCGTGCCCATCCGCCTCGGCGAGAAGCTGCTCGGCGTGATGTACCTCGACCGGGAAAGTACCGACGGCATCCTGTTCGGCGACAGCGAGCTTTACTTCGCGCAGCGCCTGGCGGGCCAGGGGGCGATCGCCCTCAAGAACGCCGCGCTCGCGACGGAGAGCATCCAGCGCAGCCGCCAGCTCGAGATGCTCAACGAGCTGGCCGAGAAGATCAACGAGACCCTCGTCGTCGAAGAGGTCTTGGACCTCGTCGTGAAGCTGACGCTGGAAGTCACCAAGGCCGACCGCGGCTTCCTGATGCTGCGCAGCGACGACAACCCGGACGACCTGGTCTGCAAGGCCGCCTTCGACCTCGCCGGCACGCCGCTGGTGAACGAGCGCATCTCCATGTCCATCTGCAAGAAGGTCTTGACCAGCGGCCAGGCCGTCACGGTCGTAGACGCCACGATGGACGAGGAGTTCCAGACCGCCAAATCGATTATGAGCCTCAACCTCCGGACGCTGATGTGCGTGCCGCTGCAAGCCAAGGGCAAGAGCCTGGGCGTCCTCTACGTGGACAGCCAGGCCGTGGTGAACACCTTCTCGGAGAAGGACCTCGACTTGCTCAAGTCCATCGCGGGCCACAGCTCGGGCGCCATCGAGAACGCAACGTTGTACTCGAGCCTGAACACCCGTGCGGCGGAGCTGGAAGAGGCGCTGGCCAAGTACCGCAAGGCGGAGCACGAGGCCACCACCGACATGCTCACCGGGCTCCACAACCGCCGGTACTTCCAGGACCAGTCGGCAAGGGAGATCGAGCTCTCCAAGCGCCACCACCGGAACATGTCCGTCATCATGCTGGACGTCGACCACTTCAAGAAGTTCAACGACACCTACGGCCACGCCATCGGCGACGAGGTCCTCAAGGTCATGGGCAAGGTGCTGCCGGAGACGGTGCGCCTGTCGGACATCCCGGCCCGTTACGGCGGCGAGGAGTTCGTGGTGCTGTGCCCGGACACCGACTCGCAAGGGGCGGCGATCGTGGCGGAGCGCATCCGGCACGCCATCAGCCAGGTGAAGATGTACGACCTGGAGGGCAAGCCCGTCCGCCAGATCACGGCCTCGCTGGGCGTCGCCTCCCTGACCCCCGCCGACGAGCGCGTCGCGGAGATGTTGGAGCGCGCGGACACGGCGCTGTACGCCTGCAAGGCCGGCGGCCGCAACCAGATTCAAATCTGGCGCGAAGGCATGCTGACGCCCGAAGAGCTCAAGAAGAAGGAACAGAAGGAAATCGAAGAAAAGGCCCTGGCGGAGGAGAAGGCCAACAAGGCCAAGGAAGCCGCCAAGAGCTAGGAGCCAGTCAAAGAGAGAGCCCGGTACCGCTTGGTACCGGGCTCTCTTGTTCGCCGCTCAGGTCAGCAGCGCGAAGACCAGGGACTTGATGATCCTGAGCAGGAAGATCGCGAGAATCGGGCCGACGTCGATCGTGCCGATGGACGGCAGCATCCGCCGGATCGGGTCCAGCACCGGCGCCGTGATGGCCCGCAACGCCACGAACGCCGGGTGGCGGCTGTCGATGTTCGGGAAGAACGACAGCAGGCACCACACGATGATGATGACGGAGTAGATGTCGATAAGGGTGCCGATGATGACGGCAAGCTGGTTCAGCATGGCGCCATTATAACCCTTAATGCTTGGGAGCGGCTCCCGAAAGGGCTTCGGACCGTTGCGTGGCGGCCTTCACGGCCTGGATGAAGATCGAGCGGATGGCCGCGGCCTCGAGCACCTGCAGGCCCGCCGCGGTGGTGCCGCCGGGGCTGGTGACCTGCTCCTTGAGCTCGGCGGGGTGCATCCCCGTCTCCTTCACCATCTTGCTGGCGCCGATCATCGTCTGCAGCACCAGCTGGCGCGCGATGCGGCGCGGCAAGCCCTGGTAGACGCCAGCCTCGATCAAGGCCTCGATCATCAAGAAGATGTAAGCCGGGCCGCTGCCCGACAGGCCCGTGACGCTGTCGAAGTAGCTCTCCGGCAGCTCCACCACCTCGCCTACGGCCTCGAACAGGCGGACGGCCAGGGCCTTCTGGTCCTGGGTGGTGACGCCGTTCGCGGCGATCGCCGCCATGCCCTCGCCAATCAGCGACGGCGTGTTCGGCATGACCCGCACGATGGGCACGGTATGCGGCAAGGGACTGGCAAGGTCTGCCAGCGTCTTGCCGGCCAGGATCGAGACCAACATGGTCTTGTCGGTCCAGTTGTCGGCCAGGCTCTCCAGCACGTCGGCCATGTTGTTGGGCTTCACGGCCAGGATGACCATGGGCGCGTTCAGGCAGTCGCGGTTGTTGCCCGTGACCTGCACGCCAAACTCCGACGCGAGGTAATCGCGCCGGAGGTCGAGGGGATCGCTCATGAGGATGGCGGAAGCAGCGTAGAGCCGCTTGGCAAGGATGCCACGGACGAGCGCCTCGCCCATGGCTCCCCCACCGATGAAGGCGATTTCCGCCATTTAGCTAGCTACCGGACCCGCCAGAAGAGGTCCTTCGGGGGCTGGGCACCCATCCACTCGCGGTCGGAGTGGAAGGTGTTGATGACCACGTTGGAAGGCGTGAAGAGGAAGATCGACTCGCCGATCTTCTCCTGGTGGCCGTCCAGGGCGTGGCAGGCGCCGGACACGAAGTCCACCAGGCGCTGCGACTGGTCGGGCGACAGGCCCATCAGGTTGAGGATGACGGCCTTGCGGCTACGCAGGTTGTCGAGGATCGCCAACGCCTCGTCGAAGCTCTTGGGCTCGATCACCACGACCTCGTGGCCGCTGGAGGTGGGCAGGCCGACGATGTTGTTGCCGCGGGTGGGCGTGGAAGGCGTCGTCAGGCTCCCGGACGGCGCGGGCGCGGTCGTCGAGTGGAGGCGCGGCCGAGGCTTCGCCTCGGGCTGAGGAGGCTGCTGCTGGTACTCCTCCTCGTGCTCGATCTCGTCTTCGTAATGGTCTTCCAGACCGACGAAGTTCTTGACCTTGCTCCAGATCTCGGCGCTCATTAAAATCCTCCTCGATTGGGTTTGTTACGAAGCTTGGTGGGGACCGGGTCTTGGGCTATCGTGCCCCGAAGAGCCCGGTGCCGATGCGGATGATCGTCGCGCCTTCTTCGACGGCGACCGCGAAATCCCGTGACATGCCCATGGACAGATGTTCCAGCTGCTGGTCGACGGGGAGATGCTTGTTGCTTTCGTCGCGGAGTTCCCTCAGACGTTGGAAGCAGGGGCGGACCGTTTCGGGGTCGTCGGCGTAAGGGGCCATGGTCATGAGCCCTCGAACCTGGATTCCCGGGAGCTCTCGCCGCACCCTGGCGAGCACCGGCTGGAGCTCTAGGGGGGCAAGGCCATACTTGCTGGTTTCTCCGGAGGTGTTGACCTGGAGGAGGATGGACTGAACCAGGCCGGCCGCGCGGGCTTCCCTATCGAGCGTTTCTGCAACCTTCCAGCTATCGACGGAGTGGATCAGGGCGAAGGCCCCGACGGCCCGCTTGGCCTTGTTGGTTTGCAGATGACCGATGAGATGCCACCGAGGCGCCAGGCTTGCCAGGGCCGCGGCCTTGGATTCCCACTCTTGGACCCGATTTTCACCGAAGGCGTGGATGCCCAGGCGATATGCCTCTAGCATCCGATCCGCGCCGACGTTCTTGGTCACGCCTAGAATAAGTACCGACTCCGGAGAGCGGCCTGACTTCTGGGCTGCAGCCTTTACGCTGGCTAGGATCCCTTCATAACGGGCGGCAAGAGAAAAAATCTCCAAATCCGCTGTCCATACCTACGTTTGGGGTGGAGTAACCGTGCAAATATAGCACCCGATTTACAGATTAACAATCGAACAGGGCTTCCATCTGTGCGGCGTGTCACCGGACAGCGGCGGTGGATCACAGAACGCTGCCGATGTTAATTTTTTTGACAATCGCACCATAACGGGCGGCGGGGTGCCAACACGATCCGTGCAAAGTGGCCAGCTGTGGGGCTGCACGGGCGTGTTAGGGTGGTAGCGAGGTAGGCCCCAAGGGGGGGCCGCAAGCGAGACGTTGGAGGGGTGCATGAAGGTGTTGGACGGGATGAGGCTCGCCGTCGCGATGGTCCTGACGAGTTGTTCCGGTACGCCGGGAACCGCCAGCGCGCCCGCGACCACCGCGGCCCCGGCCGCGGCCGCCCCCCAGGCGCCCGGCGCGTTACAGCCCTTGAAGGGGCTG
>JAQBPE010000189.1 GCA_028287685.1 Cyanobacteria bacterium RYN_339 | reverse complement strand
CGTGCGTTGCCCGACCCGGGCGGCACGGCAAGCAGGCTGGATTTCGTAAGCATGGCGCTCAATGGCGCGGCCTTTGCAGCGCTGGTCGTTGGGGCGGAAACCTTGCCCGCACGGCCGGCGTTGGCGGCCGTCTTGTTCGCCGCCGCGGTCCTGGGCTTCGCGGTCCTGGTTCGGCGGGAGCGGTCGAGCAAATCGCCCTTGCTCCCGCTCGACCTGCTTCGCGGGGCGGCCTTCCGCGTCTCGGTGATCGCATCGCTCTGCTGTTTTGCCGGGCAGGCCGCCGGCATGGTGGCGCTGCCCTTTTACTTGCAGCACGGGCTCGGACAGACCGCGTTGATGACCGGGCTCTACATCACGCCATGGCCCCTGACCGTCGCCCTTGCGGCCCCCATCACCAGTCGCCTGGCCAACTATGTACCGACGGCCTGGCTGTGTGCGGCAGGCGGTGCGTGCCTTGCCGCCGGGCTCGCGGCGGTCTCGCTGTGGCCAGTGCACGGCGATCCGCGGCCGCTTGTACCGTTTATCATGTTGTGTGGCCTGGGCTTCGGCCTCTTTCAGGTGCCCAACAACCGCAACCTCTTCCTCGCCGCCCCGCGCGAGCGAAGTGGCGCGGCCGGAGGCATGCAGGGAACCGCCCGCCTGATGGGACAAACGGCCGGCGGGGTTGTCTTGACTTTGCTCTTCGCCCTCACCACGGCCGCGGCGGCGCCCCGGGTGGGTCTTGGGATCGGCGCCGTGCTGGCGTTGGTGGCTGGCGTGGTAAGCCTGGGTCGGGGCCATCGCCTGCGGGGCGTCGCTTAGTCGTGCAACCAGGCGCGGGCGGCGCTGCACTCCCGCTATACAACAAAGGTAGAGCGTGGGACGCAGATACTCAACGGTAGTTTCCCGGTAACCAGGTCTCGGGCAGCCCCAATCAGGGCTTCACGGCCTGGTAGGCCCTGGCAAGCCAGGCCATGACTTCGGCGTCCACCTCGCTGGGGTCCGAGATGCGCACCCGGTGCGTCACCATCGCGTTCCACTTGCCCGCCTCCTCGAACTTCGCGGTGGCGGGCTCGCCCTTCAACTTGATGCCCAGATCGAAGCGGTCGGCGGTGGAGGGCTGGGCAATGGCGAACTTCTTGCCGTTGCGCACGAAGCTCACGTAGCCGTTCGAGGCATCGGTGCCCACGTCCGGGCCGAACTGCTGTACCGCGGCCAGCAGGTGTTCGTACAGCGACCGCCAGTGAGCCTTTGTGCCCTTGTACTGGCCTTCGATGCGCTCTTCGTCGGGCCGCCCGATGGTCTCGGGTGCCACGATCAGCTTGCCCAGCAGCATGGCGTGCCCGTGCCCAAGCCCCAGGGTCTCCTTGGCCCAGTCGCGGGCCTCCGACTCCTTCTTGAAGCCGTGGCTGGCCGCCAGGGCGCGGAGTTCCTCCACGCTCTTGCCTGTCTTCGCCTGGATGGCCGCGACGTACGCTTCCAAGGGGGTCCTCCTTTGCCTCGTTCGGCGGTAGGGTACCATGCCGCCCATCCTCCTTGGGGAAGCAACGCTTCAGCCATCAGGAGGCGGTTACCAGCACCGGCCCAGCGTGGCCATGTCGAAGCCCCAGAAGACCTCCCCGGCCACGACGACTCGGTCTGCGGACGTCGCCACCGTGGGGAAGTACGCCCCCGACGGCACCTGGCCCAGCTTCTGTGGCGCGCCGCCCGCGAGGTCGTGGAGCATGACGGCCCAGTCGAACCCCATCAGGGCCACGCGGCCCGCGCCGACGAAGCCGCCGCGGATGGCACCGGGCAGCGTGGCGACGGGCTCGCCGTCCTCGTAGATCATGGAGGCCGCCAGGCCCATGGCCAGGACGCGGCGCCCGGTGGCGTCGCCGACGATCGTCAGGGGCAGGCCGTCCACCGACTTGCCCCAAGCCTTGCCGCGCTTGGGCGCGCCTCCCGTGACCGTCCAAGGGTGCAAGACTCCACGGTGGATAAACGAGCTCGCGAGGACGCGCTGGCCGTCCGGCAAGGCTACGAGCCCGGCCGTGGCGCCCAGCGAGTCCTGGCCGCCGCCCCGGCCAACGACGGCACCCGTCGCCATCTCCCACACCAGCAGCTGGTAGTCGTCGCTGCCGCCACCCGTCATGGCCAGCCGGCCGTCCGGGGTGAAGGCGATCGCATGAAGATCCTTGTAGTGGCCGATGCCGGATGAGGAGGGATCGAGCACGCGCTGCGGGCCGCCCATCGCGGGCCAGCCAAAGAACGCGCCGTGGTAGTTGCCCGCCATCACCCAGGTCCCGTCCGGGGTAACGGCCAGGGCCGTCAGGGTCGCCTGGTCGTGCTGGCCCACAAGGTGGCGTGCCGCTCCCGTGGCCGGCTCCCAGGCCACGACGCGCATGTCCGCGCCGCCGGTGTAGAGCGTCTGGCCGTCGGGGGCAAACGTGGCGAGGTTCAAGCGTCCTTCATGCATGCCATGACCCTAACGTGGACGCATCGCCAGGTCAACGGGTGCTACGCGTGCGCTAGCTCCTCCATCAACGCTTCCGGCAGATCGAAGTTTGCCGTCACGTTCTGAACGTCGCCCAGGTCGTCCAGGGTGTCCATGAGCTTGACGAGCTTCTTGGCGACGTCGCGGTCCTCGATCATGACGGTGTTGTCGGGGACGAGGGAGACCTCGGCGCTGGAGACGGTGACCTTGGCGGCGTCGAGGGCCCCGGTGACGGCTTCGAGGGCCTCTGGAGGGCATTCGATGACGATGTCGCCTTCCTCCGTCCGGAGGTCCGCGGCGCCGGCATCCGCGGCCAGGAGGAGGAGGTCCTCTTCGGAATACTTCCCGTCCTCGTTAGGGACCACCACCAGGCCCACGCGGCGGAACATCCAGCCCACGCAGCCAGACTCGCCCATGTTCCCGCCCGCCTTGGTAAACGCCGAGCGGATGTCGGCCGCCGTGCGGTTGCGGTTGTCCGTCATCGCCTCGATGACGATCGCCACGCCGCTCGGGCCATACCCTTCATACGTCACCTCGTCCAAGGTCTCGGAGGTTTCCTCCCCGGTGCCCTTTCGGATCGCCCGGGCAATGATGTCCTTCGGCACGCCGGACACCTTCGCCTGGTCGATGGCCTGGCGCAGACGGAAGTTGCCACCGGGATCCCCCCCGCCTTGGCGCGCCGCGACCATGATCTCGCGCGACAGCCGGACATAGACCGAGCTGCGGGCCGAGTCCAGCTTGCCCTTCGTGCGCTTGATGTTCTCCCACTTGCGTCCCATGCGATCCTCCAAGAAATCGTTTCAGTTCCGGCGGGACCGGAGGTGCCCTTGCTCCCTTACCCAGTCACGGCACGGATGAAAGCAGGGCGCCCGAGGTGGTCAGTATCGGTAGGATTTGGACTTCCGACCCCATCAGGACCCGGAGCAGCAGGCGATGATTGGCGATAGTATCAAGCCGACCTTCGACGCCGGGCTCCGCCCTCATTGGAATGCTGGATAAGCGACAACTCCGTTGTATTGGCGCGTCCGCCGGTGTAAGATCGCCAAGGACATAGCATCAGGGCGAGGTGAAGATGCATACAGCAGATGATCTCATGAACCGCGTCACGATGGATCCGGCCGTTTGCCACGGCAAGCCGACCGTACGCGGGTTGCGATATCCAGTGGACATGCTGTTGGACTTGATGGGCTCGGGGATGAGTCAGGAGGAGATCCTGGCGGACTACCCCGACTTGGAGCGGGACGACCTGCTTGCCGTGATGCAGTACGCCGCCAAGCTCGCCCGCGTCGAGCGCGTCATCCGCCTCGAATGACGAAATGGCTCTTGGACGCACAGTTGCCGTCGCGGCTGGCACCTTTCGCGGTTGGATGAGCTGTTCGTCACCTGCCGGTTCGTCACCATGCATCCGACTGTGTTGGTGGTCCACACCTAGTTTTCCAGCAAGCGGGCGAGCTGGTTGGCCATACACTTCACGGCTTTCAAGACCGTCACCGTCGGAAGTCGGAAGTGGTGACCTGTTGCTTGTCGGCGTCGGATGGCTGGAGCACGTTGCCGGCCTGGTCCGAAATGCCGGGCGCGCGAACTTTCAATTCGACGATGCGCTGATCGAAGACGTTGTTTCGTCCGACGATGTAGATGAAGAGCGTGCGCGGGTTGCTGGGGTCGACGGCCAGGAGGTAGCGGCCGACCTTGGTGGCATCGCCCTCTGCGACGCGGATCTCCTCGCCGTAGGGCACGGCAGATGAGGCGCCCCCCGCGAGCCTGAACTCGTGCTCGATCTGCTGCCCTTGCGGTGGCGAGCCGAAGCGGCCGGCGTTGGGGTCGAGGGCCAGGCCGACCTGGCCGCCCTTCAAGTTGACGTCGGCCGTGCCGCCGATGCGGTCGCTCACAGCCATCGACAGGACGTCGAGCAAGCTCGCAGTGCGAATGGCATCGCCCACGTGGCCGCCGACACGCCCGTTGTAGCCCACCAGCGGCTTCGAGAAGGTCAGCTCGAAGCGCGAGCTGGGGCCGAGGTATGCGGCGTACGCGACGGAGAGCAGCTTGGGGGGGTCGGTTTCCACCTTGACGGCGAAGCGCGAAGCGTCCTGGTGCGTGGCGATCCAGCGCGTGGCGCCGGTCGCCTTGCCGAGCTGCCTGAGCGACAGAACGGGCTCCTTGACGGTGGCATGGAGCAAGCAGCCGACCAAGGGGTAGCTGACCTGGCTGCCGCTTGCGTCCATGCCCAGCTGGAGGTTGTGGGCATCGACGATCCGTTCGGTCGCGCTCGTCGCCACCAGCCCAACCTGATAGCGCGCCTGATTGGCGTGGTCTGCGACCAGCGGGCCGGGGAAGTTCAACTTGGCGACCGTGCCGGTGGCGTCCCAGGTGACGTTGGCGCGCATGCGGGCGTCGTTCAGGAAGAGCGTGCCGTTCTTGATGCTGTAATCCCATGGCAGTGGGTTCGGGGCCATCGGCTGGACGCCCGCGAGCGGGTGGTTGGACGTTGCCGCGGGACCGTAGCCCTGGCTGGGGTCGGGGTCGACCGGCCGGTCGAGCAGAGGCGCGGCGGCGGTGGCCGTGATCTTCTGGTCCCTCAGGTCGGTGAAGCCCGCGCCACCACCAGTGCCATCGTTCTCCGGCGCGGCGAAGCGGTTGGCCGGGAAAATGCGCACGGCGTTGGCGAAGCGGTTCTGGTTGATGGCGTCCAGGGGCTCGGAGAGCGTGAACTGGTAGCCCACGGAGCCGCCGGCGACGTCGCTCGCATCGTAGCCTGGATCAACGGAGGCGATCTCAGGATAGTCGGAGAGGAAGTAGGCCCTGCCCGCCGCGTCGGTATCGCCGCCGAAGTCGACAATGTTCTTGACGTTCGCCGCTCTCTCGAACGAGCCCACGCGCCGACGCGAGGTCCAGCCGCCCTTCGAGGCTACGATCTCCACGTTGGCCCCCACCGGCAGGTTGTTGACGACATAGGAGCCCTGGCTGGTGATCGTGGTGGCGGAATATGGTACCGCGGTGTCCAGTGAGGTCACCTTGATGATAGCTTCATCCACCACGGCGGCGGTTTCGTCGTAGACCGTGCCGGAAACGAGTGCCACGGCCCCATAGGCCGGAGCCGGGGCCGAGGGCCATGCGCTCGCCGTCATGAGCGGCGGCGGCGAAGGGCTCCCGGGCCAACCGCTCGCGACCTGGGACGGCGAGGCGGATCGGTTGGGTGCCGGCGACAGGGCGGCGCTGGACGCTACGGGGCCCGGCGACGCTCCAAGCTGGTTGCCTACTCCGTCCGGCAGGCTGCCCGTCGCCTGGCAGGCGACCAGGGCGAGGGGAACGGCGGCAATCCCGCTGGCCCGCACGAAGGACGAGCCGTGCTCACGACGAGCCATGGCGTTGCCGCAGAACGGGCAGACGGATTCGTGGGCCTTGACGTGCCGACGGCAGGACGGACAATTCGGGAGCCGCATACCTTCACCTACCTTTAGCAGTCTGTAGTCGCGTAAGCGGGCGGCGTGGAGTATGCATTGTAGGAGTCTCTACACGCCCGACTTCTTGTAGCGGTAGACGCGGTCCTTGGCGTCCTGCGCGTAAAAACGGCCGTCGGGCGCGCGGAAGAGGTTGCCTGGCGGGGTGAAGACGAGCTTGCCCTTGGAATCGCCGGGTGCGAACTTGTACACCGGGCCGGAGGTGCCGCCCGTGGAGCCGCCGAGGTAGACCGTGCCGTCCGTCGCGAAGGCCAGGCCGCGCACCACGGAGAACTCCGCGGGCAGGTTGGCCACCAGTATGACCTCCCCACCGCCGGCGGGCTGCTTGTAGACCTGGTTGACGCGGTCGATGGTGTCCTGGAAGAGGTAGTAGAGGCTACCCGCCGGGTCGACGTAGGCTACGCGCGCGTCCACGCGGCACTGGTACTGGATCTTGGTGTGGCAATCGAGCATGGTTTCGGGCTTCCCGCCGGCGGGCCCGATGCGCAACACGCCGGTGTCCGCCAACTCCCCGTACAGCAGGTCGCCCGGGCCGACCACATGTAAGGCAGCCCCGAGCTCGGACTGGAACTGCTGCTTGTCGGCCACTTTTTTCGCGGCCTCCGCGCCGGGGGCCTGATAGTAGACGCCGTCGTCGCCGTCGAGGTAGATGGCCCCGGAGACGCCAATGCCGAAGACCCGCCGGCCGCCCACGTCCGGCCCAGGGGCCCAGGTCTTCGCGCCCTTGGGGAACTTGTAGACCTTGCCCTCGGGCGGGCTACAGACGATCAACGTCCCATCGGTGGTCGTGACCATACCCTGCACGGGCAGCGTGGGAGACCCGGTCTTGCCGACCACCACCCAAGCGTCGGCGTCGGTGTAGCGCTCGATGCCGCCGTTGATAGCGGCGACGGGGTTGCCGTCGCCGTCGAAGCCCAAATCCCACATCTGGGACCCGCTGGAGCCTTTCAGCAGCTCCCAATCGAGGCTGGAGTCGATTGGCTCGAACGGCTTCGACGGCCCGAAGATTGTCGTGAAGGCGTCGCAGCCTGCGAGGACGCCGAGGACGAGCGTGCAGGCGAGGAAGCGAGCGGTCGGTGGCATGGGGCCTCTGAAAGGGGTAGCGGCGCCTCGCATCTTACCAGCTCCAGCATTCGGCGTGGGCCGGGCCCAAACGGCCTGGCAGTTTTCTAGTCGGTCCAACCACCAGCCTGGGGAGTTTCGGCGAGACAGGCCGATGCCACCCTGTGTCGTAGTATAATTCCGCCCTCGCCGCCGTCATCACAAGGAGCTCGCGCCATGACCACCGTCACGCTAAAAGGCAACCCCATTCACACTTCGGGCGAATTGCCCGCCGTCGGGCAGCCAGCGCCCGACTTCACGCTGACCGGGGTCGACCTCAAGGAGCTCTCACGCGGCGACTTCGCGGGGCGTTGGGTCGTGCTCAACATCTTCCCCAGCATCGACACGCCGACCTGCGCGACCTCCGTGCGGCGCTTCAACGAGGAGGCGGCGGGGCTCACGGGCACGGCGGTGCTGTGCATCTCCGCGGACCTGCCGTTCGCGGCCAAGCGCTTTTGCGGCGCGGAGGGCATCGAGAAGGTCTCCACCCTGTCGAGCTTCCGGCACCCGGAGTTCGCGGAGCGCTACGGCGTCAAGCTCTTGGACGGGCCGCTGGCCGGGCTCCTGGCACGCGCGATCGTGGTGATCGACGCAGCGGGGGTGGTGCGCCACACGGAGCTGGTGGGCGAGATCGCCCAGGAGCCCGACTACCAGGCGGCGCTCGCGGCCCTGTAAGGTCGCGCCACGCGCGGGACTTTCCCCCAGGTTCAATCGCTTGCAGCCGCTGCGCCGGCGCCCGTATTGTGGCTTCTGCCCGCGGGTGAACAGCGCGAGGCGGCACGCCACCTGTGTCGCCGGCTGGGCTGCCGAGGTGGCGCCCAAGTTGGCATCCACCCGTGCACCGGGCGGTCGGATAAATTTCTCGCAATGGGTGCAACCGGTCGAATATAATTGTTGACTTATATAAGTTCACCCTGATATTCTAAGCCCGTGCATGCGTTCGATGTGTTAGGCGACCCGATTCGCCGCCGAATCCTGGAGCAACTGGGCCGGGGCGAGGCGGCGGCAGGCGATCTCACCCGCACGATCCAGGAAGAGTTCGGCATCAGCCAGCCGGGCGTCTCGCAGCATCTCAAGGTGCTGCGAGAGTCTGGTTTCGTCACGGTTCGAGCCGACGGCACCCGCCGGCTTTACGCCACGTCTTACGAGCGCTTCGACGAGGTCGACGCCTGGATGGACCGCGTGCGCGCCTTCTGGACCCCCCATCTGGACGCCCTGGACACCGAGGTCAGGCGCGGCCTATCACGCAAGGATGCCCCATGAGCAAAGTCGTCGACCTGGCCGCCTGGCTGAAATCCGTCCACCGCGAGGTCCGCAATGGCGAACCGCGTTCCCTGGTGCTGCGCCGCCGCTACCCCACCACGCTGCCCGACCTCTGGGACGCCATCACCACCCCCGAGCGCGTCGACCGCTGGTTCGCTCGCATCGAGGGTAGGCCCGCCCAGGGCGAAACGGTCGTGATCCATGACAACGGCGTCCCCATCAGCTGGACCGTGGAAATCCGCACCTGCGAGGCCCCCCACCGCCTGGTGCTGGGCTGGCGGTTCAACGGCAAAAATGAAATGTTCGACCACGATGACACCCACGACGAGGTGGAGGTCCGCCTGACGCCCGACGGCGACGGCACCATGTTGGAGTTGGAACACCGCTCGCCCGACCAGGGCCCCTGGCAGAAAATCTCGGGCACGGGCTGGGAAGGGATGATCATGGGCCTGGCCGGCTACCTCGAAGACTACGACGTGGTGCCGGTCTTCACCTCCGGCGAAGTCTGGCCAAAGCTGCAAGAGGTCTGGAATCCGCTCTAGGCGTGCGCCAAACTAGCCGACGGGCGGCCGTCCTTCGATCGCCACGCCGTTCGCATCGAGCGCCCGCAGGAACTCCGGGGCGACGGGCCCGGTGGTGTAGTACTTGGTCCCGTCGCGCTCGACGAACATGGTCTGCCTGCCCTTGGGCGCCAGCCGGACGCGTGCCAGGTTGGCGAGCGGCACCTTGGCCGTGGTGTCGCCCTTGTACCAGAAGATCACGCGATCACCGTCGAGTTCGACCTGGTAGTTGTACTTCCGCAGGCAGGACAGGACGAACATCCCGCGGCAGTGCCGCTCGAGCATCAACATGGTGCGCTTCTACCCGGCCACGCTCGGCCGCAATCGCCACCGTCGCCCAATCGCCCAGGTGTCGGGGCCCATAGACCATCGCGGCTGGACTACGCCCACCCGCCCGTCAGTTCCAACAAGTTGTTGGCTAGTTTGGCCCCCCGGGCCCCGAAATTCGTTGCCCTTGTGCGGGGCAAGGCAATCGTGAGCCCCGTCAGAATAGGCGTTGGCGGCTTCAGCGCCCTAGTCGGCACCCGACACCGTGGCGGCGAGCCAAGAGGCGAAAACGAGGAGAACCCAAGAGAGCATGGCCGCTTTTGATGGTCATGCTGGGAATCGGAGAAGCAGGAGCGTCATCCTGCCGCCAGCCAGGCAACCGTCTGATATCATACGCAGATGCCCGCCGCCCGTGCCCTGTGTTTGCTCGCCCTCCTCGTCGCGTTGGCAGGCGGCCCCGCCTGGGCCACGCCAATGCCGTCGCCGTCACCACGTCACGATTTGTCGATGGGTGATTGGCCGCCTCAGCGCTACGCTCTCTTGTCGTTCGCGCTGTTCGGTCCGATTGGCCTGTCCGTTGGCTACCTTCCCACCGGCCGGCTTGATCGGGCGATCCTTACGCCCTTCGGGGTCTGGGCCGTCACCTTGGGGTCGGCGTACGTCGGGGCAAACATCGCCTCTTTGCCTTACCGCTTCCGGGACAAGGACGCGTTCTACTGGACCCCGAAAGAGGTTGAGTATCAGGGCATGTGGATCGGCGGCGGCATTGGCCTGGCCGCAAGCTGCGGCTACGTGTTGATGGATCAGGCGCTGCCCCCCCCGTGGGCCCCATGGCTCACGCCCGCGCTTTCGCTGATCACGGTGACGTGCATCTATTCGGCGTTGACCTCGAACCAATGAGACGCTGACACGTCCGAGGCGGGACGCGGCGGTGAGGTGGCCGGCGCCCAGAGGGAGCACGCTGCCCTCGTGGCCCATTCTGCGGTAATGCAGCCATGGCAGCTTGAGTGCATACGGGAAAGTAAGGTAGGATCGCAGCCATGGAACCCGAAATCCGCGCCGGCCTCCCGATCCTGAACTTCCCCGACCCAGAGGCGTTCCGGGCCTGGCTCGACACCCACCATGCCTCGGCGCCCGGCCTCTGGCTGAAGATCCACAAGAAGCACCACCCGCTCCCGTCCGTCACGTACGCCCAGGCCCTCGACGAGGCCCTGTGCTTCGGCTGGATCGACAGCACCAAGAACGCCTACGATGCGGATGCCTTCCTGCAGCGGTTCTCGCCGCGGAAGCCGCGCTCCGTCTGGTCCCAGGTCAACCGCGAGCACATCAAGCGGCTAGACGCCGAAGGCCGTATGCAGGCCGCCGGCCGCGCCCAGGTGGAGGCGGCCAAGGCGAATGGTACCTGGGAAGCGGCCTACGCGCCCCAAAGCAAGGGTGAGGTACCCCCCGCCCTGCAGGCGGCGCTCGACGCGCACCCTGCCGCCCGGGCCTTCTTCGACACCCTCTCCAAGGCCGAACGCTTCGCGTTTTGCTACCGCGTCCAACATCCCAAGACGGAGGCAGGACGGGCCAAGCGAGTGGCGTGGGCGATCGCCCGCCTGGCGGCCAGTCTGACGGCGAACGACCCCGCGTAGCCCACGTCACCTGCCGACCCGACGCCTCTCGGGCCCGGCGGCATTGGCCGACCAACATGGCGCGGTGGGACGAGGCGGCGATCGCCCGGTCGCGAGAATGAGCCGCTCAGTCGAGCCCGTGGATCGCCCGCTCCGCGGCGCGGGCCGGATGTCTTAGCTCCGCGCCGAAGCGCGCGCGGTCGGTCGCGGGGAAGCCTTCGTCGGCGAGCCGCGGCGTCAGGCGCTCCAACGCCTCCTGCAAGGGCTGGTAGCAGCTGCCGAGCAGGCCCTCGAGCAGCAGCGGCGCCTCCCCGCCGAGCGTGCGCAGCTCCGGTTCCAGCCAATGGTCGAGCGGCACCCAGCGCCCCTCCAGCGCGAAGACCACCCGGGACAGGGCCTTGACCGCTCGCGCGACCAGCATGCGCGTCGAGGCCTCGTTCCCGCGCCGCTGCGACTTCTTGATCCGGTTGACCGCGATCAGGGCGTCGAGCGTGCCATGCTGGATCCGCGCGCGGCGGAACGCCGGCGCCATCACGGCCGCCTGCTTCGCGGCCTCGGTCACGACGCCTGTGCGGTCGAACAGCACCTGCGCCCGCTCGTACGTCCAGTGGTCGGGGTCGCTGCTGGACGCGGCCTTTGCTTGCAGTTGGGCCAGCGTCGTCAGTTGTGCGTCGTAGATCAACCGCGGCGGATCGGAGCCGGGCGCGGGCTCCATGACGAAGCTGTCCAGCGGATCGACCAGCGCGAACGCCGCGGGCGCCAAGTAGACCTCCAGGTCGTCGTCGGCGTCATCGCCGGCCAGGCCCCGGCTCCGCGAGCCGATCCATACGATGGCTTCAACCTCTGGATCGGCACGCCAGGCGGCCACACGTTCAAGCGTTTCGGGATAGGGCGTCTGCATCAGCCCGTTATACCACTAGTTCGGCTCCGCGGGCCCATGTTCGGGCCAGGTAGCGCCCAAGGTGGCGCCCAATTTCCCCGGCAGCGGGCGGGGAAATTGGGCGTGACTTCGTCCCACGCTAGCCGCGCGGCGGCGTACCGAGCGTGACCGCCAGGGTGCGCGCCGCCCCCAGGCGCGCTACCACCAGGGTGACCTGGGAACCCGCGCCCAGGGGCGCCAACACCTGCATCAGCGTGCCGGAGTCCTCGATGGGGCGGCCATTGACCTGGACGAGCACGTCGCCGGCCTGCAGGCCACCCTGGCTCGCCGGGCTTCCCTGCTCCAGCCCCGTGACCAGCACGCCCGTGCGCCGAGGGTAGGTCATCCGCGCAGGATCGCCGGGGACGTTGGACGTGCGGGCGCCGAACCAAGCTTTGTCCGCCCTCACGCCGGCCGCCAATTGCGGCAGTACGCTGCGCAGCGTGCCCACCGGGATCGCGAAGCCGATTCCCTGGGCCGACTGCGCCACAGCGCTGTTGATGCCGAGGACCTCGCCGTTGAGGTTCATCAGGGGGCCGCCGGAGTTGCCGGGGTTGATCGGTGCGTCGGTCTGGAGGAAGCCCACCCGCGTGTCCATCCCGATGTCGCGGTCCAACGCGGAGAGCACGCCCATGGTCACGGTTTGCTGCAGGCCCAACGGGCTGCCCATGGCCACCACGTACTCGCCCACCTGGAGGCTTTCCGGGGTGGCCAGCTTCAACCCTGCCTGGCGCGGCGCCCGGATCCGCACCACCGCGAGGTCCGTAGACGGGTCCGTACCCACCACCACGGCCGGATACTTCTTGCCGTCGTAGAATGTGACGTTCAGGACCTTGGCCCCTTCCACCACATGGTTGTTGGTGGCGATCAGCCCGTCGTGCTCCATCACGAAGCCGCTGCCCACGCCACGCACCACCTGGCGCCGAGAGCGGGTGTTGCCCTCGTCGAAGAAGTCCATCGTGTCCGGCGCCATCACCCGCGCGGACTCCACGTCGATGTTGACCACGGCGCCCCGCACGTTGCGGACCAACTGGACCACGCCGTCCGGCCGCGTCGGCGCGAGCACTTCCACCTTCGCCGGCGCCACGACCGGCTCCACGGCCGGCCCACCGCCGCCGCCGGCCAGCTCCGGCGCTTGCTGGTGTAAGTATCCATAGGCCCCGGCCACGCCGCCTGCCGCCCCCACGATCAAGGACAAGGCGGCCACCGTGAAGCTCGATTTCGGCATGAGTATCCCCTTCTTTCCTTCCGAGATCATAGGCCCATTGGTTCCGCGCCGGAAGCTGCGTGCGGGCCTTGTTCGAGGCGGGGGCCCAACCTTTGGACGTATCTGATCAGTCGTGGTCGGCGAGTCCATTCGGTTCGTCCGGCCGCATGAACCCGATCTTCCGCTTGGACGGCACAGGGTAGTCGCGCAGAAGGCGGATGGCATCGAGCACGGCTACCAGCTCGCGATCGTGAACCCCTACACGGTCCTCCAAAGTGGCGAGTCGCCGGCTCGGTTCGTCCTGCGAAACCAACAAGCGACGCATTCGCACGAAGGCGCGCTTGACCTGCTCGTTCAGGCGGTGGGTCTTCACGCCGTACAGCCGGGCCAGGTCTTCGTCCAACAAGCCCAAGGCCCACACACTCCCCTACACCTGCCTCCAGCGCCTGCCTGGCCCGGAGCCGCGCGAGGGTAGCCGAGCCTGGAGGTGTCTGCCAGCGAGGACCTGAAGGCAGAGCGGGGCGGTTTACATCCCGGGGCGCTGGCCCTACGATCCTGGGGTACGCCAACGAGGAGAGTCCGATGACTGAAGCTACGACAATGGACAAGCAAGTGGCGCTCGCGCGCCTCACTGCCTTCGCCGGGCGCTGGACCGGCCGCACCACGCTCTGGATGGAGCCGGGCACGCCGCCCCAGGAAGGCGATTTCACACTGACCGCCGAGCCCGCCGCCGAAGGCGAGGCGGTGCTCGTACGCTACGAGGGCAAGCACGGCGACGAGACCGCGGTGGGCCTGGCAATTCTGGGCTTCGACGGGGACCACGACAAGGCCCACCTGACCTGGGTCGACTCCTTCCACACCCCCAAGGGCCCGATGGTCCTGACTGGTGCACTGCGTGATGGCGTCGTGTTCGACGTCACCGGCACCTGGTACTGGGAGGGCAAGCCCTTTGGCTGGCGCATCGAGGCCCGCATGCCTGACGCGGACACGCTCGACTGGCGGATGTTTGTCCAGATGGGCGAGGAGAGCCCGGCGACTGCCTGCACCTTCAAGCGGGCCTGAGTGCCGGACGAGCGCACCCCCCGGGGCGTGGCCGATTTCAAGTCGGTCCCGCCCCGGGCGATCGCCCGCTTTACTCCGCCCTGCGCCGTGCTAGAGTGACGAGAGGACGCTGGAACGCGTCCAGGAGGCCGCCGATGACCCGCCCCGCCCTGGCAGCCCTGCTGGCCCTCATCGGCTGGTCCCAGCTAGGCGCTTGCACCCTGGCCGTGTCCACGGGGGCCGGCCCCTCGCCCGCCGTGATGGCCAGCCCCTCGCCCTCCCCCGCCCCCAGCAGCCCGGTCACCGTCGGCAACCTGAGCGGTTCCTGGGTCTTCGGTGACGCCAACGAGCCGCCGCCGGGGCCCGTCGTGGCCTGCAACCCCTTCCGGCTCTGGAACCTGACCCAGGACGGCACCAGCGTGAAGGGCTCCGTGTTGGCCTGCATCGGCCCCTGCGCTGCCTTCACGGAAGAGGTCACGGGCACCAACGTGGGCGGCGCGCTGCAGTTGAGCGGCGAAGCCGCGGAGTCCCCGTCGGCGCAGCCTACCCCCGTCCGCTACACGTTGCGCTTCGACGCGGCCAGCCAACACCTGGTGGGCACTCGCAACGGCCAGCCGTTCTGGGCGGCTCCCTTCATCCAGCAGACCACAGGCTGCGGCCCCAGGCCGCTATAAGGGTGCGCGTCGACGGCCAAGACAGGGCTCATACCCAAGACTAATTATTCGTTACCTACTTGACTTTAGTAAGCATATTGGCTATGCTGCGACCAGGACTTACTAAGAGTAAGTGATCATCGCAAGGCTCGTTGGCGAAGCCGGGCCAGCGGCAAAGGAGGCCCCAATGTCGACCAAGGCACCCGTGCTCCATGGTTAGGGTAGGTTGGAGCATGATGCCAGACGGTAGCCACGACGACCCTCCCGAGCAGGCCCCCACCGTGCTCCTGGCGGCGACCCCCGATCGCCGCCGCGTCGAGGGCTGGCTGCTCGTACTGCTGTCCCTCGGGATGCACCCGCTGATCACGCGGGTCCAGGGAGGGTTCGCCCTGTACGTGCGGGGCAACGAGGCCGCCAAGGCCCGGGCCGAGCTGGAAGCCACCGAGGCCGAAGAGGCCGAGGCCCGGCGTGACCGCGTCGCCGACACGGCGCTCGACGAGGAGCCGGCCACCCGGCATGCGGTGGCCGGAGCCGTGGCCCTGGCGGTGGCGCTGATGGCCTTCTATGCCGTCACCGGGCCCAACCGTGCCGGCGCCGTGTGGTTCAGCGCCGGGGCCTCGGACGCCGATCGCGTGCTCCACGGCGAGTGGTGGCGCGCGATCACCGCCCTCACGCTCCATGCAGACCTCGCGCACGTGGTGTCCAACGCCGGCATCGGGGTGATTGTCGTGGCCGCGGTCATGCGGGCAATCGGCGTGGGCTGGGGCGCGGCGCTCGTCGTCGCGGCCGGCGTCGCCGGAAACATTGCGACAGCCTGGATGTACCAGGGCCACCACCTCTCGGTCGGGTTCTCGACGGCTGTCTTTGGCGCCATCGGCATCCTGGGCGGCCTGGCCACCATGCGGACCCGACGTCGCGAACTCGGGCCGCGGGCCACGTGGACCGGGCTCGGGGCTGCGCTGGCCCTGCTGGGGGTGCTGGGCACGAGCGCGGAAACCGATGTGCTCGCCCACCTGCTGGGCGGCGTCGCTGGCGTGGCGCTGGGGCTGGTCGCCGGCTGGAGCCAGTGGCGGCCGAGATCGTGGGCCGGCCAGACGCTGACGGGGCTCGCGGTGCTGGTGGTCCTGGTCGGGGCCTGGTGGGTGGCGAAGGCGTGAGCCGCCGACCAGGGGCGACCTCCGTGCGGCGCTTCAACCAGGCGGCGGCGGGGCTTCGGGTCCCGGCGTGCAACCGCGCCGAAGTTCGGCACGCCATTCCCGGCCAGAAATGGTAGGCTACCTCGCCATGACTAGCTTTTCGACCTGGACCAAGCTGGGACTCGTGTACGGCGCGAACGGTGAATGGCCCTGGGCCCGAACGCACGCCGCGATGCCGCTCGTGTGGCCGTTGGCCGGCGGGCGCCTACGCGTCTACTTCGCCTGCCGCGACGCGTTGAACCGTAGCGCGATCGGCTGGGTTGAGGTAAGCGCGGCGGACCCTGTGCGCGTGCTCGCCGCCGCGCACGTGCCCGCGTTGACGGTCGGCAAGCCAGGGCACTTCGACGACTGCGGCGTCTACCCTGGCTCGCTTGTACAATGTGGCGATCGCCTGCGCCTGTATTACAGCGGCTGGATCTCGGGCGCCCGCTCCCCCATGTTCTACGCCGCTATCGGCGTTGCGGAGAGCACGGACGGCGGGCTCACCTTCGAGCGCATTACCCGGGCGCCGGTGCTGGATCGCACCGAGCTGGACCCCGTGCTGGTCCAGGGACCTTGCGTGCTGCCACTGCCCGACGGGGGCTACCGGATGTGGTACTCCTCCGGGTTGCCGTGGCGCGAGGAGGCAGGAAGTTTGAGCGCGAGCTACCACATCCGCACCGCCACGTCCGAAGATGGGCTTGCGTGGCGGCGGGAAGAGACGCCGGCCATTCCCCTCTCCGAGGGCGATCGCACGTTAACCCGCCCTTGCGTTGTCTACGAAGACGGCCGGTACCGCATGTGGTTCGGCGCCAACCGCGGCGAAGGCTCGCGGCTGGCTTACGCCGAGAGCGCAGACGGGGTCACGTGGGACCGCCAGGATGACCGTGCCGGCCTGGCACTCGATGGCGATCCGGCCCAGGCTTTCCCCTGGGTCCAACGGGGCCCCGAGGGCTTGTTGTTGTTCTACAACGGCGATCGCGTCGGCCGCAACGGGTTCTATGTGGCTCGGCAGGTGGTTGCCGAAGCGGCGTTCCACCTCGGGCTTCGCGGACCAGGGAGTGGCGGTGAGGTGGCGCCCGATTGAACGCGGCCCTATCACCCGTTGAACGGAGGGCTACACCGACGTGTAGACCGGCACGCGCAGCTGCCGTGTCCCAGCGGGCATGGTAAGCTTGTCCCATGCCTGCTGCAACGCCCGCTCCGCCTTACTACGCCGCGATTTTCACCTCACGCATGGCCGACACGACCGGCTACGACGAGATGTCCCAAGAGATGGGCGCGCTCGCCCGCACCCAGGACGGCTTCCTGGGGATCGAGAGCGCCCGCGACGCGAACGGCCTCGGCATCACGGTCTCCTACTGGGCCTCGCTACAGGCGATCGCCGCCTGGAAGGCAAACGCCGACCACCTTGACGCCCAGCGCGAGGGCCGCGCTCGCTGGTACGACCGTTTCCAGGTGCGCATCGCCCGGGTCGAGCGGGCGTACGGGTTCGAAGCCCACTGACGGTCTAGGCGTACCTCGAGCTGATTTCAGACCTTGCCGGTGATTGGCTCGTTGGAGCTCCGCTGTTCGGCTCACCGAGCCAGAGTTCGGTACAGGTGGCGCCCAAAGTGGCGCCCCCCGGGGAATGGGCGGGGGAAACCCGGAAACGAGCGGAGGATGTGGGATTCGCACGGCGAAGCCGATGCCGGAGGCTACCCACGGCACCTTGCGGCGCGGCAGTTTTCAAGTCGGCCCAGGCGCCGCTCTCGTGAGTTTCCGCGACGCTGCCCGAGGTCGCACTGCGTCGCCGCAGTTTGAACTTACCAGGGCGGCGACTTCAGCCAGGATCGCCGGAGGCAGGGCAGCCGTGGGGAGGTGGCGCCCAAATCGGCGCCCAAAAGAAGTCGTACCGCGGTGCAGCCACCGAACATCGGCCATGCGTGAAGGCGGCCAGGACGCTGAGTCCTCAACCGGGTATAGGGCGCACGGAGGGTCCGAGGAAGATGGATTCCAAGCGCCACAACCCGCCAGTGCGCCTGCTCGGCGATGCGCCTGCAACGCCCTAACCCCACGCCTGCGATGGCCTGGCTCACTCGCGCGGCCTTCTGGGCAGTCGTGGCTGCCGTGGGGGCGCTCGCGGCCTGCTTGCTGGTTGTCTACATCCCGTGGATCGACCGGCCGTTCCCTGGCTTCACCGTCCAGTCCGACTGCACCGTAGAATCCCAGTTACCCGCGCACTGGACCGGCACCCAGGCAGGCCTGCACGCGCTCGACCGCATCGACCGCGTCCAGGGGCAGACCGTCACGTCCGGCGCCATGCTCGACCGCATCGTCAAGGGCCTGCCCGTCGGCACCCCCCTGACCTACGACCTCGAACGGTTCTACCCCAATGGCCGCCACGAGCCCCTGACCAAGACCGTTGCGACCCAACGCTACGCCTGGGCCGACTGGGTCAGCTTCACCTTCGACTACTGGCTCACGGGGATCCTCTTCCTCGTGCTCGGTGTATGCGTGTCCTTGCTGCGTCCGGGCTCGGCCACCGCGCGCGCGCACTTCGGGCTGTGCATCGCCGTGGGCCTGATGTACCTGACCATCTTCGACGTGCACGCCACATACCACATGAGCTCCCCCTGGCTTTACGTGCCGGGACGGACGGCTGTCGGCTTCTTCGGCGCAGAGCTCGCCGTGCGCTTCTTCGACCTGGTACTGCCAGAGCGCATGCTGGGCTTCCAGGCGGCCAACCTCCTGCTGTGGCTTGCGATCAACGGCTTCTGCCTGGCCTACTACCCGACGGACGAATGGCGCTGGCTGACGCACTTCCTGCCGAACCTCTATGCGGCCATTGGCCTGCTGTACATCCTCGGAGCCACGATCTGGGTTGCGCTGCTGCGCACCAGCACGGAGCTCCAGCGTGCCCATGCCCGCGTGATCTTTTGGGGTGGGGCGCTGACGCTTGTGCCGGGCCTCGCGATGCTGCTGCCACCCTTGGTTGGCGCGGCTGTCCCGGTGTACGACCTTGTACCGTTGTCGGGCCTCATCCTGCCGCTGACCATTGCCTATGCGATCGTGCGCCACCGCCTGTTCGAAATCGACTTGTTCATCCAGCGCACCGTCACCTACGCCGTGCTGGCGACCTGCCTGACGGCGGTCTACCTTCTGATCCTGAACATCGTGAGCCTGGTCGTTGGCGGGCAGACGCCAATTGGCCACTTCGTCACGACGGTGGTCGTGGCGTGGACATACGCCCAGGGGCGTGATCGCCTGCGGGCCTGGTTGGACGCGACCTTCTTCCGCACGACCTACCGCTTCGACGAGGTCATGGCTTCCTTCGTCACGGCCTCGCGCGATGCCCTCGCCTCCACGGCGCTTGATGCGGCCTTCGTCAACCACGTGGATGTCGCCTTGGCCCCGAGCGCCCTGGCGCTCTACCAGCGCGACGGCGACCTGACCGCGTCGCTGGGCGAGGCGGCGGCCCAGCCTTCCCTGCCCTTGCCTCCACCGGAGGTGCCTGCGATCGCCCGCGATCCAATCGACCTGGGGGGGCTGCGTGCCGCGCTCGTGCTGCCGATCCGCACCCGCGACGCCACGATCGGCATGGCCCTGGTGGGCGCGAAAAAGTCCGGGCTCGGCTACACGGTCGGCGACCGGCGACTGCTGGTGGCGTTGACGGACCAGCTCGCGCTCTGTCGCGAGTTGCTCGAGCGCCACGAGAAGGCCCACCAGCTGCACCTGCAGGTGGAAGCTCTCGCACGCTCCCAGGCCATGCAGGTCCAGTTCCTGAACCTCGTTAGCCACGAGCTGCGGACGCCCCTGGCGGTCGTCTTCGGGGCCGTTGACCTGGTCGCGCATGCGACACCCGCTGACAACGCGGCTGCCCACCTGGCGCTGCGCCAAATCAGGGCCAGCGCTGGCGAGCTGCTTTACCTGGTCAACGACCTGCTCGACGCCGGGCAGCTGCAGGCGGGCACGTTCCGGCTGGCCCCCAGGCCATTCGCCTTCGTGGACGTGCTCGACGACACGCTGGCGGAGCTCACGCCGCAGGCTGACCTCAAGCTACAGGCCCTAGTGGGCGACGTGGCGGCGGCGCTGCCGACGGTCGAGGGCGACCGGCAGCGCTTGAAGCAGGTGGTCCGGAACCTGGTTGGCAACGCCGTGCGCTACACGGACGAGGGCGGCAGCATCGCCGTGCGTGTCGCGGCAAGCGGCGATCGCCTGCGCTGCGAGGTAGCGGACACCGGCCCCGGCATCGCTGACGACCAGCTGCCGCGGCTTTTCCAGCGCTTCGGCGTGCTCGACCCGGTTGATGCGTCGCGACCGGACGGGGTGGGCCTGGGGCTGTTCATCGCCAAGGCCCTGGTCGAGGCGCACGGGGGCGAGATCGGCGTGCTGAGCCAGGTCGGCGTCGGCAGCACCTTCTTCTTCGAGGTCCCGTTCGCGGCGATCGACAAATAAGCCTACGGCAACGACATGCCGTCCCTTGGCCGCTTCCTCCCACGGCGCTACAGTGAGCGCCTTCGGAACGACTAGGTGGTGGAGGCGCGTGGATGCCAAGGATCAAGGCGGGGTGGGGCACATGGGCGCTGGCGCTCGCGGTTGCGGCCAGCGCGGGCTGCGCGGCTACGATCGCGCCCGCGCCGGGCGGCGCCGCCGTGAAGGTCGCGGCCACGGGCGCCACGGGCACCGCGTTCCGCGGCGTGATCCACGGCCTCGTGACCGTCGACGGGCCCTTGGTAGGCGCGACCGTCCGCGTCACGGCCCTCGACGGCACGCCGCTGGGCACGGTCGACACCAACGCCGACGTGACGAACGCGAACGGGGTGTACCTCATCCCCAAGGCCGACACGCCGGCCGACTTCCGCATGGTCGCGACGGGCGGCACGGTGAACGGTAAGCCGTTCGTGGGCGAGCTGCGCGCGGAGATCCGCGCCCACCAGCAGTTCACCGGCAGCGCGCCCTTGAACCCGCTCACGACCATCGCCAGCGCCTACACGGAGGCCCACCCTGACCGGTCCCTGGCGCAAGCCCAGGCGGCGGTGAAGACCTTCTTGAAGATCCCCCAGGCCTTCAACCTGGGCTGGGACCTGGTCAAGCAGCCGCAGTACATCGACACGGCGGCCTACGCCGCCCACGTCGAGCAGTTGGGCGGGCACCTCCGCTACGCCAAGCAGCTCGTGGCCGAGCTGGACGCCGGCGGCACGCACCCGCTCGGGACGGCCAACGCCTACCGCCTCCAGCAGGCCCAACTGCTCGCGGCCCCGCTGGAGTGGTTGGGCGAGAAGGTGCTCACGTCGATCGCGGAGAAGCTCGGCTCCGAGGCCATGGGCAAGCTGCTGGATGCGGCCGGCGTCGGCGACAAGGACCAGGCGAAGCTGTTGGAGATCCGCAAGCAGATCGACGACCTGGCCCAGCAGGTCTCGGACGTGAAGAAGGACGTCGACCAGACGACGGCCCACATCGTCGCCAGCCTGGACGGGGGCGCCTACAACGTATGGGAGGCCGAAACCCTCCAGAAGCTCATGGTCGACAACGACTGGGTCACGGAGAACCTGCAGGACATCGCCCACCTGGAGCCCGACGAGGAAGACGCCCGCGTGGCCCTGGCCGGCAAGGTGAACGAGTACCTCGACCTGCACTACAGCGGGGACTTCCAGGAGCGCTGGAACCGCGCGCTGGCCGGCGACGGGATGGGCGGCTACGGGGCGATCGCGCTCTGGGACAAGAAGGTCAACGCGCCCTCACCGAACTTCTTCACCTACGAGCAAGCGCTGGCGGTGCAGCGCTGGTGGAACATGTGGGACCTGAACCAGCTCACGGCCGTGCGCTTCAGGCTGGCCCGGGTCAACGCCTCGCCGCTGGCGCCCTGCGGCCCCACGGCCGTCAAGCCGCCGCCCGACCCCTTCCGCGCGACCCAGACGATCATGCGCCACTACCAGACGTACCGGGACGGCCAGCTGAAGCTGCTGCGCGGGACGGTCCTGACCGACGGGTACACCGACGTGCACCAGTTCGGGCTGAAGTCGACCAAGACCCCCCTCGCGGCCATCCCGGGCCCCCACAACTTCCAGGTGGACGACGCTCACCCTTGGCCGATCCTCGTCGAACGCAAGGGTCCCAACGGCAAGCCGCGCTACTGGATGAGCGTGCTCCAGCCCTCGACGTGGCACTCCGGCGATTTCCCCCTCATCGGGAGCGACACCGCCGTCCTCAACGACCGGAGCGGCATCCGCGCCAACTGGGGCGTGTACGACACCTACGAGACGACGATCGAGGCCAACGCCAGCGGCATCACGCATGTCGCCGCGCCGTGGGAGGTCGCCAGCTTCAACGACCTGGGTCACTTCTTGCACAAGGCCACCTACCCGCTGACCACCATCGGCGTCCACTGGGGGGACGGAGACGTCTGGCCCAGCTTAACGGCCACCAAGTTCGACCAGCTGCCGCTCGACCCCGACACCACCGGGTCTGCCCGAGGCCGCCGTGATGCCTGGATCTACGACCTGCGCGACGGCAGCGTGCGCGTGGCCGCCGTCAGCGGGGGCCAGTCGACGCGGGACTACCAGTGCTTCAGCCTCCTCTTCTATGACTACAAGCCGAAGGACCCGGCCAAGGACAAGGAACCGCTGCTGTGGTACTAGTACACACCCGAAGGGAGCTCCCTCTCATGTCCCATCGACTTCGCGTGGCTTGTCTGGCCGCGCTCGTGCCCCTGGCCGCGGCGTCGGCCTGTGCCCCCGCGCAGGTGATCCTGCCCGCGGAGGTGGCCCCGGCCGTCGCGGCCGGCCCGGCGCTGCTCCATGGCATCGTGGCGGCCGCTTTCCCCGTGGCCGGGGCGACCGTCCGGCTGGTACGCCTCGACGGCGCGCCGATCCCCGTGTCGGGCGGCGCCGCCACGACCAACGCCGCCGGCGCCTACGTCCTGCACGCCGCGGACCTGCCGTCGGCCTTCCGCGTCGTCGCGACGGGCGGCCAGGTCCAGGGCAAGCCGTTCGCCGGCGAGTTGCGGGCCGAGGTCCGCGGGTACCGCGGCGGCGGCCTCCCCGTCGCGCCCGGTCCGCTGCCGACGCTCGTCAGCGCCTACCTCGACGCCCACCCCGGCGCGGGCCTGACCCAGGCTGCGAGCGCCGTCAAGGCGTTCCTGGCCATCCCGCCGCACGTCGACCTCGTGGCCGACGTCCCGCACCTGCCCGCGGCCTTCGACCCCGCGGCCTTTGCAGGGGCGGCCGACGCCCAGGGAGGCCATGTCGCGCTCGCCCGGGCGCTGATCGCGGAGCTCGACGCCGGCGGGAAGCACCCGTTCGTTCGCCCCTACCACCTGCGCGACCTGAGCAGCTTCATCACCGAAGGCCTCGTGAAGCGGCTGGGGGAGGCCATGCTGAGCGCGGCGGCCGATAGGGTCGGGGACTCCGCCCTGGGCCAGCAGGTCAACGATCTGAAGTCGGGCATCCTGGGCCAGGCGCTGAGCTTGATCGGCTTCCCGACCACCGACGCCAACAAGTTCCAGGACATCCAGGACGGGTTGACGGAGCTCGGCACCGACATCGCCGACCTCAAGTCGGCCTACGACGACGCGGCCACGAGCATCCTCACCAGCCAGGCCAGCGGGACGTATGCCAACTACGAGGCGACGACCCTGCTCCCGCTCCTGGCGGCCAACGATCATGTGGATGCGACGATCGCCGACGCGGCGCTGGCGGGTTCACCGCTGGACCGGAAGGACCTGCTGGCCGACCTCGACGTCTACATCGATGAGCACTACAGCAACGTGCTCCAGGCCTGGAACAACGCGCTTTGCGGGTCGACCGGCAGCGGCGACGGGGCGATCGTGTTGTACGACAAGCTGGTGAACGCGCCGACGCCGTACTTCTACACGTACGACCAGGCGAAGCAGGTGCAGACCTGGTGGAACGCCTGGGACGTGGCGCAATTCAGCGCCGTGCGGATCCTCTACAGCCGTATGGTCCAGAAGAAGGCGTCCGACGCCGAGATCGGCGCCATGCTGGGCCGCTACCGGGACAACCGCACGAAGCAGCTGGGCATGCTCCGCGGCGTGCTGCAGCAGACCGACAGCATGAGCCTGGGCAAGTACGACGGGCTTGCGGGCGCCGCCGCCAAGGTGCAGCTCAACGCGCTGCCCGGCCAAGCCGTCGACCCCGCGGCCTCCGGGGCCTCCCCCGCGCCGGGCGCGCCCATGGCGTCCGTCGTCTGGACCACGATCGTGCAGAAGCAGGTCCTGGCAGGCAATGGCACCGTCGCCAGCCCGTCCCGGCTGTGGCGGACCACGCTGGAGCACGACAGGCTGGGCGCGCGCATCCTGCTGCCCGTCGCGCAGTGGGCCGTGGCGGCGCTGCCGCCGTACCAGGGCGTGCTCACGGCGAGCCGGACCGCAGCGCAGCTTGCCACGGGGATCCCGAACCTGACGTGGGCCCAAGACTGGCAGCCCGGAGGGCTCTCCGAGCTCGGCCACTACTTCCACGACCATGACCCCAAGCCCTTCGGCGTGGACTACGAAGACGCCTACGTCTTCCCGGACTTCGGCCCCAAGTTCAACCAGTTGGACGACAGCCGCCCCTGGTACTGGAACGTCGCGACCAAGAGCGCCGGCGTCTCGACGAACGCCAGCGATGCGTGCCCGTTCATCATGATGCAGCCCTGGCCGTCGGACCACACGGCGCTCTGGTATGACCCCTAGACCCGCGCCCGCCGGCCCGGTGCCGTCGGGCTTGTCCCAGACCCCGCGCTAAGCGATCCCCGGGCCGGCGGGCTCGTCCTCGGCCCGCGCGGCCCGCTGGGCGGCGCGGGCTTGGCGCCAGGCCATAGGCGGCACGCCCATGAGCTGGCGGAACTGGCGCACGAAGTGGTTGGGGTCGGTGTAGCCGACGGCGTGGGCGATCGCCGTCACGGGCATGTCCGACCCCGCGAGCATCCGCTGCGCCTCCTCCATGCGCCGGCTGATGATCCAACGCTGGACGGTCTGGCCAGTCTCGCGCTTGACCAGGTGGGTCAAGTAGGACGGCGTGTACCCCAGCGCCGCGGCGACGTCCGTCAGCGAGAGCGGCTCCCGGAAGTGCCGGTCGATGTAGGCCAGCACCTTGGACCAGGCGGGGGACTCCGGTGCAGGCAAGGCGACTGCGGCCGACGCGCCCGCCCGCAGTCGATGCTGCCAGGCGCGCCCGATCGCGCGGCCGAGCTCCGTGAAGGTCGCGAGCGGCTTCTGCAAGAAGTCAAAGGCTCGGCCTTCACGCAGGGCCTCGATCGCGTCGCCGATCGTGGCCTGTCCGGAAAGGAAGATGAAGGCGACGTCGGGGAGGCGTGCAACGAGCACCTCCTGCAAGGCCAGCCCGTCCATGCCCGGCATTTTTAGGTCGGTGACGACAACGTCGAAGGGCTGTTCCAGCGCCAGCGCCAGCGCCTCGTGACCGTCGCGGGCCGCGGCCACTGGGTAGCCTGCAGTCTGCAACCAGGCCAGCAGCGTGGCGCGCAGCAGCGCATCGTCCTCGACCAGTAGCACGCGCGGCAGGCCTGGCGTGGGGGCTATCACGGGAGGAGCAGGAGCGCGTCGCCCTCTGCCCCCCTGTCCGCGGGCGGGGCGCTCGGCTCCGAGGGCGACTGCCCAAAGGTCAGGGACAACGATGCCAGCACGTCGGTCACTCCACAAGGGGTTGGGAGCGAGCATTGTACAGGAACGGCTACGACGACCAAGACCTCGCGGGCTTCATCATGAAGCTGCAGGCCGGTGGCATGTGCCGCGTCATCGACTATGTCCACTTGGAGCCCATCCCCAAGCGGGCCGGCCTTCCCCGGGGGTTCTGAGTCTACGACCTCCGGCACACGTGCGCCTGGCCCTGCTGGCGGCCAACGTGAACCCGAAGATTGTGTCGGAGCGGCTCGGTCACTCGACCATCGTGTTGACGCTGGACACCTACTCGCACGTGCCGCCCACCATGCAGCGCGCGGCGGCGGACCAGTTGGAGGCGATGCTGTTCGGATGACCAGATCAGCAAGCGAAGGCCCATCTGCTCGCGCAGATGGGCCTCTCAATTGCAATGTCCGGTCAGCGGTGGGTGTCGGATTCGAACCGACGGAGGCTTTTGACACCTCACATGTTTTCAAGTCGGCGCGGGCGCTGTTTCGAGGAGTTCGGGCGAGGCCACCTGAGGCCACTATGGCTCCCCGCACATCGACCTTGCCACGGCGGACAAGTTGGCCAAGTTGGGCTGAGGCGAGCGTGCTGTGGGGAGGTGGCGCCCAAACCGGCGCCCAACCTGTGGACGTATCTGGTCAGTCGTGGTCGGCGAATCCATGCGGTTCGTCCGGCCGCTTGAACCCGATCGTCCGCTTGGACGGCGCAGGATAGTCGAGCAGAAGCCGGATGGCATCGAGCACGGCTTCCAGCTCGCGATCGTGAACCCCTACACGGTCCTCCACAGTGGCGAGTCGCCGGGTCAGCTCGTCCTGCGAAACCAACAAGCGACGCATACGCACGAAGGCGCGTACAACTTGCACGCTCGCCTCCACGGCGACTGGCGTATTGAGCACGCTGGCTAGCATGACGGCCCCGTGTTCGGTAAAGGCGTTGGGCAGCTTTCGGCGCCCACCCCAGGACCTTGATGTCGCAGATTGCGACATCAAGTCTCGGTACTCGTCGGTCGTGAGCTGAAACATGAAGTCCGCAGGGAACCGACCAGCGTTGCGCTTGACCTGCTCGTTCAAGCGCTGGGTCTTAACGCCGTAAAGGCGGGCTAGATCCTCGTCCAGCATGACCCGCTGGCCCCGGATCGTATAGATCAGCGGCTCGATATGGGCTGCCTGGACCACCTGGGCGTCGTCGTCGGGTACCACGGCCTCACCTTAGCATGCAAAGTGCGGCACAAATGCACGGCGCTGCTCCTGCTGGCCAACTTGTCCCCCTGGATCGTGAGCGAACGCCTGATGCACCCTTCGGTCACACTCACCCTCGATACCTACTCCCACGTGCTGCCTACCATGCAGCGCGCGGCGGCGGACCAGCTGGAGCAGATGCTCTTCCGCTAGGTGTCGTCTGCCAATGGGGCCATCCGAACCACTTCGGATGGCTCCTGTTCGCTATTCTGGCTGGCTACCGACGTTCGTTTGCCTGCGAAGTGACAAGTGCCGCCGAAGGCAACACGCCCAAGTTCCTCAATGCCCGCCCCCGATCACGCTCTGCATCAGTCCCAGGGCGACGACAAAGTGCACGGCGGCGACAGCAACCCCTCCGCCCGCGCAAAAAAGCGCCCTATGCCATTGACGGCGTGCCAGCAAGACCAGCGTGATTACCGCACTGACCGCCAATGCTGCTTGGGCCAAGGCGATTAAAGCGATGCCCGTCGCGTTCCAAGGACCCATCTTGGAGGCCCAGAACGGCCAGTTCAACCCCGAGATGATGTTCTGGATCAACAAGGTCTCACTCGCTGCGATGACCGCCCCACGCCTGCGCCGAGTGTAAGTCGCACACAGCGTTGACCTCCGGAATTCGGCTCACCGCCCCTGAGTTCGGGACAGGTGGCGCCCAAAGTGGAACCCAATTTCCCCGGGGACGAACAGGGAAAACCCGGAAACGAGCGGAGGATGTGGGATTCGAACCCACGGCACCTTGCGGCGCGGCAGTTTTCAAAGCGGTCCAGGCACCGTTTCGGGGAGTTCCGGCGAGGCGGACGAGGACCGCTCTGTGTCGGCCCAGTTCCATCTTAACCCGGTGGCGACTTCGTCCAAGTAAGCCAGACGCAGGACCGCCGCGGGGAGATGGCGCCCAAACTGGCGCCCGTTTCAGCGGCAACGCCTCTACGTGAGATCGGGTCCGCCGCTGACCCTAATTACTCAAGTGGGTAGCGAACTACAGCCCTCGAAGAGCCTTCTCAGTTGTCCCTCTCGACCAATCGAATGACAGCATGAATAGTGGCTAGGTAGTGGTAGAACATCCAGCTGAGCCAAACTGCTGGATCGTAGTTCGTCTTCTGCTTCGAATTGTGGTGACGGATTCCGAAATTGTTCGCTATGTTGAAAAGGTCGTCCTCATCCTTATTCGAGAGCACCTTCTTGGCATCTGCACGCAAGAACTCGAGTACATCCACCAAGTCACGGACGGCATCACGCCGGTCATCTAAAGTAGACCCTCGCCGACGAAACTTCGAGATCGCCGCATTAACGCGGTTGTTCACGTTTCGCTCGTCCCCAGGTGGTAGCGGGGCATCCAGTAGAGTATCTAACCCAGGATCGGCACAAGCTTGAATCTCACCTAGCTCCGATAACTGCCAGCCATTCGTGTAATCCTCTAATACAAGGTTGACCCTGTCCCGGAATTCCTTGCGACCGGCATCACGGTCAAACGTTTCATAATGCGTACCGCACTGGTTATAAGAGTGGTACCAGCCATCCACGGGTTTAGAAACATGGTCAAAGAGGAACTCGATCAAGTCGAAGCAGTCCACTTCGTCATAGGTCTTCGTACGATCAATTGGAAAAAGACCTCCACGGCGGAAGGCGATGAAGCCGTAAGTAACTGGATCGGAACCAATCAAACCATCGCGATCGTCGTCCACGCAAGGTCTGCCGAAGTACTCTTCAAAGTACTGGAGCTGGACAAAGTGATCAAAGATCGAAACGACTATCTTCCCCAGCCAGTTGAGGTCGAGGTCCTCACGGCCAGAGAACTTTCCAGTCCTAGTCGAATAATACCGGCGTGCGCCCGTCGGCATGCCATCCTCCGCCTGTAGTTCTCAATCGGCACTGGCGTTGCCAAGGGCCAAGCAACCATTCTCTTTATCATAACAGCTTGAATGGAGCCTTTAGGTTTAGGTGTCGAGTTGCGACACATCCACCACACGTCCCCAGATGCATCCCGCCCACGCGACGCATCATTAGCCCAACGTGACAATTCAAACCAGCAGTGCGTGTCCAGAGCGTCCACAAGTGGAATCCAACATACTTCGTCTCCATCAACCCACATTCCGCCGGCCGGCAGGGCAGGGCTAATACCGACCTATATCGCGTAGTTCCTCGCGTTGCAGTGCGGGCAGCTGATGAGCTTGCCCTTGTAATCTCCCGGCGTCACGCACTCCGCAACTGGCTTCCGGCATTTGGCGCACAGCCAAGTGTCCTCACCACTACCAACGAAG
>JAQBPE010000117.1 GCA_028287685.1 Cyanobacteria bacterium RYN_339 | reverse complement strand
CCAACGGCGCGGCCAAGATGGCCAAGATGAAGGAGCTGACCCCCACCTGGGGCGAGCACAAGTACCTGTACCGCATCGGCCACGGCCCCACCGACGGCCGCAACGACTCCGCCTACATGACCGGCTTCCACTTCGAGAAGACCTGGGACGTGCAGACAGCCTACCCCTACGACGACATCCGCAACGCCCTCAAGGAAGCCAACGGCCTGGGCGCGGACCAGATGCACGTCGTCAACTTCGGCACTTCCGACGCCGCGGAGGCCGGTCGCTACGTCAGCTTCCTGAACCATGCCGGCGATGCCAACCGCGCCGCCCACCCGATCGCCCAGCAGAACGTCCAGATGTTCGAGATGGGCAACGAGATCTCGTGGGACATCGTCCGCGGCCACGCCCAGTACGCCGCCACGGAGACGGCCTACGCCACCCGCGCGAAGCAGTTCGCCCAGGCGATGCGCGCCAAGTCCGACGTGCCCATCAAGATCGGCGCGGTGGCCTCCACCAACTCGAACTGGTTCGGCACGGGCTGGAGCGGCGGCGCCACCACGGTCAAGAACATCCTGACCACGATGGGCCCGGACTGCGACTTCCTGATCTTCCACGGCTATCCGTCGTGGCCCTTGACCATCGCCGGCAACCTCGACACCATCATCGCCCAGAACGAGTGGAGCAAGCAGAAGCTCGAGAAGGAAATCAAGCCCGCCATCAAGCAGTACGCCGGCGGCCGCGACGTCTTCCTCGCCAACACGGAGTTCTTCGACAACATGTACTCCGACACCACGCGCTCGCGCGGCATGTTCGGCGCGATGTACTCCGCGGACACCCTGCTGCTGGCGATGAACGAGGACATCCGCACCTCCGTGCAGTTCTCGATGGACCACGGCGACATGTCGGACTCCGCCTTCTTCATCGGCAACGACCCGAACAACACCACCGCCATCTTCAAGTTCCAGAAGATGTTGGCCGAGCACTGGGGCGACAACATCGTCGCCACCACCAGCACGGGCATCCCGACCAAGACCGTGACCGGCGCGTCCGCCTCCGTGGTGATGCCGAAGCTCTCGTTCTCGGCGGCCACCAGCGGCTCCAAGACCTACGTGATGGTCCTGAACCGCACCAACGACAGCGACATCACCTCCGCGGTCAACGTGGGCTTCACGCCCTCGGCCGTCACGGCCTACACCCTCGCCGGCACCACCGGTTGGGATAGCGCCAACGGCACCGTCGCCACCTCCACCCCGAACCTGGCCGGCATGACCTTCAAGAAGGCCAGCGTCACGATCCTCGAGATCAGCCGCTAGTTAGCCCGCGGGGAGGGGCATCGCCTCTCCCCAAACGGCCCTGGAAAGGACTCTCAATGTTCCCCAACCTTACCCCCCGCTTGTTGCCTGCCGTCGCGGCTTCCCTGGCGTTGCTGGCCGGCTGCCAGAGCCCGACGGCCACCACGCCCGTCCAGGCCCCCGGAGATCTCGCTCCCGCCCAAGCTGCTCCGGCTGATGATGCTGCCGCTCCCGACGTGGAGCCCACTCGCCGCTTGACGACAATTTCCACCGTGGTGGGCAGCGCCACCACCGGCACTTACGTCGCCGCGCGCGCCGTCGACGGCGACACCAACACCGAATGGCAGGCCCCTGGGTCGCCCGCCCCCACGCTCACGCTGGACCGCGGCGCCCCGGGCTCGCTGACGGCCGTGGCCATCAAGGCCAAGCCCGCTCAACCCTTCGCCATCCAGGTTTCCGACGACGGCACGACCTACAAGACCGTCGGCGCCGCCGCCGCCAACACAACCTGGAACCTCGAGACCCGCTCGTTGCCCACCGGGACCAACGGCCGCTACGTGCGCCTGGCCTACAACGCCCAGAGCGCCGGCGTGATGGTCTTCGAGCTGCAACCCCAGGGCACGCTGGCCGCCCCGTCGGCTGCGCCCTCCGTCGCGCCTACCACGGCACCCACGGCCGTCCCGACCGTGGCCCCCACCGTCGCGCCGACCGCCGCCCCCGTCTCGGGCGCCGTGGCGACCCGCTTCGGCAACCAGAGCGTGCCCCGCTCCGCCGACGGCACCCACACCCGTGGCTACGCCCTGATGCAAGAACTGGGCATGAACACGATCCGCGAAGGCTTCAACTGGAAGAACATCGAAATCGGCGATCGCCAGTACGTCACCTGGATGAGCTACTTCGACGACAAGGTCGCCAAGTTCGCCGCCATGGGCGTGAAGGTCCAGGCCATGATCACGGACACCCCTGCCTGGGCCTCCACCGACGGCACCGCCGGCGGCGTGCCCAAGGGCCTCGCCAGCGCGATCTTCGCGGACGGTACGGACGTGTACAAGCCCGGTGTGGGCCCCAACACGGCCAACAAGTTCGCCACCTACATGTTCGACATGGTCACCCGCTACAAGGGCCGCATCGGCGCCTGGGAGCTGTGGAACGAGCCGGATTACCCGTCGGGTGACCTGGGCGCCGGCGCCACCGGCACCAGCAATGGCGCGCCGCGCTACTGGCACGGCACCGTGCAGGAGTACGTGCGGCTTCTGAAAGTCGGCTCGACCGTCGTGCGCGGCATCGACGCCTCGGCCCGCGTGACGCTGGGCGGTCTCGGCTACGAGGGCTACCTCGACGCCGTGCTCGCCAACGGCGGCGCCGCCTACTTCGACGTGGTCGACTTCCATGCCTACGGCACGGACAAGACCAGCTCCAATGGCGTGCTGAACAGCGCCTGGGGCTTCCTCGGCCGCTACAACGCCATGAAGGCGAAGATGACGGCGCGCAACGTCACGGGCAAGACCTGGTCGTGCTCGGAGACGGGCTTCACCTCCACCAACCAGCCGGAGCAAGCCAACTACGTCGCCAAGGTGTTCGCCACCGGCCTGGGCCTGGGCGACGTCGAGATGGTCCAGTGGGCCGTCTTCACCAACCCCGGCTTCAACAGCATCGGCATCATCGACAACGCCACCATGAGCGTGAAGACGCAGGGCTACACGGCCTTCACCCAGGCCACCAAGCAGCTGACCGGCGCGACCCCGGTGGGTGCGGTGACGGGCGCCGGTCTCCAGGGCTACCGCTTCCGCCGCGCGGACGGCAAGAGCCTGGCCGTGGTCTGGTCCAGCGGCACCGGCAACGCGGCCCTCACGGCGCCGTTCCCCGTGACCCAGGCGCTCAACGTGCAGGGCGCGGCGATCGCCACCCCCACGTCGGTGGGTGTCGCCCCGGTCTACCTCGTAGGCAACTAAGTTCCCAAAAAGGTTGGGCCCCCCGGATATCCGGGGGGCCCATTTTTCAGCTGGTTAAAGCTTACTTCTTGCCGGCGGCAACCTTCTTGCCCTTGGCGCCAGCGACGGTCTCCTTCAGACCCTTGCCGGCGGTGAAGGCGGGGGCCTTCTTCGCGGCGATCTTCAGGACGGCGCCGGTGCGGGGGTTGCGACCCTCGCGGGCGGCGCGCTCGCGCACCTGGAAGGTGCCGAAGCCAACCAGGGTGAC
>JAQBPE010000107.1 GCA_028287685.1 Cyanobacteria bacterium RYN_339 | reverse complement strand
TGTTCCCTTGCGGTGACCACGTTAGCATGTGCCCCTATGGCATGCAAGGGTTTTGAACGGGGATGGGGAGGGAATTTTCGAGATCAGCGTGTGGCGATCGCCCATCCCGGCCCGATCTCCTCCCATGTAAACCTGCGAGCCATATCCCTTCATATGGCACAGAACAAGCAACCGCCTGCGTTTCCGGGATCTCGACATGATCATCTCCAGCGATCGGTGTGGATCTGGCCACCAACGCCCTTCTCCAAGATCCGCACCGGGCGACCCGCATGAAAAAAGGGTCCCCGCAAGAGCGAGGACCCCCGGTTTCATAACGCTTTTAGGGCGCGTCAACCGCACTTGCTGTAGCCGCAACCCCTGCAGGTGACGCAGCCTTCGCCGAACTCGAGGCCGTTGCCGCACTCCGGGCACTCCGGGCTCTCGCCGTAGATGTGCACCGCGTCGGGCCCGAAGCGGTCGGCGCCCATCTTGACCGGCTGCGCAGCTGCTACCGACGCATGCGTCGGTTGGGCGACCAGCACCTGGCCGAGCTGGCGGGGCGAGTCCTTGAGGACCTTGCCGATGGCGTCGGGGATGCTCAGGACCTGGTTCGCACCGAAGCCGTAGGGGTTGGCGCCGCGGATGCCGATCAGGCTGCGCGACACGTCTTCCACCGGCACGTTGTGCTGGAGCGACAGGCTGATCAGGCGGCCGATGGCCTCCGACAGGCTGAACAGCGTACCGCCGGAGCGGCCGATGTTGGTGACGACCTCGCGGATGCCGAACTCGTCGTAGTTGACGGTGGTGTACAGCTTGCCGTCACCCGTGTGGGTGGTGCGGGTGTAGCCGTACAGGTCTTCCGGGCGGGGACGCGTGCGCAACGTGGGCGCCGCCGCGGCGACCGGCTGGGGAGCGGGCGCTTCCGCGACCGGCGCTTCCTTCTTGGAGACCGACAGGGGCTGGAACTGGCGGCTGTTGTTGCGGTAGACGGTGATGCCCTTGCAGCCGGTCTCCCAGGCCAGGCGGTAGGCCGTCTCCACGTCCTCCGCCGTCGCCGACTCCGAGAAGTTGATCGTCTTGGAGGTGGCGGAGTCGTTGTAATGCTGGAACGCGGCCTGCAGACGCACATGCTCCTCCGGGGAGATGTCATGCGCGGTGCGGAAGACCTGCGTGGCGCTCTCCGGGATGTCGAAGCCTTGGAGGCCTTCCAACGTGCCGTGGTTCTGGTCGATCGCCTCCATCAGCGCCTCGCTGTAGAAGCCCTGCGCCTTGGCCTGGTCCATGAACACGCCGTCGGCGTCCACCATGTGGGTGTCAGCCTGCCAACGCTTGAAGGCCAGCGCGAAGACGGGCTCGCAGCCGCCCGACGTGTCCGCGATGATGGACAGCGTGCCGGTGGGCGCGACGGTGGTGGTGGTGGAGTTGCGGATGCCGTGGGCCTCGATCTGCGGGATCAGGTCCGCGAAGCGGGCTTCCGGGTGGCGGTTGCCCTGCTCCTGGCGCTCCAGCAACAAGCGGGCGAAGAAGGCGTTGGACTCGGCCTCGTGGCCCAGGCGGCCGGGGAACGGCCCGCGCTTCTTGGACAGTTCAATAGACTTCACCTTGGACTCGAAGTCGATGAAGCTCATGACCTGCTCCGCCACGGCGAAGCTCTCGGAGGTGCCGTAACCGACGCCCAGCAGGAAGAGCATGCGGGCGAAGCCCATCACGCCCAGGCCGATCTTGCGGGTGGCGTGCGTAACGTCCTCGATCTCCTGGATCGGGTACTTGTTGGCATCGATCACGTTGTCCAGCAGGTGCGTGGAGACGTGGACGACGCCGCGCAGGCGCTCCCAGTCAATGCGGCGCTCGCCCGCGTCGCCGATGACGAAACGCTCGAGGTTGATCGAGCCCAGGTTGCAGCTCTCGTACGGGATCAGGGGCTGCTCGCCGCAAGGGTTGGTGGCTTCATAGCCGCCCATCCAGGGGACGGGGCAGTAGCGGTTCATGCGATCCATGAACACAAGGCCCGGCTCGCCCGTGCTCCAGGCACGCTGCACCACCTGGCGGAACACCGTGCGGGCGTCCAACTGCCCGGCCACCTCGCCGGAACGGGGGTTCAGGAGGTCATAGGCGGTGCCTGCCTCGACGGCGACCATGAAGGCATCCGTCACGGCCACCGAGATGTTGAAGTTGGTCAGCTTGGACAGGTCTTCCTTGTGGGCGATGAAGTCCAGGATGTCCGGGTGGTCGATGCGCAGGATGCCCATGTTGGCGCCGCGGCGCATGCCGCCCTGCTTGATGCTCTCCGTCGCCGCGTTGAACACGTCCATGAAGGAGATGGGGCCGCTGGACACGCCCTTGGTGCTTTGTACCAGATCGTTCTTGGGGCGCAGGCGGCTGAAGGAGAAGCCCGTGCCGCCGCCCGTCTGGTGGATCAGCGCGGCGTGCTTGATGGTCTCGAAGATGCCCGCCAGGTCATCGGGCACGGGCAGCACGAAGCAGGCGGACAGCTGGCCGGTGCGCGTGCCGGCGTTCGCGAGCGTGGGGGAGTTCGGCAGGAAGTCCAGGTTGTAGGTCAGGTCGAAGAACTGCTTCGAGACCCGCTTGACCTCGGCGTCGTCCGCCCCGTACTTACGCTCCGGCTCGGCCAGGGCGTTGGAAACGCGCTCGAACAGCCCTTCGGGGGTTTCGGAGAGCTTGCCCTGCATGTCTTTCAGCAAGTAGCGCTTTTCCAAAACCGTGATGGCGTTCTTACTCAACATAATCCGCGGTATCTCCTTGGGAAGGCAATCAATTTTGGGAGGAATCGGGGCAAAGACGCCGGTGGTCGGGGAGACCAACCGGCGGCTGCGCAATCTGCTAAATTTCTTGGTCCGGTGGTGGAAACGGCGTCATCGCCTACATTTCGGCCCAACCCGGATCTGGGGTGATTATACTCGACGGTCCCACGACGCGCAAGCCAAATATCCAGATCTGGAGCCGGTCTACAGCGGGATCATGGATTACATAACGCATGACGACGACGACCGTCCGAGTGGAGTCATAATCGCGAAGCCGAACCCCGTAACGCCTGCATAGTAAGCCTCAACTAACAATTATAGAACAGGCGTTCTAGAAACGCAATAATTTACATTCCGTAATAATTGCCGGACACCTTGACAGCGCGCCGATGTACGCCGAATGCAGACCGTTTGAGCCATCCGGGCAATTGGACCCTTGTCGCCCACAACCAAGTAACGAATTCTTTCAGCCAATTTATCCCGTTAGCACTGCACCCCGCGCGGCTTTGGATTTGTTGCACATTTGACACCGATTTAACGGGCAGTATGCCCGAAATCACGCAATTCCAGGACTTCTCGTGCTATAAACGAGATACAGACCCAACCTAGCCCATCCAGCCCGCATCCTGCCAGTCGCACCACGTCTGACTCGGGATGCGGGCTTTCTGCATCTTGGTTTACATAACCAATCGGTAGGAAAGGGGGTGAGTCACCATGGGGTTTTATGGGTCGGTCTTCTTCAAGTCGTGGCTGGTGGTCGCGCAGAACGTCGAAGGTCCCCGCGAGAAACAGCCGAAGGTCAGCATGATCGTCTCGGCCGTAACGGCGGAGGATGCCTGCGACAAGGTGCGGAGCTACCTGTCGGCGGAAGGCTTCAAGTTCGGTCCCGTCGCCGCGTTCTTCGGATAGCAGGAGGTAGCTAGACCAATCAATGTCCCATAGTTGCACGTAGAGGCGAGTCCCATGCGGGGCTCGCCTCGTCATTTGGAGGTTAGGGAAAAGTTAAGGCGCGATAAAGCAATTACTAAACCCACAAGGCACGGGCGTTCCACGGGGAAAGTACCCCATGCGATTGCGCCACCTCTCCCTCGCCTGCCTCACCCTGCTCGTTGCCGCCTGCGGCCGCCCCGCCCTGACCGGCGCCGCACCCAAGGCGGAAGATGCTGCCCGCGTGATGGCCGCGGCGCGCTCGGCCGGCGAAGCCGAGGTGGTCAGCTGGAACACCCCGGCGCTGGCGGCCAACGACACAGGCCTCGAGCCGACCGACGTCGCGGCCTTCGACCGGAACGGCGACGGCAAGCTGGACGCGGCGGAGCAACTCGGCCTCTACCGCGCGGTCTGGGACGAAATGGGCACGCTGGCCCGTGGCGGCCAAACGGCGCCGGTCGCTCCCCCCACCGGGCCCGCAGACTACCACCCGCCCTACAACACCGCCTACACCCCCACCAAGGCCGAGATCTTCTTCGACGCGGAGGAAATCCTGCCCGCGGTGGTCCAGACGCTGCAAAGCGCCCAGCGCACCATCCGAATGGACCTGTTCATGCTGGGCGGCAGCCAGGGCCAGAAGCTGGCCGAGCTGCTCGTGGCCAAGGCGAAGGCCGGCGTCGACGTCCGCATCCTGCATGACCCCGGCTTCGGCCTGGCGGGCGAGCCCCACACCCAAATCATCCCCGTGATGCGCTACCTGCTGGACCAGGGCATCCGCGTGAAGCCTTACCCGCTGCAAGACCTGCCGCGCCGCTACGGCCACCCGCTGGCAAACGCCACCCAAATCGACCACGACAAGTTCCTGGTGGTGGACGAGCAGGTGGCGATGGTCGGCTCGATGAACCTGATCGACGTGGGCGTGATGAACCACGACGCGTACTTCCGCCTGACGGGCGACGTGGCGACGGAGCTCGCGGCCACCCACGACGCCACCTGGCGCCTTGATGGCCCTGCCCTGCCGGACTTCGGCAAGGCAGCGCCGCCGGCCGCGCGCTACGGCGTGGCCGAGGCCTCGGAAGGGCAGGCACGCATCCTCAAAACCGATATCGATCGCCAGACGACGCGCCAGGGGCTGCTCGATGCGATCGCAGGTAGCCGCAAGAGCGTCCACGTGCTGATCTTCGAGTTCGGCGACCCGGATGTGGCCGCGGAGCTGGTCAAGGCCGCCCGCCGTGGCGTCGACGTGCGCGTGATCGCGGACCCCAACGCCAGCTACGACAAGTATTTCCCGGCCTTCAAGAAGGTCAAGCTGCACGGCACGCCCAACCTGCTCACCACCAACATCCTGCGCGAGGCGGGCGTCCCGGTGAAGTGGTACGTGGCCCAGGCGCCGCACCAGGAGATGCACATGAAGGCCGCCGTGATCGACCACGAGCGCGTGATCCTCGGCTCGACCAACTTCACCTACCAGGCCTTCCACACCTTCCGCGAGACCAGCGCGGACGTGGTGTCGCCCGCCGCGGCCGCGCGCTGGGAAGACGTCTTCCAGAAGGACTGGGAGGCGCACGCCAAGCCGGTGCTGAAGCAGACCTACCTCGAGCGGGTGATCACCGTCGCCGTGAAGGGCTTCGACAAGATCAACCTCAGCTGGTGGTAGCCTAGCTTAGAGGTTCTCGCTGCCCGCGGCTTCCGCCACCGGGGTCGACTTGTCGTCGGGGCGCGAGGCGCGCTCCGCAGCCTTGCGCTGGCTGGCCAGGTAGCCGGCGCCGATGACGACGGCCGTTGCAATGGCCGGCAGCACCATCTCCATCTGAGGGATGTTCAGCTGCAGCAAGTACTTGTGGAGGATCTCGTCGTGGACGACCATCCGGCCCGCGGTCCAGGCCAACACGCCCGAGCCGATGTAGGCGAGCGCCGGCCAGCGCTGGAGCAAGGAGGCCAGGATCGACGAGCCGAACAGCACCAGCGGGATGCTGAGGGCCAGGCCGAACAGCATCAGCCAGAGGTTGCCCTCGGCAGCGCCGCCCACGGCCAGGATGTTGTCCAGGCTCATGACCAGGTCCGCCAGCACGATGATGCGCACGGCCTCCCAGAAGTCGCGGATCTCGCCGGGGCGGTCCTCGCCTTCCTCTTCCTCGATCAGCAGCTTGTAGGCGATCCAGAAGAGGATCGTGCCGCCGACGGCCTGCAAGAAGGGCACGTGCAGCAACAGGGCCGCGACGGCGGTGAAGCCGATTCGGAGCGTGACGGCGACGGCGGCACCGAAGATCGACGCCTTGCGGGCGATATCTTTCGGTAAGCTGCGCACCGCCATGGCGATAACCACCGCGTTGTCCCCCGAGAGCACCAGGTCGATGACCGTGATCTTCAGGACGTTGACGACAAGGGTGTGGTCGACCACTAAGGCCAAGAATTCCTCCTACGGGGCGAGCGGGCCGGGCAAAAAAATGACCGGCCTAGGCCGGCGGCTGCGCCCCTTGAAGCTTGAGTGCAAGCATTCTAGAAGGGGTGCAACCGCATGTCAAGCTTAGAACCCGGCGCGTTCCGGCCGGGCCACCAGGCCAGGGAGCGTGGGGGGCAGGTCGAGCGCCTTCTCGACCAGGTCGAAGATGCTGACGCAATCGACGCTGCTGTGCACGAAATCGAGCTCGTCGGCCGGCAAGGTGATCACCGGGCTGGCGGTCCAGCCTTCGATCCACTCGTCGTACAGGCCGTTGAGCTGAGAGAGGTATTCCACCGGGATGCTCGCCTCGTAGTCACGGCCGCGCATCGCGATCCGGCGCTTGAGCGTGTCGAGGCTGGCCTTGAGGTAGACCACCAGGTCGGGCGGGCGGAAGTAGTTGCCCATGATCGTGTAAATCTGGTGGTAGTTGTCGAAGTCGCGATCCGTCATCTGCCCGTTCCGGCGCAGGTTCTCCGCGAAGATCGCGCAGTCCTCGTAGACGCTGCGGTCCTGGATCACGCTCATGTTGCCCTCCACGATCTGGCGGTGGCTTTCGAAGCGCTTGCCCAGGAAGTAGATCTGGAGCGGGAAGCTCCAGCGGTCCATATCGGTGTAGAAATCGGCCAGGTAGGGGTTGCCGTCCACGGACTCGTAGTTCGGCTCATAGCCGAGGTAGCGCGACAGGTAGCGCGTGAGGGTGGTCTTGCCGGAGCCGATGTTGCCGGCGACCACGATGAACTTCTTCAAGCCTATTTCCCTCCGGCTACAGCGCCCTTGAGCGCGTCCTTCACACCATCAAGCGGGACGCTGCGCTGTTCGCGGGTGGTGAGGTCCTTGATCGAGACCACGCCCTTCGCCAGTTCGTCCTCCCCCAGGATCACGGCGTAACGAGCGCCGAGGCGCTCCGCCTGTTTGAATTGCTTGTCCAGCTTCCCGCCGTTGGCGAGATCGATCGCGAGGCCCTGGCCGCGCAGGTCGTGCGCCAGCCGGAACGCCACGGGCTCGGCGGCGCCATGGGTCGCCATGATCAGGGCCGTCAGGCCCGTCGCCGGCGTGGCGTCCGCGGGCAATAGCATCAAGAGCCGCTCCAGCCCCAATCCCCAACCGACAGCCGGCGTGGACGGACCGCCCAGCTCCTCGACCAGGCCGTTGTAGCGCCCTCCGGCGCAAACGGTGTTCTGGGCGCCGAGATCGCCGGAAACGATTTCGAAGACGGTGCGGGTGTAGTAGTCGAGGCCGCGGACCAGCCGGTCGTTCCGCTTGAACGCCACGCCCACGGCCGTGAGGTAGCCCTCCACGGCGGCCTGGTGGCCGCGGCAGCCGTCGCACAGGTTCTCCGTGATGGTGGGCGCAGCCTGGACCACCGGCTGGCAGGCGGGCACCTTGCAGTCCAGCACGCGCAGGGGGTTCTTCTCCGTGCGCGTGCGGCAGTTCTCGCAAAGCGCATCCTGGTGGGACCGCAAGTAGGCCTGCAAGGTGTCCCGGTAAGCGGGCCGGCAAGCATCGTCCCCCACGGAGTTGAGCTGGACCTCCAAGGCCGGCAGGCCGAGGCGTGCCAGGAAATCGGTCGCGACCACGATGACCTCCGCGTCCCAGCGTGCGTCATCGGAGCCCAACACCTCCACCCCCAGCTGGTGGAACTGGCGCTGGCGGCCTGCTTGCGGCCGCTCGTAGCGGAACATCGGGCCGGTGTACCAGAGCTTCTGCGGCAGTGGCTGGGCGAAGAGCTTGTGTTGGATGTAGGCACGCACCACGCCAGCGGTGTTTTCGGGGCGCAGCGTCAGCGACAACCGCTTCGTGGGGTCGTCCGACTTGCTCTCGAAGGTGTACATCTCCTTGCCGACGATGTCCGTGTTCTCTCCGATGCCGCGCTGGAAGAGGTCCGTCGACTCGAAGACCGGCGTGCGGATCTCCTGGTAGCGGTAGGCCTTGAACAGCTCGCGGGCCATGGCCTCGACGTGCTGCCAGCGACCGGCATCTGCAGGCAAAATGTCTTTGGTGCCCTTGGGAGCGGTCACATGGTTCGACATAAAGGGATTCCTTCATAAGAAAAGGGGGACCCATGGGGGCCCCCCTCGAAACTCGGGGCTGATGTTAGGTCAGCATGATCATCAGGTCGGAACCTTCGATCTTGGTCTCGTAGCGGCTGAGCGGGCGGGGCGGGGGGCCGCCGACGTTGGTTCCCTGCTTGTCGTAGACGCCGCCGTGGCACGGGCAATGGAACTTCCCGTCGCTGTCGCTGAAGGCAACCGGGCAGCCCAGGTGCTGGCAGGTGTTGGACATGGCGACGTTCTTGTCGCCGTCCTTGAACGCGTAAACGTCCGCGGCCACCTTCTGCTTCATGAAGCCCTCGACCTTCTCCGCGGAGATGGTGAACTTCTTGGGCGAGTCACCCAGCTCCGAGAGGCTGGCGAGCTTGACCCAGGTGCCAGCGGCCCCGGAGGCCTGGCGCAGCACGGGGTCCATGAAGTAGCCGGCGATGGGAACGGCGATGATCGCCGTCATGACGGCGCCGACGGCATTGATGGCGGTGTTGAGGAACTGGCGGCGCGACAAATCAACTTCTGCCATGGTCAACCTTCTTGCTTGGTCTTTGCTTGGGTGCTAGCTGCGAAACGGGTGGACGGTCCGGAAGGCCCGGAAGCCGCTACATTATGGGCAAGCACCCGGAGATTTGGCAACCCCGGCCCGCACGGACGCCTCAAACTTTGCAAAACTTCAAACGACCAGGCGATCGACGGGAAACCCTTCCCCCGACACCCGCTGTCGTTATGTTGCCCCAAGGACGGGACCGAATCGTGAGGGTTGCCCCTGGGGCCCGACTCGGCTAGAATGAGGAGCGAAATTGGTCACTGACACGGGAATCCTAGTCAGGGCGCCGGTTTCAGACTATCAATCGATTACTTTTTTACGTCATAGCAAGAGAACATGGTCACCGCAATCTATCCGGGCAGCTTCGACCCGATTACCAACGGCCACCTCGACATCCTCGAGCGGGCGAGCCACATCTTTGAAGATGTGATCGTCGCGGTTCTGGTGAACACGTCGAAGTCGGGGCTGTTCCCGCACGAAGAACGCGTGGCCATGATCCGAGAAGTGACGAGTCATCTCAAGAACGTCCGGGTGGACAGCTTCTCCGGGCTCACGGCGGAATACGCCAGGCGCCAAAACGCCAGCATCTTGATCCGCGGGCTGCGGGCGGTATCGGATTTCGACTCCGAGCTCCGGCTGGCCCTCACCAACAAGAAGCTGAACCCGGAACTGGAAACCGTTTTCCTGATGACCAGCGCGGAGAACCTTTTCCTGAGCTCCAGCACTATCAAGGAGTTGGTCTCGCTCGGTGGCTCCGCCGAAGGCATGGTGCCCGGCCTCGTGGCCCAGCGCCTTGCCCAGAAATTCCAACGCAACCCCTAGCACGGAGGGTACCCCCATTCGCCTCGAGCAGCTCTTCACCCAGTTGGAAGACCTGATTCTGAACAGCCCCAAGGTCCCGCTGACGAATAAAATCATCATCGACGAGGACCGGCTGATCGATCTGATCGACCACATCCGCCAGGACCTGCCCAGCGAGTTCAGGCATGCCTCCGAAGTTTGCGCCCAGCGCGACGGCATCTTGTCCGACGCGCAGCGTGACGCGGAGGGGCTCCGCACCAACGCGGAGCGTGACCGCATGCGCATGGTCTCCGAGACGGAGATCTACCGCCAGGCGCAGGCCGAGGCCGATCGCCTGATTCGCGAGTCGCACATCCAAATCCACGAGCAGCAGGCGAGCGCCGACCAGTACGCCGACGAGGTCCTCGCGGAGCTCGAAAACAAGATCGGGCGCGCGCTCCAGACCATCAAGAACGGTCGCCAGCAGCTCTCTGTCTCGCGATAACGCGCTTCCCCGGGTATAAACTCCTGGGGACGTCCATATAGCCAGTAAGGAGGCCAAGGCATGACCCTGCGCGATCGCTTGCTCCGGCTCAAGGATGAAGCACGTTTGGTGGTGCTGTACTTCGCACCGCATCAAGAATCTTTCCTGGCCCGCCTCATCAGGGTGGGCCAGGACTATGTCGAGTTCGAGGCGTGTGACCCGGATGAAACCGTGATCGCACACCAAATCATGCCGCTGGGGCTGCTCAGCGGCGTCACGGTATCCTCCGTGGAACGCCACCGCGAGCAGCTCGAGGTGCTCTTCGAGCGAGAAGTCGAAGAGCGCTAGACCCTAAACTTTTACAGGAATTGCCGCCGCGAGGGCCTGCTGGAGATCCGCCAGCAGGTCCTCGACGT
>JAQBPE010000093.1 GCA_028287685.1 Cyanobacteria bacterium RYN_339 | reverse complement strand
CAAGCAGGCCAGAAGTCGATCTCTTGCTTTGCCGATCTGGAGAAAGATGTCAGCGGTGATGGGCTGACGAAGCCAGCGGCCGGCGAGGTTCGTGGTAACTGCGTGGCGGCCCTGCGTCATACGTCCTCCCAAATGCTCGCAACGCTTGCCGGGCGACTTCCAGCGAGAGGGTGAGTTTCGCGCGACGCCCTACAACCGCCCCTTCCGGAACCGCTCGGCAGCTTCCGCCCGGGCCTCGCCCTTCAGGCGCTTCACGGCCCCCGTGTCCACCGCCTCGCCCGGCGGATCGCCGCGTCCGCGCGCTGGTTCTCGCTGGTGACGAGGTTCACGCGCGCCTCGTTCAGCTCCGTGAGCAGGGCGTAGCCAAACTTGAAGCGGTTCTCCAAGTAGGTCTGGTTCTTGCGCGCCAGCGCCACACTGCGCTCGCCCAGCGCCACGCGCTTGCGGGCGCTGGCTACGCGGGCCAGGGCCTGGCGCACGTCGGCCTGGACCTGCTCGCGCAGCACGCGGCCGGCCTCCAGGGCTTGGTCGCGCTCCAGCCGCCGGGCCTCGATCGTGCGGGCGATCGCCCCGTTGTCGAACAGGCGGTAGCTGAGGTTGACCCGCGCATAGGCGTTGCCGGACAGGCTGGAGAGCACCAGGCGGCTCTGGGCCACCGGGTCAAAGGGGTTGTTGCCGTGCTGGTAGGCGCCTTCCAGCGCCACCTGGGGCCAGCGATCGGCCTGCGAGGCCTCCCAGGCGAAGCCGGTGGCGCGGGCGTTGGCCTCCAAGAGCAACAAGTCCGGCCGGCTGGCTTCCGCGCGCTGGGTGGCTTCCGCGGGGGCCGGGATGGGGTTGGCGGGAGGCGTGGGATCGGACAGCGCGGCGTCGGGCGGCTGGTGGGCCAACCGGGCCAGCGCCTCGCGCGTCTCCAGCCGCTCGTCCTGGGCGCGCAGCAGCTCCGCCTCCTGGTTCAGCAGGCCCACTTCCGCGCGGTCGGCCTCGCTGGCGTTGGCGCGGCCAATGGCCTTGCTCTGGAGCACGACGTCGCGGGCCTGGCCGGCCTGGTCGCGGGCGCGGGTGGCGATCGCCACGTGCAGTTCCGCGCGCTGGGCCTGCCAATAGGCCTGGGTGATGCGCCAAATCAGGTCCTGGCGGCGTTGCTCCAGCTGCCAATGGGCGGCGTCCACGCCGACCTTGGCCTGGTCGATCGTGCGCTCCAGCCGGAAGCCCGTGAAGAGCGGCATGCGGGCCGCGAGCGTCGCGTTGGCGGTGGGGATCTGGCCACTGCCCGGCACGATGCTGGTGGCGCCCAGCGGGCTCCAACCGGCCAGCCCGGAGGCGCCGTAGCCGTCGCCCACGCTCAGGTCCGCTGCGTACGTGAGCTTCTCGCCGGCGGCACCTTGCAGGGCCAGGTCCGCCCGCTTCACGTCCAGCTCCGCCTGGCGGAGCTCGGGGTTGGCGGCGAGGCCGCTCTGGAGGGCCGCGTCGAGCGTCAACGGGGCGCCGGCCAATGCGGCCGCCAGCAAGAGGCCGATCATGAGGCCACGGACTCGCCCTTGCCGCGCGGCGCGGGGTTGATCTCGTCGCTCAGGATCTGGCCGTCGCGGAAGCGCACGATGCGCTTGGCGTACTGCGCCACGTCCGGCTCGTGCGTGACCATGACAACGGTCATGCCGCCGGCGTTGAGGTCGAGGAAGAGGTCCATGATCTCTTCGGTCGTGCGGGAGTCGAGCGCGCCCGTCGGCTCGTCTGCCAGGAGCAGGCGCGGCTCCGTCACGATCGCGCGGGCGATCGAGACGCGTTGCTGCTGGCCGCCGGAGAGCTCGTTGGGCTTGTGATCCAGGCGCTGGCCCAGCCCCACCCGCTCGAGCGCCAGGGTGGCCCGCCGGCGGCGCTCCGCGGGCTTCACGCTCGCATAGATCAGCGGCAGCTCCACGTTCGCGACGGCGGAGGTGCGCGCGAGCAGGTTGAAGCTCTGGAACACGAAGCCCAGCTTGCGGTTGCGCACGCGGGCCAGGTCGTCATCGAGGTAGTTCGTGATGTCCAGCCCGTCCAGGAGGTAGTGGCCTTCGCTGGGGCGGTCCAGGCAGCCGATGATGTTCATCATGGTGCTCTTGCCGGAGCCGGACGTGCCCATGATCGCCACGAACTCGCCTTCGGCGATTTCGAGCGACACGCCGTTCAGCGCACGGATTTCCTGGTTGCCGTTCCGGTAGATTTTGTAGAGGTCTTGAAGCTGGATCATGGCCATATCATACGCCCGACGAGGGCACAGGGGTATACTACCCCGCGAGGTTCCCCTGGTACGTGACGAGCGACGCCCCTTGAAAGTTCTGACCATCGGCCTCGAGTGGTTCCATGACAACCCGGGCGGGGCCGGCCGCTATATGGCGGACGCCGCGGCCGGCCTGGCGGCACGGGGGCACGAGGTCACGGTGGTCGTCCCGCGCTTGCGCCCGCAAGATCCGCTCGAGGAGAACGTGAACGGCATCAAGCTGCGCCGCTTCACCACGCCGCGCGGCCCGGCCCGTCTCTTCGGCGCGATGCAGGCCATCAAGCCGATCCTGGCCGAGCAGGGCCCCTTCGACGCCGTGCATTCCCACCACGCCTTCTTCAGCGCCGTGCCGCTTTGGCATCCGAGCCTGGCCGGCATCCCGCATGTCTGCCAGTTCCAGGGGCCCTGGGCCGGCGAGAGCAAGGTCGAGGGCTTGAACCACCAGGCCAAGTACTGGATCGAGCGGGCGGCGTATGCGCGCTGCGACCGCTTCATCGTGCTGTCGGGCGGGTTCAAGGACCTGCTGGCGCGTGATTACGGCGTAGATCCTGCCAAGATCTCCGTGGTGCCGGCGGCCGTCGACCTCGAACGCTTCAAGCCGGCCGACCGTGCGGCCGTGCGGGCCGAGCTGGGCTGGGAGGACGGGCCGGTGGTCTTCGTGATGCGGCGCCTGGTGAAGCGCATGGGGCTGGAGATCTTGCTGGACGCCTTCGCCTCCGTGCCGATCGGACGCCTCGTGTTCGGCGGCACGGGCCCCTTGGAGGCCGATCTCAAGGCACAGGCCGAGCGGCTTGGGCTCGGTCACCGGGTAAGGTGGGCGGGCAGGTTGTCCGATGAGGATCTGGTGAGGCACTACCAGGCGGCAGACCTGACGGTGGTGCCGACGATCGCGTTGGAGGGCTTCGGGCTGGTCACGGTGGAATCGTTGGCGTGCGGCACGCCCGTCGTAGGGACCCATGAAGGGGGAACGCGCGAGATCTTGGAGGGTTTCCGGCCGGACATGCTGGTGCCGCCCGGCGATGCGCCCGCGCTCGCCGCGAAGCTCACGGCTTATCTGCAAGGGCCGCGCCCGACCCAGGCCGAGTGCCGGGCCTACGCGGAAGCGCAGTATGCGTGGCCCAGGGTGCTGGCGCGCCTGGAAACGGAGCTCGCCGGTGGCTGACGCGCCCCTCAAGGTCCTCTACCTGGACCACACCAGCGAGCTGGGCGGCGCCGAGCGGTCGCTGTTGGACCTGCTGGAGCGGCTGGACCGTGCCCGCGTTGAGCCCCTGCTGGTCACCAGCCCCGCCGGCCCTCTGGTGGAGCGCGCCCGCGCGCTGGGCATCGAGGTGGAGCTGCTGCGCCTGGACGAGCCCGCGCTCACGCTCAGCCGCGAGGAGTGGAGCACGCACCGGCTGGCCTTCATGTGGAAGGCGCGCGGCTTCGCCTGGGAGGCCTGGCGGCTGGCCCGGCTGATCCGCGCCCGCGGCATCGACGCCGTGCACACCAACACGCTCAAGGCCCACGTGCTGGGCTCGCTGGTGGCGTTGCTGGCCCGCCGCCCGGTGGTCTGGCACATGCGCGATCTGCCCAGCAAGCGCGGCGATGCGCGCAACCTCCTCGATCGGCTCTTCAAGGTGGTCAAGCCGGGCATCATCGCCATCTCGCGCGCCGTGGCGGACGACCTCTCACCGCCCATGGCCGCCCGTACCCGCGTGGTGCACAACGGCATCGACCTGGCGGCCTTCGACGCCCGGCGCGGCGCGCCCCCGGGGCCGCGCCGCAACGGACCGGTGGTCGGTACGATCTCCCACCTGATCCCCTGGAAGGGGCAGGACGTCTTCCTCTACGCCGCCGCCCAGCTGTTGCGCAAGCACCCGGACGTGCGCTTCGTGATCGTCGGCGACCCGATCTTCCAGTTCCGGCGGGAGCGCGAGCGCCTGGAGGGGATCGTGAAGTACCTGGGCATCGGCGATCGCGTCGAGTTCGCGGGGCACCGCGAGGACGTGCCCGCGCTGCTCGCGACCTTCGACGTCTTCGCGCTGCCCTCGCTGTACGAGCCCTTCGGCCGCGTGTTGATCGAGGCCATGGCAGCCGAGCGGCCCATCGTGGCCTCGCAGGCCGGCGGCGTGCCGGAGATCGTGCTCGACGGCGAGACCGGCATGCTGGTGCCGCCGGGCGATCCGGAGGCGCTGGCCAACGGCCTCGCGGCGATCCTGGAAGACCCCGCGCGCGCCAGCCAACTGGCGGCAGCGGCCCGCGAGCGCGTGGCCGCGTGCTTCACGCTCGACGCGACCGTGCGGGGCGTGATGGCCTCCTACGAGGCCTTCGGGCTGTTGCCCCGCTCGCCCGGTGCATGAGGCGTGCCGCCACGGCTAGGATGGGCTACCGGAAGGAGGCGCATCATGCACCAACCCAAACGCGCGGAGAAGGGTGATCTGGAGCAGCTCTACCAGCGCCTGAAGCAGTACCGTACGGCCATGTTCACGACGGTGGGCAAGGGCGGCCACATCCACTCGCGGCCCATGGAGACCCAGGAGCGCGAGCCCGACGGCGACCTGTGGTTCGTCACCTCGAAGAAGACCTTGAAGGTCGACGAGCTGGGCGAGAACCCGAACGTGGGCATCATCTACTTCCGCGACGGCGACAGCAGCTACATCTCGATCGCCGGCACGGCGCGGATCGAGGATGACCCGGCGCTGATCCGCAGCAAGTGGAAGGAGGACTGGCGCGTCTGGTTCGGCGAAGGTCCCGAGTCTCCCGACATCTGCCTGATCAAGGTGGCCGTCGACGAGGCGGAGTACTGGCAACCGGAAGGCGGCACGCTGCGCGTGATGTTCGAGGCTGCCCGGGCTTACGTCACGGGCGGGCACCCGGAGCTGAACGAGCCCGAGCGCATCGTCGCGGGCCCGAAGCCCGACCGCGAGTTCATTGACCCGGCGTAACCGCCTTGCGCTCGTACCGCTCCACCCAGATGCCCACCCACAGCGGGAGGGCCATGCGGGGACCGCGGCAGAGCTTGCGGATCTTCAAGATCAGCGGGTTCATCACGGGCAGCTGGATCTGCGGCCCCGCCGCTTCCAGCTGCTCGAGCAGCACCTCGCCCTGGAAGTTGCAGGCGTAGACCTTGGGGGTGCGGCCCCAGGTCCGTGCGCTGAAGTAGCCGAACGAGCGGCACTGGTAGGGCCGCGCCGGGTAGACCGTGCACTTGTCCTCCACCAGGAACGGGCATGCCACCTGGCGCGGGAACATTAGCGGCGCGGCCAGCATCACGCCGACGTAACTGTTCTGGAGCATCATCAACATGAAGCGCCACAGGCCGGTGAACGTCTTGCGGTAGCGCACGGCCAGGTCGTGACGCTGCTCGTCGGTCCATTCCGTCTCGATGTAGCGCTGCACGATGCGCCACTCCGTGAAGGTCATCGTGAAGAGGGCCACCGGGTAGTGGCAGCAGGCGCTGCAACCGGAGCGGCAATAGCTCTTCGCGAAGGTGCCCTTCACGCCGTCCGCCAGCTTATCGAGGTGAACGTAAAGGTCGCGCTCGTCGCCGGTCTCGCCGATGTTATCGGCCAATGCGGCGTTCAGCCGCACGAATTCGTAGGCTTCGGCCAGCGGCGTGGGGTCCGGCTCTTGCGCCGCCAGGACGTCCGCGAACTCACCCGGCGGCGGGGCGTCCACGGGCTTGGCCAGGTGCTTGAAGAACAGCCGGATGGCAACCTCCCCGGGGACTGCGCCCGCCTCATTATGCGGTATGCTGGGCCGCATGGAAACCGCCGTCACCTCGCTCTTCGGCATCCGTTACCCGATCGTCCAGGCCGGCATGGTCTGGTGCTCGGGCGCGAAGCTGGCCTCGGCCTGTTCCAGGGCCGGCGCGCTTGGGCTGGTGGGCTGCGGATCCATGCGCCCGGATCTCTTCCGCGAGCAGCTGCGGGAAATGCCGGCCGGCCTCCCCTGGGGCGTAAACTTACCAATTTTCTACAAGTACGCTGACGACTGCGCCCAGATCTTGCTGGACGAGGGCGTGAAGATCGTCTTCACCAGCGCGGGCAACCCCAAGAAGTACACGGCTACGTTCAAGGCGCGTGGCCTGACGGTCGTCCACGTCGTCGCCACCGCCGCCCAGGCGGTGAAGTGCGAAGCCGCTGGCTGCGACGCCGTCGTGGCCGAGGGGTTCGAGGCCGGTGGCCACAACGGGCCCGATGAGCTGACGACCATGGTACTCACGCGCCTGGTGGTAAAAGCCGTGCGCATCCCCGTGATCGCCGCCGGCGGGATCGCCGATGGCCACGGGATGGCGGCCGCGCTGGCGTTGGGTGCGGCCGGCGTGCAGGTGGGTAGCCGGTTTGCCGTGACGCAGGAATCGTCCGCCCATGACGCTTACAAGCAGGCGGTCGCCAGCGCCGGCGAGGCGGACACGGTGTTGGCGTTGAAGGCCATCGGGCCGGCGCGCTTCTTGAAGAACGGTTACTACGACCTGGTCAAGGCCGCCGAGGCGCGCTGCGCGACGCCCGACGAGCTGCGCGAGCTGGCGCCGCCCGGCCGCACGCGCCGCGGCATCCACGAAGGCGACACGGCGTTGGGCGAACTGGAAGTCGGCCAGGTGGCCGGCTTGATAGAAGACGTGCCGACGGCGGCGGAGGTGGTCGCCCGCCTGGTCGCGGAGTACCAGGCGGCGAAGGCGGCCTTACCCTAGCCCGATCGCCCGGATCGGGGTCGGCGGCTTGACCGGCCGCGGCTTGGGCTTTCCCTTGAGTATCAGGTGCCGGTCGATCTCCTGCAAGGCATAATACCTGTTGGCGATCGCCTGGACATAGACCTCGGGGTACTGCACGACGGGCAAGCGCTCGCCGCGTGCCTGGCGTCGGCGCCAGGCCGGATACCAAACGTCCATGACCGTGCCGGACAGGTCGTTGGGGTGCCACTTCTCGCGGAACTCCTTGGCCGTCAGCGTGACGTTGAGGTACGGCTCCATCAGCTGCGCCTCGGAGTACTTGTAGCGGTAGTCCGCCGGCTGCACGGAGCCCAGGCCGATGGCGTGGGCGCGGCTGTTGGCGAAGTCCTGGTGGGGATCGAAGTTGCTCTCCACCCAGATATAGGCGCCGATCACGAACGGATCGACGTGTTGTTCCTTGCCGACGGCCTTGATGAGTTGGCCGTACTGCTTCCAGCCCCGGATGCCTTCTTTGAGGTCCAGCCCGTTGCGGGCGAAGCGATCGCCGCGGCTGGGAGGGGGGAAGTTGTAGCGGGGGATGCTGCTGCCTTTGCGGTCCATGGTCTCGGCTTGGGCGACGTCCGCGGGGCGGGCGAGCGGGGCGAAGAGCAGGACGAGGGCCAGTAACCATCCTCCACAACGGGGCCATAGGCCCTTGGGGGTTTCCATTTCTGCCTCCTTTCCTCCATAACGCCCGCTCGTTCTGATGTGCAAAACAAGTAACGTTGTGAAGTCAAGTTATTCAAGGAATATTCTACCGCTTATGTGCTTTAACAGCCAAGGAACAGACGTCGTGGGGTATATGTCATAAACGAACGGTTGCTCCGAAAGGGAGGTGCCAGCGTGGGTACAGACGGATTGCGCGACGGGGTGGGCGGTGTTCCGACGGGCGTCCCACGGGCGCTGCCGCGCGCGACCCAGGCCGCGGCCGACCTCGCGGCTCCCGCCGAGCCCGTGGTCGACTTCAACCTCCTCGACGTGGCTACCAACGCCCAGGTAGGCAACTTGTTGGCCCGTATGGACGTGCAGGCAGGCAACCAGGCCGGCGCCGCGGCCCTGGCGGACAACGTGCAGGGTTACGGCGCGAACCTTGCCCGCGCCCGCCAGTTGGAGGCCCAGCGCGGGCCCGTCAACGGGGCCGACGTGGCGGCCGTCCAGGCCGACCTGGCCCTGCGCCAGGGGCGAGATGCCAGCCTGCGCGCCGCCGCGGCTGTTGCCGGATCGCCCGCGGAGCTGCGCGAGGTATTGCTGTTGGCGCCGCCCAACCTCCAGGTGGAGCTTGCCAGGGCCGCCCTGGCCAGGCAACCGGAGGCCAAGCAAGCGCTGGGCGCGATGATCACCCAGGTGGTGGCGGACGATGGCCGCAAGCTGAACGGGACCCAGGCCAGGCTCGAGCTGCGCGCCCTGGCCGAAGACGCCACCGGCGACGCGGACCCCTCGGCCGCCCTGCAACGGCTGAAGCGCGGCATCAGTCCCGACCAAGCGCGTACCGACCCCTCGGCCCGCGCCGCGCTGCGCACGCTGGCGCGCAGCACCGACCCCGCCATCCAAGCCGCACTGGCCGCCACGGTCCGCGGCTGGGAGCGCACGCTGATCGAGCGCCGCCTGCCGGAAGGCGCGCAGGGCAAGCCCGCGGACGCGGTCTTCCAGGAGGTCCAGGACGACATCGCCGCCGTCGCCAAGGACGTGGGCTTCGGCCTGGCGACCCCGCAAGATCTACCGGAGGCCTACCGCGACACCGCCCTGAACCTCCTGAACCAGGGCCTGACGCTGGACCAGATCAAGGCCAACCCGGCGCTGGGCCAGCTGTTGTCCCAGCTCCAGTTCAGCGCGGATCCCGCCATCAAGGCCAAGCTCGACACGGCCGTGCGGGGCCTGTTGAAGCAAGAGCTGCAAGGCGCGCTGGATGCCAAGCTGCCGGCGGACAAGGCGATCGCCCGCTTCAACGAACGCGCGGCGGAGCTGGGCAAGCTGGCCGGCCTGGGCCCCCAGGTGGCCGCCCAGAGCCAGGAGGCGGTGCGCGACAAGGCGCGCGAGATCCTGGCCGGCAACCCGAACCTGGCGGACATCGAGGCCAACCCGGCCAAGGGCGCCCTGCTTTCCACCTTGCAGGGCACGTCGGACGCGCCGCAGCTGAAGGCCGCCGTGCAACGCTTCAGCGACCAGGCGCTGGAGCGCGAGCTCAAGGATGCGCACGGCGAGGGCGCCGTCAAGGCGGCCCTGGGCCGCTATCAGGCCGCCATGAAGGCCTTCGCCGAAACCAACCACATCGGCGGGTTGGCCGACGTGGTCAAGCAGACCGTGGAAGGCCACAAGCACACGCTCGAAGACAAGTCGAACGAGGGGAAGGGGTTCCTTGACCGGATCGGAGACTTCTTCAGCGGCATCGGCAACTTCCTGGTCGACTGCGTGAAGGATCTTGGCCACTTCGCGGCGGAGGTCGGCCATGGCGTGGTCGCCGGCGTGGAGTGGGTGGGGCACGAAATCAAGGAGGGCGCCCAGTGGCTGGGCGAGCAGGCCTACAAGCACATCATCGACCCGGCCCTGACCAAAGAAATCGGCGCCGACAAGGACCGCGGCGAGGCCACGGGCACGCTCGGCCATGTGCTGACGAACCGCCTGGAGCTGGGCAAGGCCGCCTACGTGCACATCCAGGCGGGCGGCAAGTTCGGCCCGTTCGAGCTGGCCGGCGGCGGCGAGCTGGAGATCAAGCGGGTGCCGATGACGGACCCCCACACGGGGCTGATCATGTACGAGGCGGACGGCAAGACGCCGCGCTGCGAGATCCAGGTGACGCTGGTGGCCGGCGCCAAGGCCGGCGTGGGCATCGATCTGGAGAAGAAGACCGGGATCGTGGACGCCAAGCTCAAGGCCGAGGCCGGCCTGAAGGTGAACGGCGTGGCCCAATTCCGCTTCGACCCCAAGGATCCGCATGCCGTCGACGACATGACGGATCTCTTCAAAGACGTGGGAGAGGCGGCGATGGAGTCTGCGATCCCTGGCCTCGGGCTGATCCTGGCGGCGCGGACCGTGGAGCGCCTGCCGGATGACTTCCAGCGCTTCACCCGCCACATGACGGAGTACAGCGGCCAGATCGACGTCTACGCGGGCATCGAGGCCGAGTTCAAGGCGGGGCCCTGGGTCAACAAGGACGACGCCAAGAAGGCGGAGGAGCGCAAGGGCATCGTCCAGAAGGGCAAGGCCGCGCTGGCGGACGCGCTCAAGGGCCAGGCCCAGGTCGGCGCGGACGTCGGCGTGGGGGCGGAGGCCGGCATCGGCGTGGACGAGGATCTGCGGCGGGATACCACGACGGTCTACGCCCACATCGGCGGCCACATCGAGGGCTCCGTCAGCGCCGGGCCGCTGGGCACGGGGCGCGGGATCGGGGGCAACCGCACCGTCGCCATCATCTATGACAACAAGACCGGCGAGATCATCGGGGCGGAAGTCCAGGAACGCATCAGCAAGTACAGCTGGAGTGGCCTCAAGCTGGCCGGCGGCAAAACGCTGGGGGCCGACGTGGTGGCGAAGCTGGGCCAGAACGATGCGGTGGTCGTCACGCGCCAGCTCAACCCCGAGGCCCTGGCGCGGTTGAAGAAGGATGGACCCAGCGCCATGTTGTCGATCGACACGGCGCGCGACACGGACGTGAAGAGCGTCCAAACCGTGGAAGTGAACAACCACAACATCGATCTGAAGCTTGCCCAGATCGACATCGGCACGCGTGACGTCCAGAGCGTGTTCAGTAGCGAGCCCGACCGCGAGCAGCGCATCTACGGGCTCTATGACGCCATGAAATCGGACGGCGCCGCCGGCACCACGGTGACGGTGCGGGGCGACGAACCGAAGAAGCCGGAAGGGACCTGACCCATGGGCACGCTCACCCGAGACCTCCTCACGGGGGAGGCCACGCACGCCTTCGACCTCGTCACGTTGCCCTTCCAGTCGCGGCTGGGCGCGCCGCGCGGCCGGCTGGTGCTGCAAGCGGATGCCCAGGGCACGCTGACGGGCGTTCGGGTCGAACAGCTCGCCCGCACGCCATTCGTGGCCGGCTGCCTGGCCTGGCTGGCGGAGGAAGTCGACTGGGATCTTAAAGCGGCCCACGTCTCCGGCGCGGCCTCGCCCTGGCTGGCCATCTCGATGCAGCTGCGTCCGGAGCATGTGCCGGCCTTGGCCGGCGCGCGGGTGGACGGCCCGGACTTCGGCCTGACGGCGGACGCCTTCGCGCGGCTGATGGACGACCGCAGCTACGCGATCACGGACATCCAGGGTCGCGGTTAGCTGGTTCCGATCCCGGGGAATAAGATGCTTGGAGGGTTTCAGCCTCCTGGTAACCCTTGATTGCTGGCAGGTCAAGAGTCTCGCGTCCCGGGCGTCCCACGCACATCGATCACCGACGCGGGCCGTCCTCTCTGCCAGCATGGGAGCGTTCGACCCCCCGGATCCCGGGAGAAACCGTCCCGATGCAGAAGCGTTCCCCGGCTCCCGCCCTCCTGGCGGCCTTGTTCCTGGCCCCGGCCGCCGGCTTCCAGCTGGCCGTGCCGGCGCCGGCGATCGCCGCCGAGGCCACGATCTTGGAGCGCCCCGTGTTCGATCGGGATAACAACGTTATCTTGATCCCGTTCCGCGGCTCCGTGCCCCGCTTCGACACGCAAATCACGGATAACGGCACGCGCTTGCTGGCGCGCTTCTCGGGCTCGCAGGTGCGGCCGTCCACGCCCTATAAGCTGGGCGTTTTCCACCCGCTCGTCGCCCGCGTGGAGATGACGCCGCAGGCGGAGACCGGCAGCGTGAACGTGGCGATCAACTTGACCCAGCCCGGCAGCCTGAACGTGGTACCCGACACCCGGCGCGGCATGCTGCGCTTACAGGTGGGACCGGCCAAGCTGGAGCCGCCGATTGACCTGAGCACGCCGGTGGGCCCGCAGCCGATCGGCCTGGGCGCCGCGCCCGGCCAGCCCGCGCTGCCGCGTGCCCGCATGCCCGAGGCGCCTCCGGGCCAGCCGCCGATCGGCTCGATGCAGGTCGTGGCGCCGCAGCCCGTCGCCAGCGTGCCGCCCGTCGGCTTCGGCGTCAACAACCTCCGCAACCCGCTCCCCGGCACGCCGGCATCCGGCGAGTACGTCTACCGCAAGGCCATCCCGTCCGCCAACGGCAACGACGTGACGGAGGTGCTGGTGCGCACCGGCACGCGCTCGAACGTGGGCGTGGATCGCAACGTCGATACGGACGCCGTGCAGGTGAACGTGCGGCCCCCGCTGGGCCTGCCCGTCGGGCACCCGCAAGGCTGGGAGCGCCCGTTGGCCAACGAGCCCTGGCGCCAGCCGGTCTACCGCGGCGAATCGACCTACCGGCCCGTGGCCGCGCTGGATACCCACGTGGGCTTCACGCTGATGGGCGAGAACGCGCCGAAGTTGGGCTCGAACTTCACCGGGGCCGGAGCGACCATGTACGGCGGATCCCTCCAGGTGCCGATCGGCAACGCGTTCAACTTGCGGATGAGCGGCGACGCCTTCGCCTACAAGATCACCACCACCCAGGTGCCCGACGCGACGACCCGCCGCGACGAGTACTTCGGCGACCTCGCCCTGGAGTTCCTGCCGATCCGCCGCCCCTGGGTGCTGGCGACCGGCGTGGGCTACTGGGCGCGCTACCTGACCACCAAGAGCAACGTGTTGGCCCCGCCGGAGCCCAGCATCCTGTTCCAGCCGACCATGTTGTGGCACGGCCCGTCGCTGGTGCTGCGCACCTACGTGCCGGTGGTGTGGGAGCAGTTGGCGTTGGTGGCCGACGCGGAGGCGGCCCCCTACATGTTCGGGCTCTCCGACAGCGTCTCGACCGCCTTGGGCAACATGTACGGCTACCAGGGGCAGCTGGGCATGAAGTACAGCACGCGCCACTTCTCGCTCGCCGCCGGGTACCGCTACCAGGGTTACGGCACGTTCAACCAGTCCTTCTCCTACAACCGCAGCGGCCCGGAGATGTCCCTGGTTTGGAGGTTCTAGGCCCATGAAGAAACTCGCCATCCTGGCAGCCGCCGCCTTGTTGACCGGCTGCGTCGGCGCCGCCGTCAACCAGGCCACCGTCTACCGCCCTGTCACCGGGGTGATCCAGATGGAGGTCAAGATCCCGAGCGGCGAGAGCGTGGACAAGGTCCAGTTCCAAGTCAACGACAAGGTGGTAGGCGAGGACACCGACGGCGCGGACGGCTTCGCGGCCGAAGTGGACACGGCCGCCCTGCCGGTCGACACCCTCGCCAAGCTGGCCGCCGTGGGCGTGCGGCCCAACGGCAGCACGGTGGTGCTGCGCGAGAACTACATCCTGGTGGAACGGGACGACGCCGATGCCACCACCGACGCGCCACTACCCCTCGCAAGCGCCGCGGGCGGCGGCGATGCCGCGGCCACCACCATCACGCCCACGTCCACCGATGCGGCGGCGGCCTACAAGCAGCTCGGCCCCACGCCGGCGCCCACCAAGGCGCCACCAAAGAAGAAGAAAGTCACCGTCATCAAGCTTGGGGGTTGAGGTACCAGGCCACCTTGTCGATGACCTCGTCGATCTCGTAAGGCTTGAAGAGCAGGTCCTCCGCGCCCACGGCCATGAAGCCGGCGGAGGTCTCGTCGTCCAGGTGGCTCACGGCCAGAAGCACGGGCAGCGGCCGCACCGCCTTTAGCTCGCGGCAGACCTCCAGCCCGCTCGTCCCCGCGAGGTTGACCTCGAGGCAGGCGATGTCGGGTTGGTCCGCCTGGCCGCGGGCCAGCGCTTCCGTGCCGTCGCTGGCCGTGATCACGTCGTAGCCGGCCGCGCGCAGGTTCTCGGCGAGCGTCGTCAGGGTGGTGGGATCCGGGTCGGCCAGCAGGACCTTGTGCGCTTTGGCCTTGGGCGCTTTCATGGGGGCGATCCTTCCATATAGGACACGTTTTCCCGTTCCGCGGCCCGGAATAACGGTCCGGGGTCGATCGCCGCGACGATCCGCTGGAAAGGGACGGGCAGGGCATAGGCCTTGGCCTCGTCGGCATGGACCCAGGCGGTGTTGCCTTCCGGCGCTGCGCCCGCCAGGAATTGCGCCCGGAAGACCGGGATGGTGAGCGCCCGGTGTGTCAGCGCATGCTTGTGGGCCTGGACCTGGTCGCCCACCAGCGCCTCCACGCCCAACGCCTTCAAGCTGGCCGCCAGCGCCTCGCGCTGGGCGTCCAAGCCGGCCGTCGGGGGCAGCTCGACGCTGGGCAGGGCCCACAGGCCTCCCCAGACGCCTTCCGCTGGCCGCCGCACCAACAGGAAGCGCTCGCCGCGCTCCACCAGGACGGTGGCCAGAGTCAGCGCCTTGACCGCCTGCTTCTTGGGCTTGTAGGGCAGGTCCGCCGCCACGCCCGCGGCGAAGGCGCGGCAATGCTGCTGCACCGGGCAGGTCTCGCACTTCGGCTTGGCGGGCGTGCACACCCGTGCACCCAGCTCCATCAGCGCCTGGTTCAAGACGGCCGGCTCGGCGTCGACCAGCAGCTCGCGCGCCAGCTTCTCGATGTGCTTGCGCGTCGCGGGCTTGGCGACGTCGTCCGTGACCAGGTAGATGCGCGACAGCACCCGGATCACGTTGCCGTCGACGGCCGGCACGCTTTCGCCGAAGGCGATGCTCAAGATCGCGCCGGCGGTGTAGTCTCCGACCCCGGGCAGCCGTCGCACCTCGTCCCAGGTGCGCGGGACCAGGCCCCCATGGTGATCCTGGACCATGCGGGCGCCGGCTTGCAGGTGGCGGGCCCGGGAGTAGTAGCCCAGGCCTTCCCAGTGTTTCAACACGTCGTGCTCGTCGGCCTCGGCCAGCGCCGCGGGGCCGGGGAAGCGGGCCATGAAGCGTTCGTAGTAGGGGATCACCGTCGCGACCTGGGTCTGCTGGAGCATGATCTCGCTGATCCAGATGGCGTACGGGTCGCGCGTGCGCCGCCAGGGCAGGTCGCGGTGGTCCTGGGCGTACCAGGCCTGGAGGTCCTGCGTGATGCTCATTTCCGGCCCTTCTTCACGGCCTTGGCCCGGGCCTGGCGGCGCGTGCGCAGCTCCGCCTCGAAGCCGCGGTCGGTGGGCTCGTAGAAGGTCTGCGGCTCCACCCCCTCGGGCCAGTAGGACTGGTCCACCCAGGCGCCCGGGAAGTCGTGCGGGTACTGGTACTCCTGGCCGTAGCCCAGCTGCTTCATCAGCCGCGTGGGGGCGTTGCGGAGGTGCAACGGCACGCTGTAGGCCGGGTGGGCTTCCTCGTAGGCGCCGGCCGCCTTGCCCGCCACCTTGGCGGCGTTGCTCTTGGGCGCCAGCGCCATGTACGTCGTGGCCTGCCAGAGCGGGTAGCTGGCCTCCGGCATGCCCACCAGGTTGGCGGCCTGCATCGCCGCCACCGCCACCAGCAACGCCTGCGGGTCGGCGTTGCCCACGTCCTCGCTGGCGAAGATCACCAGGCGGCGGGCGATGAAGATGGGGTCCTCGCCCCGGTTGAGCATGCGCGCTAGCCAGAACAGGGCCGCATCCGGGTCGCTGCCACGCATGGTCTTGATATAGGCCGAGATCGTGTCGTAATGATGCTCACCGGCCCGGTCGTACTGCCCGGACTGCTGCATGGCCTGGCCGATGTCGTCGACCGTCACGCTGGCCTCGGGGTCGTGGACCTGGGCCATCAGGGTGGCTGCCTCCAGCACGTTCAAGGCGGTGCGGGCATCGCCGCCGGCACGCTCGACCACCATCTTCAAGGCCTCGGGCGCCAGGCGCTCGATCGGCTGGGCCTGGCCCCGCTCCTTGTCCGTGAACGCATGCGTGACGATGGCCGTCAGGTCCTCGTCCGTCAGCGCGCGCAGCGTCAGCACCCGCACCCGCGAGAGCAGCGCCCCGTTCAACTCGAAGCTGGGGTTCTCCGTGGTGGCGCCGATCAGGGTGATCGTGCCGTCTTCCAGGTGCTGGAGGAAGGCATCCTGCTGGCTCTTGTTGAAGCGGTGGATCTCGTCGACGAAGAGCAGGGTCTCGCGGCCGTACTTCTTGCGGTCGCGCGCTTCGGCCAAGATCTTGCGCAGCTCCGGCACGCCGGACGTGACGGCGCTGAAGGGCACGAACTCCGCGTCGCGGTGCCCCGCGATCAAGCGTGCCAGCGTGGTCTTGCCGGTGCCGGGCGGGCCCCAGAGCACGAGGCTGGGCAACCGGCGCGCCTGCATGACGCGCTCCAGCAGCCGGCCCGCGCCCATCAGGTGGCCCTGGCCGACGAACTCCGCGGCGGTGCGAGGCCGCATGCGGTGCGCAAGGGGCGCCTGGCCTGCGGCCGAGAAGAGCGTGGGATCGTCCGGCCTCGGCATGGCGCCGATCGTAGCAGATCCTCGCGTCGCCGTCCCGCAAGCAGCCAAGGCTTGCTTGGCCGTAGCCTGCCAGCTGGGGCGGGGCATAAGATTACGCCGGGAGGGCAAGCAATGGAAAGCTATGACCGGTGGTGGCAGCGCGACAAGGCGCGGTTCCTGGACGCCCAGGGCCGTCCCATCGCGGATCCGGCCAAGTTGGAGCGCGTGAAGAAGTTGCGCATCCCGCCGGCCTGGACGGACGTACGGATTTCGCCCTCCGCCAAGGCCAAGATCCAGGCGGTCGGCCGCGACGCCAAGGGCCGGCGGCAGTACATCTACCATGGCGACTGGACCCGCTCGCAGGCCGCTGCCAAGTACGCCAAGTTGGTGGCCTTCGCGGCCGCCTTGCCGCGCTTCCGCGCGGTCACCAGCCAGGCCCTGGCGGGCGAGGGCGCCTCGCGCGAGCGGGTGCTGGCGCTGGTGTCGCGCCTGATCATGAGCGGCTGCTTCCGTATCGGCGGCGAGCGCTACGCGAAGGAGAACAAGAGCTTCGGCATCGCCACGCTGTGCAACCGCCACCTCACGGTCGGCGACACCTTCCTGCAGTTCAAGTTCCGCGGCAAGCGCGGCATCATGCAATTCCGGATCGTGACGGACCCCGAGCTGGTGGCGGTGATGCGCGAGGTCTGCGCCCTGCCCGGCAAGCGGATCTTCCAGTACCGGCGCCCGGACGGGAGCCAGGCCCACGTGACCGGGCGCGACGTCAACGCCTACCTCAAGGAGGTCCTGGGCGCGAGCTTCAGCGCCAAGGACTTCCGCACCTGGAACGGCACCCTGATGGCCGCCAAGGTGTTGGCGGCCTATGGCCCCAAGGAGACGGCCAGCGCGCGCAAGCAGGTCATGGTGCGCACGGTCAGGGCCGTCAGCCGGTATCTGGGCAACACGCCGGCGATCGCCCGCGCGAGCTACATCAGCCCGCGCGTCTTCGAGGCCTACGAGCAAGGCCGCACCCTGGTGGACTTCTCGCCGCGCGGCAAGCGGCAGGCCCGCATGATCGAAGCCGGCCACACGGCGGAGGAACTGGAGCTGATCAAGCTGCTGGCAGGTTCGATCACCATCAGCCTGATCCCGGATAGCGCCTTGACCAGCCAAGCGCGGGGGGCTACCTTAGCAGGGTGATCAACTTCTGCAAGCTGCTGGACGCCTCCACCGGGTTCGTGGAGCGGCACTTCGACCCCATCGAGATCAGCGACTACCGCGGCCGCGCGGGCAAGGTCATCTGGCTGGACGTGCAGGACCCCACGGAAGAGGATTTCGAGCTCCTGAAGGTGGAGTTCGACTTCCACCACCTGGCGCTCGACGATTGCCGCCAGGCCCACGCCAGGCCGAAGCTCGAGAAGTACGCGGACTACATCTTCCTGGTGGTGTACGAGGTCCGCCCGGAACGCCTGTCGCACCGCCTCAACACCGTCGAGCTGAACATCTTCTTCGGCGCCAACTACGTGGTGACGATGCACCGCGGCACGGCGGAGGTGATTTCCCTGGTGGAGACCCGCTGGGAGACGCAGGAGGTCGGGGCTGCCGCGGAGGGCGCAAGCTACCTGGCGTACCTGGTCATCGACGCCGCCGTGGATTCTTACTTCCCGATTCTCGATTCGTTCTCCGACCAGCTGGAGATCCTGGAAGAGGGCATGTTCGGCGACTTCCGCGAGGACGTGGTGCAGGAGATCTTCCAGCTCAAGAAGCAGACGCTGCAGCTGCGGCGGCTGGTGACGCCGTTGCGCGACGTGTTCCTGGTGCTGCTGCGCCGCGACGACACGATGTTCGGCCCGCGCACCTATCTCTACTTCCAGGACGTGCTGGACCACTTGCTGCGCGTCTCGGACGCGATCGACACCTACCGCGACCTGGTCAGCGGCGCGGTGGACGCCTACATGACCACCGTCAGCAACCGCACCAACGAGACCATGAAACAGCTCACGGTCACGTCGACCGTGCTGATGACCGCCGCCTTGATCGCGGGCATCTACGGCATGAACTTCGAGGCCATGCCGGAGCTCAAGTGGAAGTACGGCTACCCCTACGCGCTCACCTTGATGCTGGTGTGCTCCCTGGGCCTGGTGGCGCTGTTCAAGCGCAAGCGCTACATCTGATGCCGGAGGAGCCGTTCACCGCCGCTCACAGGGTCGTGAACGGGTCCAGCTGATCGATGGCCAGCACCGGCACGCCGCCGCCCAGCGCGCGTCCCAGGAAATCCACCAAGAAGGGGACGACGGGCTGCTCCGAGCCCACGTGGCCGACCTCGACGAAGGCCATGCCCGCCGCCAGCCCATCCAGGGCGGCGTGGTGGCGCACTTCGCCCGTGATGTAGGCGTCGCAGCCGGCCGCCAGGGCTTGGGGCCAATAGTCTCCTGCAGACCCGCCCATCCAGGCCACGCGCTTGATCGGTCGGTCGGCCGGGCCCACGAAGCGCGCCGTGGTGGTGCCCAGCGTGCCCGCGACCCGGCGGGCGAAAGCCCCCAAGGGCTCCGGAGCCGGTAAGTCGCCCACGAGACCGAAGCCGTAAGGCTCGCCCGCCCCGTGCAGCGGGAACACTTCGATGGCCGGCTCCTCGTAGGGATGCGCCGCCACGATGGCCGCGCGCACGGTTTTCAGCTGGAGCTGGCCGCAGACGAACTCCAGGCGTGCCTCGCTGGTCACGACCTGCTCGCCCACGTGGCCTTCGGCCGGGTTGGCGCCCGGCCGCGGTCGGAAGGTCCCGGTGGCCGCCAACGCGTAGGCGCCGCGATCATAGCCGGCGGACCTTCCGGCGCCGGCCTCCCAGGCGGCCAGGCGCACGCGCTCCAGCTCCGCGACGGGCACGTAGACGGCCACCTTGTAGGTGGGCCGCTCGCCGGAGACGTCCAGCACGCGGTGACCCTTCAGCCCGAGCGTGGTGGCCAGGGCCTCGTTCACGGCCGTCACGTCCAGGTTGGTGTGGGCGGCGTAGAGGCCGACGTCGGCTTTGATCAGGCGCTCCAGGGTGCGGCCGGGCTCCTTCCGCAAATCGAGGCTCTTGGGCGCCTTGAAGAGCAGCGGATGGTGCGTCACCAGGAGGTTGGCGCCGGCGGCGATCGTGGCGTCGACGGCGGCCAGCGTGGGGTCTACGGCTACGGCCACGCCCGTCAATATCCGGCCGGGGTCGCCGACCATCAAGCCGACATTGTCCCAAGCGGCCGCCAGGTGCGGCGGTGCAAGTTCGACCAGGCGGTCGATCACGGTCTGGAGCGTCTGAGTGGGCATGGTAAGATAACCAGTTCGGATCGACGCGAGTTCGGAGGGTCCCCCGGTGGGAGACAAGAAAGTATACATCAAGACCTACGGCTGCCAGATGAACCAGAACGACTCCGAGCGGATGCTGGGGATGCTGGCTCAAATTGGCTATGACCAGGTCGAAACGCCCTTTGCCGCGGATTTGATCTTGGTGAACACCTGTTCGATCCGGGAGAAGGCCGAAGACAAGCTCTTCAGCCGCCTGGGCGGGCTGCGCGAGATCAAGGCGCTGCGGCCCGGCACGCTGATCGGCGTGGCCGGCTGCGTGGCGCAGTATATGGGCGAGCGGATCCGGCTGCGCGCGCCTTACGTGGACCTGGTCTTCGGCACGGAGAACATCCACGAGCTGCCCCGGCTGCTGGCCCAGGCGCTGGAGACCGGCGAGCCCGTGGTCGCGACCGTGCCCTTCTCCGACGAGCTGCCGCCCGAGATGCCGGTGTTGCGTCAAGGCAAGCACTCGGCCTGGATCACGGCCATCTACGGTTGCAACGACCGCTGCACCTACTGCATCGTGCCCAGCGTGCGCGGCGACCAGAAGAGCCGGCCGCTGGACGACCTCATGAAGGAGGTCGAGCGCACGGTGGCCGAAGGCTTCAAGGAGATCGTGTTGCTGGGCCAGAACATCAACGGCTACGGCAAGGACCTCGAGCCCAAGCGCTCGCTGGCCGACCTGATCGAAGCCGTGGCGCAAGTGCCTGGCGTGAAGCGCGTGCGCTGGCTGACGGGACACCCGCGCGACATGAACGAGGAGCTGCTGCTGCGCATCAAGCCTTACGCGAGCGTTTGCGACAGCTTCCACATCCCGGTCCAGGCGGGCGACAACGACGTGTTGCGCCAGATGGCCCGCGGCTACACCCGCGAGAAGTACCTCGACCTGATAGCCCAGATCCGCAGCCACTTCCCCGGCGCAGGCATCACCACCGACCTGATCGTGGGCTTCCCCGGCGAGACGGACGAGCAGTTCCAGCGCACGGTCGACATCGTGCGCGAGGTGCGCTTCACCGGCGTGAACACCGCCGCCTACTCCGCCCGCCCCGGCACCTACGCCGCCACCCGTGCGGACCAGGTCGACGAGGCCGAGAAGGACCGCCGCCTGCGCGTGCTCAACGAGGCCGTCAACGAGGTGGCCATGACCGTCAGCCGCGCCCTGATCGGGACGATCCAAGAGGTATTGGTCGAGGGCCCCAGCGAGAAGAACCCGCAGGTCTACACGGGCCGAACCAAGAGCAACCGCATCGTGTTCTTCGATGCCGACCCGTCGCTCGAGGGTGAAGTCGTCTCCGTCCGCATCACGGACGGCCGCCAGTGGACCCTCCACGGCGAAGTCCTACTGCCTAGCCACGTCTAGACACGAGAAGACCCTTCCCAAAAGGAAGGGTCTTCTCGTTGCGTGAATGGGGATGTAGGAGAAAAACTCTTAGTAGCCCGTCGGGTAAGCGCTGGCCGCGCCCGTGGTACCCATCGCGCCGGTCGTCGCCATCGAGGCCATCGGGGCCGCAGCAGCGGAGGCATCCGTGGTGACGTCGCAGTCGACGCTGTCCGTCGTCCACTTCTTGTCTTCGAAGTCGAAGGACTGGGTCTCGTTGGGGCCGAGGGTAACCTGCTTGGTGATGGGGGCCGTCGCGGACACCTTCTTGCCGTTCTTGAACGTGACCGTCAGGGTGCCGGAGTGCGACGTCGTGCCGGGGTTGGTCACTTCAACCGTGCAGGTGAACTTGCCCATGCCCAGGAACGAGCCGTTCTTCTTCTTGGTGATGGACGCCGTCAGCTGAGCGGTGTCGGCCACCGGGGTGGTGGCGGTGGTGCCGCCGTAGGGGTTCGTGCCGGTGCCGGTCGTACCGCCGTAGGGGTTCGTGCCGGGATCCGTGTAGCCGGTGCCGGAGTCGATGCCGGTGCTGCCGTCGTCCACGCCTGCGGGGTTGCCGCCGCTGCCGCAACCGGCCAGGGCGAACGCGACGACCGAAGCAGCCACGAGCTTTACGATGTTCTTCTGGTTAAACATTGGGGAAACCTCCTATACCAACCATTCACGCAACCTTGATGTTTTACTTATGGCCTTTGCGCAGCTGATGCTGACGTTAAGTCATCGTTAAAGGTCGGGGCACATGCCGATTAACGGCCCTGATACAGAGCGACATAAAAGCCCCCCGCCGAGGCAGGGGGCCGTTCTTGGAGTGTTAATGAAGTGCCGCTAGCTTGGCCGGCCAGCGCCGGCCCAAGATCTCCTGGACCCCCGGCACGTCCGTGACGTTCTTCACCGGCAAGAACCGCTCCTCGCGGTCCACTCGGACGAAATGGGCGCTCAACACGGTGCTCAGATCACCCGCCAGGTGCTCGAACTGGATCACGATCTGCCCGTCCACCTTCTTCTCCACCACGTACCAGGGCAACTCGAAGTCATCGCCCAACGCTGCGGCGTTGAAGACGTAGTTGGCGGTGTTGAAGACGTCGACCGAATCCTGGTCGAAGCCCGGCGGGAAGGCGAAGCCCTCCACCAGTTGCAACCGCCCATCCACGCGGGCAGGCGCGCCGCCCTGGTCGCCCTGGTTCTTGGGAGCCACCTCCACCGTCATCTGCTTGCCGGCCTGCACGTGGCTGCCGACGATGGCCAGATCGACCGTGGCGCCCAGGTTGTCGACGTTGGAGAACAACAGGTAGCGGCCGCCCCCTTCCATGAAGGCCGCCAAGGACCCGCTGGCCTGGAAGGCCATGGGGAAGTCACCGTGGCCGGGCGCGGCGTAAGAGACCTCGCCGTCCTCCTTGAAGTGGCTGCCGTCCGGCGCCAGGCGCGGCATGCGGTACTGCTGGAAGCGCACGACCAGCTTGGGGTCGAGGCCGAAGTACTGGTTGGCTTCCAGGTGCTCGCGGATGGCCCCATCGGTGGCGAAGCTCGTCATCAAGTAGATGGGCACCGGCCGGCCGAGCGCCTTGACCGCCTCGAGCTTGAGCTGGAGGAAGCTCTTGCCCTCGAAGATCGGGAAGACGCCCTTGGGCTTGTCGTAGTTGAAGCGCGTCGCCATGCCGCCGCTCAGGATCACGACGCCCAGCTGGCCCGCGTCGAGGGCCTGGCGGCCGAGGGCCACGAGCGCGGCATGGGCCGGCGTGCCGGGCGCGGGCAACGGGACGATCTCGCCCGCTTGGGGGGCTTCGACCACGCCCGAGAGGACGTTCTTGGCCTTGGTCAGGTCTCCTGACTGGTAGCGCCCCGCCAGGGTGGAGAACAGCTCTTCAATCGCTTGGTTCGGCACGTGTAGCCCTCCTTTGCGCTCAATCTAACAGGTTGGGTAAGATGTCGCTACAGGAGGAACCTCGATGCGTCGCTCCATTCCCATGGTGTTTTTGTTGGCCTCATGTGCGCCCGCGGGCACCATCATCCCCGTGGATCAAGCCTGGGACCTCCCGGCGCCCCCGGCGGGCGAGGGCGTCCAGGTCACGATTGGCCCCTTCGACGTGCCCGCGAACAGCGAGGTCCAGAAGAACTTCTTCATGAAGTTGCCGGTCGACCATGACGTCATGGTCAACCGGGTCCAGATCGGCTACCCGAAAGGCAGCCACCACCTCAACCTCTTCAAGACCGGCCTCACCTTCCCCGACCACGTCGAGGACACCTTCGACGCCGTCCCCTACGACAAGTTCGATATGTTCGCGTCGTCGCAGTCGGGCAGCCTCGATTGGGCCATGCCCGCGGGTGTTGCGCTGAAGCTCGCCGCCAACCAGCAGCTGATCGCCCAGACCCACTGGGTCAACGGCTTCACCCAGTCCACGCCGGGCGGCAAGGGCGTGGCCAAGGTGAACCTCTGGTTCGCCAAGCCGGAGAACGTGCAGAACACGCTCGGCATGATGTTCGTGATCAACAAGAACCTGGACATCCCCCCGCACCGGGAGTCGTTGGCCCAGAAGTCCGTGGATCTGGCGCGCGCCGGCATGGCCGCCGACGTGAAGGTGGTCGCCATGACTGGCCACTTCCACAGCCGTGGCAAGGCCTTCTCCGTGGATCGCGACAGCGGCGAGAACCTCTACAAGTCCAACAACTGGGACGAGCCGCCCTTCAAGCGCTTCGACGACCCGATCACGATCAAGAACGGCGAGAAGCTCCATTACACGAGCACCTTCGTGAACAACACGGACCTCTTGATCAAGTTCGGCCCCCATGTCGAAAACCAGGAGCACTCCAACTTCTTCCTGTACTTCTATCCGGGCCCCGCCAACGGCAAGGCCCTCTACGACACGGCCGGCTTGCCGTAACGAGCCAAGGGCCCAGCCAACCGGCTGGGCCCTCGACGTTTTCCCCCGGGACGAAGGTTACATCCGGTAGAGCTTGAAGTCCTGGAAGTGCAGGTAGTTGCCGTTCGAGACCAGGGCCACGCGCTGGTTGTTGTTCGACAGCAGCGGGTGGTTGATGGTGGCCAGCTCCTCGCCGTTGGCGATGATCTTGGCGCTTTGGGTGTTGGTGTCGACCTCCACCGACCAGCCCACCGGGGAGCTGACGGCCAACGGGGTGGCCAGCGCGCGGCTGAAGACCTTGTTGGTGACGGGCCACTCCGTGCCGGGCAGGAAGCCGTCCACGGCCCAGACTTCCAGGCTGGCGGGCTTCGCCACGGCCAGCAGGTAGTGGGTCTCGTCGCGGAAGTACGGCGCGAAGCCGATGATGCCCAGGGGCGCGCCGACCATGTTGGGGTACTGGTCGGACTGCTGGTAGACCCAGGCGGTCACGTCCGCGCGGTAGTGCGGGGGCGCGATGCCGCCCTGGCTGCCGAAGGCGTCGCCCGCATACTGGCGGAAGCTCAGGCTGGCCGTCTTGGCGCCGGTGGATTGCTCCATGTAGCCGCCGTTGTAGGCCCAGGACCCGTCGAAGAACACGCCGGTGGCCTTGCCCTGGTCGGAGACCGGGTTGATGAAGGGCATCGCGGCGGAGTCGCCGTTGAAGCCCACCTGGCCGCCCTGCGCGCCGGCCGGCGGCGGTGCGGCGGCTCCGACGGTGGCGGGGTTCTGGCCGAGGCCGGGTTCCGCGTGGGGCGCGTAGGCCGGGGCGTTCGCGCCGGGGGTGACCGGGCCGCCGGGGGCGCCGGTGGTCGTGCCGCCCAGCGAGGTGGCGGCGCCGGGTGCGCCGTTGGTCGCCGCCGACGGGCTACCGCCGGAGCACGAGGTCACCAAGGCAGCGGCGACGAGCAAGGTGATGGGGAAATGCTTGGGCATGGGAAGCCTCCTTCGACGGCTGGAGCATGTGGCGTACGTTGGTGGAATTCAGCTTAGCCCCGCCTTCCGGCATGGCCCATGGTCAACTCATCCAAAAACCCTTGGCGGCCTGGCCGGGGCGTGCTTGAATACGGGTCCGACAGGAGGTCCCTATGTCCGATTGCCTCTTCTGCAAGATCGTCGCCGGCCAGATCCCGGCAACCAAGGTCCGCGAGGACGAGCACACCGTCGCCTTCCGCGACATCAACGCCCAGGCGCCGACGCACGTGCTGGTGATCCCGAAGCGGCATGTGCCCGCGTTCGGGGCGCTCACGGCCGAGGACGGGCCGCTGCTCGCCCACATGGCCAACGCCGTGAACGCCGTCGCCGAGGCGGAAGGCGTCGCGGGCACGGGCTTCCGCGTGGTTTGCAACAACGGCGCCCACGCCGGCCAAACCGTCGACCACATGCACTGGCATGTGCTGGGCGGGCGCAACCTGGGCTGGCCGCCGGGCTGAGAGGCCAGGCCGCTTGCCGGGTACATTGGGCACGCATGCCCCGTTTCCTCGCCCTCATGGCGGCGATTGCCGCTCCCGTCTGCCTCGGCGGCTGTGACCTGGCCGCCGCGGGCCCGTTCATGCCGCCCATCCTGCCTGGGGTAGGCTTCCCGCTGACGGGCGTGGTGCTCGACGCCAACACCCGCCTGCCGATCGGCGGCGCCACGGTCCAGAGCGGCTTCGGCTCCACGATCACGGACGGCAACGGCCACTTCAACCTGTACGGCGGCCTCGGCAGCCGCGAGGTCTCGTGCAGCCGCGCGGGCTACACGGCCGTGACCGATGGCGACGTGGACCCGAACCTGGGCGGCGATCTCCAGTTCGAGTTGCAGCCCGTCTTCTCGTCGGAACAGAGCCTGCCCACGCGCTTCTTACAACTCGCCGGGCCCGTCACCGGCCTGCCTGCGAACGCCCCCGCCCTGGTCACGTTCGGCGGCCAGTTCGCCCCGATCAGCAACGGGCTCTACCAGCTGGACTTCGGCGCGCAGGTGCCGGGCAAGGCCTTCTCCGCCGTGATGGCCTGGGGCACGACCAATGGCGCCGTGAACGTGCCGAACCAGAGCTTCAACTTCACCAGCTTCTACTACCTGGTCAAGAACTGGGAGATGGGCGACAACGTCCCCGCGGGCCACCACGACTTCACGCTGGCGACGCCGCTAAAATCGGCGGACATGGTCAGTACCAGTGTGAAGTATGGCAACGTGACGCCTACCTTCGCCAGCGTCCAGACGGAGATCCTTCTCGACTTCGGCGTACTCGGGTCTGTAACGGTGGCGCGTGCCACCGCCAGCAACCAGGCCATCCCCGTGCCTAAGGTGACCGGGCTAAAATATGACATCGTGGGCACGGCCATAAACGCGGCTGGTAACGGCATCTCCACAGTCCAGCTCACCACCAACGACCCGTCCCAGGCCACCTTCCAGTTGCTGGGCATCCCAAAGATAACCAGCCCCGCCAACAATGCTAAGGGCGCGGGCCAGCGCCCTACTTTTGCCTGGACGCCAGTGCCCCAAGACGACGTGCTCTACATGATCACGCTGACAGAGGAGAACGAGGGCACCAAGTGGGTCGGCCGCACGCGCCATTCAGAAATCCAGTATCCCGGATTTAGCCAGGGAGACATCAATGGTGGCGCGCTCCGCACCGACAAGAAGTACACTTGGACCCTGGATGTGATCGATGCACTCGGCGCTACGGACTTACCGACGTCAAAGGCCGGACCGGTGCCAGTCAAACCTTACCGGATTCGCCAGCGCCGCGCCGTTGTGCAGAACAACGGGTTCACTCCATGAAGCGGCTCTCTTTGGTCTTCGCGGCGCTATTGGTTGCCTGTGCCGTCCCTGGTTCCCCTACCACCTACGGCAAGCCGCTGGGCGCCTACGTGCCCGGCGAGTTGGTGGTGCGCTGGACGGCCGAAGCGGACCAGCCCGCGGTGCTTGCTCGGTTGGGGCTGATCCACCTAGACGGTGATGGCCTGACCCAGCGCCTGGGCGTGCCGCGGGGTCAGGAACTGGAACTTGCCGCAAGGCTCACGCAGCAGCTAGGGGTGGCAGTGGCAGAGCCCAATTTCGTAAAGCGGACCCAGCAGGCGCCAGGCGGCTTTAAGCTGATGCTGACGCCGCCCGACCCGGCCTGGCCCAGCATGGACATCCCGGTCAAGGGCCAAGCCGCGCTATGGGGTATCAAGGCCATACGAGCCGACCAGGCCTGGGACGTCACTGCGGGATCACCGGACGTGGAGGTAGCCACTATCGACACGGGTGCGGACATGACCCACCTTGGGCTGGCCGCCAACCTCGACGCCAAGAACTCCCTGAATCTGGTCGAGCGCGGCAGCGTCGTAGATGACGATTTCGGCCATGGCACCCACGTTGCCGGTATTATTGCTGCCACTAGCGATGCGGCCGGCATGCTGGGGGTTGCTTGGAAGACCCGCGTCATGCCCATCCGCGTACTAGGCGTCGACGGCACCGGTTCTAGCTACGACACCGTGTCCGCGATAGAGTACGCAGTTGCGCACAAGGCCCGCGTGATCAACATGAGCCTGGGGTCGCCGGATCACAGCGAGGTGGAGGCCGACGCGATTGCCGCGGCGGTCGCCGCCAACGTAGTAGTGGTGGCCGCCTCCGGCAACGAGGCCGTGGACGGGAATTACCTAGAGTACCCGGCTTCCTACCCCGGCGTGGTTTCGGTAGGGGCAATCGGCCCCGACAAGAAGCGCGCGCCGTTCTCCAACTACAACTCTTTCGTCACGGTGTGTGCCCCTGGGGTGGACATCTTGTCTACGATCCCTACGCGCATGAACCCCTCGGAGCCCTACGGCTACCTCAGCGGCACCAGCATGGCGTCGCCGATGGTGGCGGGTGTGGCGGCATTGGTGATAGCGGCGCACCCAGGCTGGACCGCCGCTCAGGTGATCAAGCAGCTGCGGGTCACCGCCCAGGATCTCAACCCGACCACGGACGATCCGGGCGGCTACGACATTTTCTTCGGCTCCGGCCTGGTCAACGCCGCGGCTGCCGTCAGGTGAACCCGGGCGCGCCCCTGGCCGTGCAGTGGCGCGGCGACGAGCCGGAATCCGTGCACCACGGCCACCTGGTCGCGGTCGATGCGACCGGCCAGGTGCTGTTCGCGCTTGGCGAGCCCACGGAGCGGATCTACGCGCGCTCCGCGGTGAAGCCCGTGCAGGTGCTCCCGTTGCTGCTGTCGGGCGCCGCGGAGGCCTATGGCCTGCCGGACGCCTGCCTGGCGGTGGCGATGGCCTCTCATTCCGGCGAGGAGGCCCACCGCGCCGCGGTGCGCGCCTTGCTGGAGCTGGCCGGCCTGGACGAGGGCCAGCTGCAATGCGGCACCCATGCGCCCTACCACGAGCCGACGGCGACGGCGCTGCTGCTGCGGGGCGAGGCGCCCACGCCCCTGTATTGCAACTGCTCGGGCAAGCACGCCGGCATGCTGGCTGTTTGCCGGCACCAGGGCTGGGACCTGGCCGGCTACCGGGACGCCGACCACCCGCTGCAATGCTGGATCCGCGAGCTGCTGGCCGGGCTGGCGGAGGTGCCAGTGGCCGATCTGGGTCATGCCATCGACGGGTGCGGCGTTCCGGTCTGGCGCCTGCCCCTGATCGGCCTCGCGCGCGCCTTTTCTCGGCTAGCAGGGTCGGCGGACCCCGTTCACCAACGCGTGGCCAAGCTGATGACGGAGCATCCTCACTTGATCGCGGGCACCGGGCGGCTGGACACCGACCTCATGCGCGCAGGCGGCGGCCGGGTGTTCGGCAAGATCGGGGGCGAGGCGGTGCATGCCGGCGGCGTGCGCGGCACCGGCATCGGCTGGGCGATCAAGGTGACCGACGGCAACAAGCGCGCCCTGGGCCCGGCCCTGGCGCGCTTGCTGGAGATGGTGGGCCACCCGGTCGACCTGCCGACGGCGGTTGTCTACAACAACCGGCGGGAGGCCGTGGGGCGGGTGGCAGCGGCCTTTTAGGCCGTTCTCGGGCATCCCTGCCCTTCACGGCACTGCGGCGTCCTGCCTTAGCCTATACCGAAACCGACGCGGGCCTTCTTCTTGGCCTCGTCCGACTTCTTCATGCGGCGGAAGATGAAGCTCGGGTTGGTCGAGACCAGGGCCCAGCCTTCCTCGCCCAGCTCGTTGAGCTTGGCTTCCAGGTTGATTTCGCCCGCCAGGTCGAGCACCTTGTACTCCGTGGGCGGGTTCAGGCGGTCGCTCTTGCCGGAATCAACCTGCGGGGCGCGCATCGAGCTGCTGGGCTCGTCGTCGTCGTCGTCCTCGTCGCCGCGCGTGGGGAGCGCGTCGGGGCCTTGGGAGTGGGTATGAAGCATAGCGCGGGCCTCCTTCGAAGTGGGTCAGGTCCGGTGATTATACATCCTAGAAAGATAGACCCATGCAAGAAGTGATCATCTACTGCGACGGCTGTTCGCTCGACAACCCCGGCCCGGGCGGCTGGGCCGCGATCTTGGTCTACAATGGCGTCGAGAAGGAGTTCGTTGGCGGCGAGCTGGCCAGCACCAACAACCGCGCCGAGCTGCAAGCGGCGACGATCGGTCTGCAAGCGCTCAAGCGCGGCTGCACCGTCAAGGTCGTCTCCGACAGCCAGTACGTGGTCAAGGGCATGAGCGAGTGGGTGGCGGGCTGGCAGCGCAAGGGCTGGCGCACCGCCAACGGCGACCCCGTGAAGAACCGCGAGCTGTGGGAGGCCCTGCTAGAGGCCGTCAAGCCCCACAACGTGAAGTGGGAGTGGGTCAAGGGCCACGCCGGGCACCACTACAACGAGCGCTGCGACGTGTTGGCGAAGGAAGCAGCCCTGAAGTTCAAGGCCGGCGTCAGTTAACCGGTTGGGCCGTGTTCCAGTCGCCTGCGAAGGTTTCGTGGAGGCGCCCCAGGACCGTGGCATCGCCCACGATCAGGCCGAGCTCGCGGTTCTCGTCCAACGAGTTCGTGCTGAGGTTGATCGAGCCCACGTAGGCGGCCTGGCCGTCGGAAATCGCGTACTTGGCATGCAGGTACGGCCGGGCTTGGCTGCGCACGGGCACGCCGGCGGCGATCAGCTCGCGCGCTGGAGGTAAGTTCGAGGTCATCTTCTTGACGCCGCCCACCAGCACCCGCACGTCGACACCGGCCCGGTGCTTGGCTTCGAGCAGGGCGACGGCTTCCGGGTCCGTCAGGCTCTCCACGCCGACCCACAGCTCGCGCTGGGCGGCCTCCATCAGGCCGAAGATGCGCCAGCGCGCGTTTTCCGGGCTGACGACCACGTCGGGGTTGAGCGCGCGGTAGGGCACCCGTGCCCAGTCGGCCTCGAAGATCTTCTTCAGCTCCGTCACGTTCGACGGATCGCGGCAGACCACGCCGAACTCGCGGTTGTCTTCCGTGGCGGCCTTGGTCAGGTTGTAAGTCAGGACGTAGGCGGTGGTGCCGTCCACCAGCATCGACTTGGCGTGGGTGAACGCGAAGGCGGGGTTGGTGAAGGCCACCGTGACGCCGCGTGCTTGCAGGGCGGCCGCCGTGATCTTGTTGGTGTTCAGGCCGCCGCCGTTGGGGTTCCCCGGGTTGTAGGGGGACTCTTCCATCAGGACGCGCACCTCGAGCCCACGCGCCGCGGCCCTGACCAGGGCCTCGATCACGTTGGTGTCCGTGAGCATGTAGATTTGCAGCCACACCGAGCTGGCCGCGCCGTCGATGGCGTCCACGATCGGCTTGGTGCCGTCCTGGGGTTGCACCAGCAGGGAGACCGTGCCGGGCAGCTGCATCCGGGCGCCCACGCGGGCGGCCTGGGCGGCCTTCGCCAACGGCGCGGAACCGTGGCCGCAACCGGCCAGGGCACCCACCAAGATAATCGATAACCAGGTCCGGATCCGCACGATGGTCCTTTCTCGCGCTAACGGCTCATGTACATCTTCGGTGGCGACGCCCGGCTTCGTCGTCTTTTGGCCCAAAATTAGCGGAACCTTAACGCGGCAAGGATGGTAGAATGGTGCGCCATGTCGCAACACCGTTATTCGCTGACCTTCCTGGGCGTTGGAGCGGGCCTGAGCCCCGAGCTCGGGAACAACAACGTCCTCGTCGAGAACGAGGATCGGTCCGCCCACTTGCTGGTGGACTGCGGCCCGGTGACCGCGCACGAGCTCAAGTTGGCCGGCCGGCTGCAAGACATCCGCAACGTCTTCATCACCCATGTCCACGACGATCACGTGGGCGGCCTGCAACTTTGGGCCCAGCTCAACCGCTACGTCTTCCAACAGACGCCCGCCCTCTACTTCCGCGAGGAGCTGTGGGAGGAACTTTGGCCCGCCACCATGCGCGGCGGCCTGGAGCGGGTCAGCGGGCCTGCCGGCGAGCCCCTGACGGTGGGCCTGGATGCCTACTTCGAGGTCCACCGCCTGCTGGAAGCGCAGACGGTCGAGATTCCCGGTCTGCCCGTGCTGACGCCGCGCCTCGGCCTGCACGTGCCCGGCAAGCCCAGCTTCGGCTTCTTTCTGGGCGAAGACGTGTTCTTCTCCGCCGACAGCCAGCAACTGCCGCCCACCGTCGGGCCGACGGGCAAGCCGCTGCGCGTGATCTTCCAGGACTGCCAGCTCTTCGACTTCCCGAACGGCGTCCACACCTCGCTCGCGCGCCTGAACCGCGAGCTGCCCCCGGAGCAGAAGGCCATCACGCGCCTGATGCACTACAACTACGAACCCGACATGGACGCCCGCGCCATGGGCTTCTGGGGCTTCGTGCCCCGCAACGAGCCGGTCTGGGTATAATCCCCTGGCCGCTAGGCTGGGAGGCATATGACGGACCTTGGCGTCCAACCGGAGCGCAAGCTTTTCTGGATTGCCGCGTTGATCGCGGCGGTCTTGAGCTTCACGGGCTGGTCCATGTACGTGGACAAGCTCCAGGTGACCTTCCTGCATGAGGCCAGCCACGGCATGGCGGCGCTCCTGACGGGTGGCCGGGTCCTGTCGATCACGCTGCAGCCGGACACGAGCGGCGTCTGCATGAGCGCGGGCGGCTTCCGGCCGTTGATCAGCATGGCCGGCTACATGGGCAGCTGCCTCTTCGGCGGCGCGATGCTGGTGGCGGCGCGCAAGCGCGGCTGGGCGCGTTGGACGCTGCTGGGCCTGGGCGTGTTCATGGTGGGCTTCACGGTGCTGTTCGGCGGCAACATGGTGGCCTGGCTGGTGGGGCTGGGGTGGGGCGCCTTCTTCATCTGGGCGGGCCTGAAGGGACGCGGTTGGCAGCTGGCCCTGCTGTTGAGCTTCATGGCCATCCGCAACTCGTTGAACGCCGTGACGGACCTGCGCGTGCTGCTGCACATCTCCGGCTACGGCGGGGCGTTGACGGACGCGCAAATCATGTCCAACACCTTCACCGGCGGCCTGGTGCCCGCGATGGTCTTCGCCGTCATCATCAGCCTGGCCTCGCTCGCGATCCTGGGCGGCTTCATCTACCTGGCGTTCAAGCCCGACGGGCGCCCGCCGCTGGAGCCGGCGCGGCGGGCCTGACATGTTCTGGATCGCCAACTTCCTGTTCATCTTGATCGCGGGCACCAACCTTTACGGCGTGCTGGCCGGCAAGGCCCCCACGGTGCGCCAAATCTCCACGGAGCTGGTCGGCGAGCCCGGCGGGCTGGACCGCTTGCGTGCCGCCCTCACGCTCGCGGCCCTGGCCCAGGTCTACCTGATTTCGCTGGTCTTTCCGCTCAAGGCCTTGAACCCCAGCTTGGGCCTGGCCTGGGCCGTGATGATGCTGGGCAGCGTGCTGGAGTCGATCCACACCTCGCGCAAGATGTACACGACCGCGGCCGGAGCTTCGCGCGACGTGGCTTTCCCGCTGCATGACTCCGGCTACTACCGGGCCTACCAGGTGGTCTTCAACCTCGCGACGATCGCGGTCTGCGCCTACTTATTGTTCCCGCGGTAACGCCAGGCGCGAGGCCGCCGGCAGGTCCAACGGCGAGCGCACGCCTTCCAGGTAGAGTTCGTGGCCGAGGCCCGCGATCATGGCGGCGTTGTCGGTGCACAGCGCCAACGGCGGCAGCGAGAGGCGCCAGCCCCGTTCGGCGCAACGGCGCGTCAGGGCCTCGCGCAGGCCGCGGTTCGCGGCGACACCGCCGGCCAGCGCCAGCGTCGTAAGGCCCTCCGCCTCGGCGGCGCGCGTCGCTTTGGCGACGAGCACGTCCACCACGGCGGCCTGGAAGCTGGCGGCCAGGTCGGCCGCCGGCACGGGGATGCCGGCCGCGGCGCTCTTCTCGATCAGCCGGCGCACGGCGGTCTTGAGGCCGCTCAGGCTGAACTGGTAGCCCGGCTCGTTCAGCATCGCGCGCGGCAGCTTGTAGGCCTTGGGGTTGCCCTCCGCAGCGAGGCGGTCCAATTCCGGGCCGCCAGGGTAGGGCAGCCCCAGCAGGCGGGCGGTCTTGTCGTAGGCTTCGCCGACGGCGTCGTCGATCGTCTCGCCCAGCAGCGTGAAGTGGCGCGGCCCTTCGACCTTGACCAGCGAGGTGTGGCCGCCGCTAACCAGCAGGCACAGGAAGGGCCGATCCAGGTCCGGGTTGGCCATGACGTTGGCCCAGATGTGCGCCGCCAGGTGGTGCACCCCGATGAAGGGGATGTCGAGCGACCAGGCGGCGGCCTTGGCGGCCACCAGGCCCACCAACAGGGCGCCCATCAGGCCGGGCGCATGGGTCGCGGCGATCGCCGTAACGTCCGCCCAGCCCACCCCGGCGGCGCCCAGCGCCTCCTCGAAGAGCGGGTTGATCGCGAGCACATGCTGGCGCGACGCCACCTCGGGGACCACCCCGCCGAAGCGCCGGTGGATCTCGATTTGCGACGAGATGATGTTGGCGAGGATCTCCCGGCCGTCCCGCACCAGCGCGACGGAGGTCTCGTCGCAGCTGGTCTCGACGCCCAGGACTAGCGTGCTGCTCACCGCGGGTCGACGACCTCGGCTTCGGTGTCGATCACGGCGTCGCGCGCGCGACCGGACTTCGGCGTGGCCGGGGTGCGGGGCGCGCCGCCGCTGACGCGCCGGAAGTACTCCACCGCGCCCTTGCCGATCGCCAGCGTGCCGCCGTACCCCAGGGCGCCACCGACGATCCAGCCGGGGCCGGGGATCATCTTGGCGAGCTGGCGCGCGGCCGTGCGCAGGGCCAGGCCGCTGCCCACCACCGCCAGCACCTCCTTGGCGCGGTCCAGGGTCATGGGCTGGTCATGGATGGCGGCCAGGCGCAGGATCATCTTGACCTGGTTGGCGGTCATGATCGGCATGTCGGCGCCCGGGATGGGCATCGCGCCGACCATGGCGTTCTGCTGGGAGGTCGAGTTGATCTCCTGGTTGGCCGCGTCGTCGCGCAGGAACGGGAATTGGCGCGCCAAGGGCACGACCCACTCGTCGAAGGTCGTGAGCAGGCGCTTGGCGAGCACGCCGCGCAGCTGCGACAGCGTCTTGACCGCGATCACGTGGGTGGTGCGCACGCCGACGGCGGTGGCGACCTCGCGCTTGCGCGACTCGAACTGGCTCTCGTCGCCGCCGATCATCACCAGCAGCAGGCCCTTGGGGTTCACCTTGCGGAGCATGTTGGCCTGGGTGGTGGTGGGGCCGAAGGCCGGGTCCAGCATCACCAGGTGGATGTCCGCCTCGGGGGGCACTTCCATGCTGCCTTCCACCACGCGCACGCAACCGGCCTTGCCGCCCTGCGACAGCAGCAGCTGCTTCAAGCCATCTCGGTACTCGCCGGCGGGGCCCACGACGTTGACCATCACGGGGTGGTTCGCGTTGCCCTGGATGTCGCCCCAGGCGGTCCAGAGCTCTTGCAGGGGGGCGGGAAGCGCCATGGTGAAATCCTCCTGTCGGTGGGCGCGGCCATTATACCGCACGGGGGTATAAGCTCAGCCTGCCTGATTGGAGCGTGTATGACCATCATCACCCATTGGAACGCCACGCTGCAGGAGGCGGTGGCCATGGCGCAAGCGCGCGATCCCGAGGCGTTGCGCCAGGGCGCCGAAGCGGCGCTGTCGCGCGAGCTCGGCGGCGTGCAGGTGCGCTTGCTGGTCTGGCGTGCCGGCGGGCTGGAGGCCTACCCGGAGTTGGCCGCCGACGTGGTGGACGACCTGGTCGAGCCCGTGGCACGCCTGCGCGAGTCTTACGCCACCCTGATCCGCGTGGCGACCCGCACCCAGGGCAATGCCGGCGAGCGCCAACTGTTGACGCGCCTGGATGCGGAGCTGCTGGTGCCGCTGCAGGCGCCGGCGGGCCCGATGGGCGCCCTGGCCGTGGCCGGCGCCGCCAGCCTGGCGGAGGTGCCCGAAGAGCGGCTCGCCCTGATGGAGTTCATTGCCGCCCTGGCCGCCACGGCGCTCGAGCGCATGGCGCGCGAGCAGGCCCTGGAGGCCCAGCAGCGGCATCTGGAGCGGCGCGTGCGCGACCTCGAGAAGGCGCTGGCCCTGAGCGCGGAGGTCGCCACCAGCCTCAACGCCGCCGGCGTGGCCCAGGCGCTGCTGTTGAACGCGCTGGGGCTGGCGACCGCTTCGCGCGGCGTGGTGGCGCTGACCGAGGGCGACGGTCTGGTCGTGGCCACCTCGCGCGGCATGCCCTCCGCCGACCCCACGCTCGCGCCGCCCCCCCTCACGGAGTCCGCCCGCACGGCGGTGACGCCGGAGGGCGAGCTGTACGTGGCCTTCTACGCCCACGGCCGTCAGCAAGGCGTGCTGATGTTGGGCAAGCGCGTGTTAGGCCCCTATGGGCCCGACGAGGTCCACCTGGTGGACGGGCTGGCGCGGCATGCGGGCGTGGCGATCGCCAAGGCGCGCGCCTACGAAGCCTTGCAACGTGGCGGCGACGGCCACCTGTAAGCAACCGGTGGGCGCCGGGTAAGAGATCTCCGGCGCTCCTTTTAGAAAGGCACCCGATGATCACCCTGAACCAGCGGCCGGTGGCCAACGCCCATGTCCTGACCGTGGCGGGCAAGATCGACGCCCGCACCATGGGCGACTTCGAGGACGGCATCCGCGCCTTGATCGACGGTGGCCACTTCAACGTCGTGATCGACTTCGCGGAAGTGCCCTTCATCTCCAGCGCGGGGCTGGGCATCCTGATGTCCGTGATCGAGGAGATCCGCGACGCGGGCGGCGACCTCGTGTTGGCCTGCGTCGTGCCCGAGGTCTACCGCATCTTCGACTTGTTGGAGTTCACGACGCTCTTCCAGTTCTTCCCGACGGTGGACGAGGCGATCGCGGCCTTCGCGGGGCAGGGCGCATGACCGATCCGCGCGCGATCAAGCTGGACGCCAACCTGGACCATGTCGTGCTGGCGCGTGACTTCGTGGCGGAGATCGCCGCGCAGGTGCCCATGGATCGCCAGCAGATCCATGACCTCGAGCTCGTGGTCACGGAGGCCCTCACCAACGTGATCGAGCATGCCTACGGGGGCCGCGAGGACAGCCAGATGGAACTGGCCGTGACGCATGAAGACGACCAATTCACGATCCTGATCAGCCACGACGGCCTCGCGTTCGACCCCGAAACGGTGCCGGATCCGGTGATGCAGGAGTACCTGGCGCAGCGCCGCGTGGGTGGCCTGGGGCTCTTCTTGATGA
>JAQBPE010000045.1 GCA_028287685.1 Cyanobacteria bacterium RYN_339 | reverse complement strand
GAGCCCGTCGGGCCGGGGCCGTCGGCGGCGAACTCGCTGTCTTCCTTCAACTCGTTCTTGGTGGGCTGCCAGGTCGGGCGCACGACGACGCGGTCGATCTCGAGGTCGTGACCCTTCGTCGCGCCGAACTTGCCGCCGTTGGACACGTAGCGGGCCACGACGCGGTCGTGCTCGCGGTCGTAGACGTAGAGGTGGTTGAGGTAGCCCTCGCCCGTCTCGGACTTCGAATCGTGCGGGTAGTCCAGGATGACGTCGTAGGCGCCCTTTTTGATGGGGTACTGCGTGTCGAGCGTGTTCTCGTCGCTGATGTACTGCGCCAGGCTCTCGTCGCTCAGCATCAGGTCGTCGTCCGTGACCTTGCTGTGGTCGGGCTGCGGCAGCTCGACCGGCGGCTGCGCGGGCTTCTTGGGGCCGGGGCCGGCCGGGGGCGTGCCGGGGCCCGAGAACTTGAAGCTGTCTAGCTTGGACATAGGCGTGGGACCCTTCGAATTGGTGGAGCCGCGCCCATTGTAGCGCGGCGCGTCGAGGGAATCTTTAAATCGGCATCTGGAACCAATAAGAGTCGATTAAGCCGGTAGCCTAACAAGAATTTAGCCTGAAGTTTAGCTTTCCTGAAGAATCCCGAGCGTTCCAAAGCGCGACAGGTACAAGGCAAGCCCAAACAGCCAGGAACGCCGATTTGGACATCTCACCACAACTTGTATCACCGCGACGGCCGGCGCTGATCGCCCCGAAGCCAGTCGGTGAGACCGGCGTGTCCGAGGCCGGGAAGGTCTCGCGCCCCCAACGGGCGGCATCGGGCATCGCCGAGGCCTTCAGCCGGCTGGGAGATGCGTCTCGCTGGACCCGGGTGGCCGAGGTGCCCCTCGCCTTCAAGACCTTCCACCCGCAGGGCATGGTCAAGGTCGGCAACGAGTACTGGATGTCGTCGGTCGAGGTCAAAGGCGGTTGGCTGACGCGCATCTTGCACGCCCTCCACCTGGCGCCCGAGCGGGGCACCGGGCATTTGTTCCGGTTCGACCAGCAAGGAAAGCTGTTGGGCGACCTGAAGCTCGGCAGCGGCGCGATGTTCCACGCAGGCGGCATCGACTTCGACGGCAAGTACCTCTGGATTCCGGTGGCCGAATACCGCGCCAACAGCAACACCCTGGTGTACCGGGTCGACCCTGCCACGCTGAAGGCGGAAGTGGCGTTCCAGTTCCCCGACCACCTCGGGGCTTTGGCCGTCAACCCGGAAACCAACACGTTGTATGCCGGGAGTTGGAGCGCCGAAAAGCTCTATTCCTGGCAACTGAACGAACAAGGTGAGCTCGCCGATCCCGGCGCGGCCCCCAAGATGACCTATAACGACGGGCGTTCGGTCGATTACCAGGATATGCACCACGTGGACGGCGACCTGGTCCTGGCGAGCGGCTACCGTGGGTTCCACGGTGGGATCGATCTGGTCGATATGAAGACGCGCATGCCCGTCCACCAAGTTCAGGTGCCCGTCCGCGTCGGCGCCTTCCCGATCACGCGGAACCCGTTCTTCTGCGAGCAAGTGGGAGGGAAGCTGCAGTTCACGTTCGTGCCGCAAGACAACAAGTCGAGCCTGTTCGTCTACGAGGTTGACGGGGACTAGCTGGGACGGAAAGCCTTGGCCAGGTAGCCCATCACGCCGGCCGTGCCGGCGACGTCGGTGTTGCGCCCTAGAACATGTTCTTGAAGAACGTCTTCACAGCGTCGACGTGGTTGCCGATCAGCGACTTGCCGGTGCTGGCGGGCTCCGTGAAGCGCTTGACCTCGTCCTTGGCCGCCTTCTTGAAGTCAAGGTGCAAGACGTCGTTGTAGACGGAGAACTGGTCCTGGACCAGGTGGGCGGGCAGCAGGGCCACGTCCTTCACGTCCTTGGCAACCGTGGTGGCGACGTTGATCGCGTTCTTGAAGGGCGTCAGCGGGTTCAAGAAACCAGGCAAGTGCATATCCAACTCCTACTCTGCCAGGGGCGCGGCCCGGGCTTCCTCCAAACTCCAAAGGGGTTGTCCGGGATCCGGTCGCCCGGCCGAAGCGTTCTAACATTCTTTTAACAAAGATCTAATAGAGGGAGGAGCTGGCCGTCGTCGGGTGCAATTAAGGCGCAAGCGCGTGGGGTAGGTAAGGAGTGGCCCCCAGGGGCGGGCCGCCGAGGAGGTCCCGTATGTCCGAGCCGCCCATCGCTCCTCGCCAGCCTGGCGCGCCCACCGGCCCCCTTTCGCAGCAACGAGCGTCGACTGGCTCGCTAGTGGCCAACGACCCGCCCGCGGCGGCGGCCCCACCGGCGGCCCCGGCGGGCGACAGCCGCGTCGCGGCGCCGGGTACGACACCGGCGCCCGATCCCGTTCGAGCGGCCGTCGTCGGGACGACGCCCGCCAGCGCGACCGACTTCAGCCGCGCCCTCGCCGGCGTCCGTCAGCGGGTCGCGACCGGCAGCTTGGCGCCGGCCCCCGCGGCGCCCGCTGCCGACCCCGGTCAGCGCGGGCAGGAGGCCGCGCGCTGGCTGCGCGAGAACAGCGAGAGCCTTAGCCGCTTGCGGGCCGGCAACGCCTTCGCCCCGGAGCTCGCCCAAGTCGCCGGCGTGCTGCGGCGGCCGGAGCAGCTCCAGCAGGCGCGCGAGGCAATTGCCCCGATCGCCGAAACGCCCGAAGGCCGGGTCGCGATGGCAGACCTCGACAAGCTCCAAGGCGCCGCGACCGGCCAGCGCGCCCAGACGGAGCAGCGGATCCAGGAACGTCTGCCGCGCATCACCCGCAACCCCCAGACCCTGGCCGGAATCCGATCCGACCAAGGCCGCCAAGACCTCGAAGCCGTGGCCGCCGGCAACCCGGCCAGCCAGGCCGCGTTCCGCGACCTGGCCGGTCGGCCCCCCATGGCTGGCGAGTTCCCGGCCGGCAAGCTCGCGGTCACCGACCCGGCGCGGATTGGTGTTCAGGACCACGCGATGGCCGCCGACCCCCGCCAGGCCCCGCAGCGCGAGGCCATGGTGCGCCAGGCCGTCCAGGGCATCGCCGACCAACACTTCGGCTCGCTGGCCTCGGGAGGCGCCGGCAACACCCAGGACGCCCACGCCCGCTTCGAGGCCGGCGTGCAAAAGCTGCGCGAGGCCGGCGTCGACGGCGCGACGATCGATCGGGCGCGGCAGGCCGTGCTGAACGACCCCGCCAACCAGACCATGCTGCGCAACCCGGGGCTGAACGCCGGCGAGCGGCTGTTGCTCGACACTGGCGGTGCGGCGGCCGCGCTCACTGGCGTCGAGGGCTTCCTGGACCGCACGGTCGGCACGCGCGATCCCAACCGGCCCTCCGACGGCATTGGCCAACTCTCGCAGATCACCGATCGCATCCCGCCCGGCGAGAGCCGCACCCTGGCGCTGGAGGGGGAGGCGCGCTTCGGCGCGGTCCAGCTCGGCGCCGGCGCCGAAATGACGATCGCGCGGACGCAACCGCAGGGCACGCCGCCCAGCACCAAGCTCCAGGTGACCTTCACGGTGGGCGCCCATGCCGCGGTCGGCTTCCAGAAGGAGTTCGGCAAGGAGACCGCCGTCGGCAGCGTGACCGGCCAGATCGAGGCCCAGGCCCGCGTCGACGGGAAGGCCAGCTTCACCTACGAGTTCGACACCGCCAACCCCCAGCATATGGCCCAGCTGCGGGATATCTCCGGCGCCGTCGCGCGCGCGGTCCCGGGTGTTGGCGGCCTGCTCGGCGGCACCGAGGGGCCAGGCGTCGAGCAGGCCTTCCGAGGCCTCTCCGAGCGGCACGTCGAGACCCGCTATGAGGGTCAGGTCACGGCCACCGTGCGCCTGGAGGCCAAGGCGTCGACCAGCGACCGCTCGCAGCAGCTGGTGGCGCGCTTTGAGCAGGCCAGGGCCGGCCTGGCCCAGGCGCAGGCCCTGACCGGTTCGATGCAAGAAGCCTACGGCGCGCTCGGCAAGTCCCCGCCGGACTTCCAGGCCGCCTTCGGTGCGATGCAGAGCCACCTGCCGGCTGGCGCGCAGCAGGCAAGCCAGGTCGCGCTCGACGCGCAGAAGGCCCAGGCGCTATACGCCGAGGGCAAGACCGGCGAGGCGCTGCAGATCATGCGCGGCTACCTGCCGCAAGGGTTGCAGAACGCGAGCCAGGTCGCGACGGACGCCTCGCGCGCCTACCAGGCGCTGAGCGGCGGCAACGCGGCCGAGGCCTTCCAGATCATGCAGGCGCACCTCCCGCCTGGCGCCCAGCGCGCCGGCCAGGTCGCGATCGACGCGCAGAAGGCCCAGGCGCTCCAGGCCGAGGGCAAGACCGATGAGGCGATGCAGCTCCTGCGCGGCTACCTGCCGGAAGGGCTGCAGAACGCGAGCCAGGTCGCGCTTGATGCCTACCGTGCCCAGCAAATGATCGGCCAGGGCGATGCGGCGGGTGCCTTCAACCTCATGCAGGCGCACCTGCCCCCCGGCGCCCAGCGCGCGGGCCAGGTCGCGCAGGACGCCCAGCGCGCGCAGGCGTTGATCGGCGAGGGCAAGCACGCCGAGGCGCTGGCGCTCCTGACGCCCTACATACCGGCCGGGGTGGCCGGCACGGTCGGCCAGGCCCAGGCCGGCCTCGCATCGGTCAATGCCGTCCGCGAGGCCTTCGACCGTGGCGACCTGGCCGGGGGGCTGGCCGCGATGCAGGGGGCGGTGGCGGCGGGCAAAGGCCTGGCCGGCGCCCTGCGCCAGGAGGTGGCAGACCTGCCCGGCCAGATCCAGTCCGCGCGGGCCGCCATCCAGGCCGTCAAAGATATGCCCGCCCAGCTCCGCGACCAGATCCAGGCCCTCCCCGGTCAGGCCCGCCAGCAGGTCGAGGGGCTGCTCACCCAGGCCCGCGAGCAGGTGCAGGGGCTGCGCGACCAGGCCCAGGCGCTGCGTGACCAGGCGCAGGCTCTCCCTGCCACGGCCCGAGCGCAGGCGCAAGCGTTGCGCACCCAGGCCCAGGGCCTCACCGACCGGGCCAAGGACCAGGCGAAGACGCTGACGGAGCAGGCCCGGGCGCTTCCCGAACAGGTCCGCCAAGGCGTCATGGACCGGATCAACGCCGCCACCGCGGCCCCCGCCGGCGGCGCGGCCCCGGTCGGCTCGGTCCAGCTGACCGGCTCGCTGAGCGCGCGCATCGGCCAGACCACCAACTACCGCGACAACACCTCTACCACGACCTTCGGGCTCTCGGCCGAGGGCACCGTGGCGGCGGAGTCGAGCCTGGCCGGCCAAGTCGGCGCTTCCGGCGCACGCTCGGCCGATATCGCGATCACGCGCGGGGCGGACGGCCAGATCACGGGCGTGACGATCGCCCGCTCCTTCGAGGGCAGCCGCTTCGCCGCCACCGCCGGCCGTGAGCTGGTCGGCGAACTGGACCCCCAGGCGATCGCCCGGATCGAGGCCACCGACAAGGTATCGGTCGTGCAGCAGGTCGACATGAACGCCCTGGGCATCACGCGCGACATGCCCAGCGCCGAGGTCGCGCGCCGGCTGGCCACGTTGGCGATGCGCGCCGACCCGCCGGCGGGCACCGGCCGCGTGGTGCGGGCGACAGCCACGCACACCGATTCGGTCACCGCCCGCGCCGACATCGCGGTCGCCAGCATCGCCGTGCGCCTCGACCGCACGGTCGAGCGCGGGCTGCAGACCTATTAGCGCTCGGGGCCCGGCTTGTTGCCGAACCAGGTCAAAGCAGTCAAGGGTTACCCGTGGGGTGTCGATAGTCTAGTACCGCGCTGTGGGCGTCGGCCTTGCAAGCTTGCCTGGAAGGTTCCCATGTTCAGATGCCGTAACCCCTTGCGACGCCTGCCAGGCTTCACCCTGGTAGAAGTAGCCCTGGCCGTGGCCGTGGGATTGATCATCATCGGTGGCGCGGTGCTTGGCTATAACGCGGTAAAGGACAATGCCAGGAACGCCAACGCGCGGGAGCGCGTGCTCCAAGCAGCAACGGTGATCGAGGAGTATGCGTCGGTGAACGGCGGGCGGTACCCGGTGGGCGGGAACGACGACTTCAACCGCATGTGGCGCCGCAAACACTCGGACGACTACAACATCAGTCCTTGGGGTGGGTCTACCGGCACGCCGGGCGGCGTGAGCGAGGGTCATGAGTCGACCCCTGGAGGCAGCGACGCCAGCACGGCTTCGCCGGTTGGAACCGTGACGGGTGTGGGCACGCCAGGCACCGCCGTCGTCGGCTTGGCGAGCAACATGAGCTATACCGACGGGACCGGCTGGTGGTCGGTGCCGGCCTATTCCACCGCATCGACGGCAATCGTCAAGAACTATATGGTTGGTATCTTTGACAAGAACGGGCAGCCTTGGTGGGACGTTCGGGGCGGCAAATGAGCAACGGCATTCGTTTGGACACTGCCACTGCCGAAGCGACGCTCGACCCGCCTGGCCTTGTTTGTCGGGGCGTCCAGAGCGGGTCCTCCCGCATCAAGTCGTAAACGCGCGGCGCCTCGTCACAAAAGGCAACGGCCCCCGCAAATTCGGAGACCGTTGTAACCAGTAGCGCGTTCGGCAGGACTTGAACCCGCGACCTTCTGATTCGTAGGTTGTCGCCCGTACGCTGCGAAGCGAATTACAACGACTTCTTCGGCAAGGCACCTGGCTTCGCGACTTTCGTTGACCAAGTGTAGCAATCGGAAGTCTATGCGCTCTAATGTGCGCGTTGGAGGACCTCACGCCGGAAAGAATACCGCCGGGGATACATTGAAGCGCACGGCCAACTTCCCTATGACGACCTTGCTCAACTGTCGTCGCCCGCCAAGCACATCCGAGACGTTGGAGGCCGAGCCAAACTCCGTCACGAGGTCCTTTTGCTTGAGGTTGTTCATTTCCATCAAGGCCCGGAGCATCTCGACGCCATGGACATCATCGAGCTTTACGTGCTCCCTCTCGTACGCTTCGACAAAGGTCGTTAGCGCATCAAGGTAGTCCTGCGCGCCTGGCGATAGCTCCTCGCGATCGAGCAGGCGCTCCATCAGTGCGGTCGCGCGCCTAAACTCCTCTTCGTCCCGGATAGGGCGGGGGACAAACTCGCGCACGAGCGCGATATAGACAGCGAGCGGCTCCGCTTCAGAAGTGCGGGTCATTCTTCCACTTCCCCTTGTCGTACTCCGCGTGGGTCAGGACGTGACGAACGTAGATTCGACCCCAGCCGTATTTCACATCGACGATCAGCCGATACTTGTTGCCGCAGATGTTGAAGACCGTGAAACGGCCAACCGCTTCGGCGCTCTTGAAGGTCCGTTGCACCTCGACAAGTTCGGTCCACTTCGCCTGCTTGGCGACCTTCCACCACACTTCCAGTTGAAGCTTCGCTTGCGGATGGGCGCGGTAGAAGTCGCGGAGCTTCTGCTTGGCAATGACATGCATGGCAGCATCCATGTTCGCATTTTGCGTAGTCAGTGTCAACGGAAACTGGGGCTGAGATACAGAGATGTCGAGACAGTTGTCGAATCTCGTTAGCATCAGCTGACCTGCCGCTGATATCAACGGCAGGGGGTGAGTTGACCAACTAACGGACGACCCGGGGCAACAGGGTCAAGGCCAGTCGTGCCTGGCGGTAGCTTTCAGACACTCAAGTGCTGGAAGGCATCGCAGGGTACAATCGTTGCCAGGGGCGGTGTACCCGTTCTAGAAAGGCCAGAACCTTGCGATGTCTCCCGTCCTGCACGGTTGCCACGATATTGGCTGCCTTTCCCGCATATGCGGCGCCGGAAGTCACTGCTGGCGGATCGCCCCCATACAGGGCTTCTGCACAATCGACCGTTCCAAGCGACGACCTGCCATCGCCTGTTGTGGCCGGCATCTTAAGTGGTGTTGCCTTTCCACTGGTTGCAATAGCGACCGGAAGCTTCGCCACGAGCGGCACATCGCCCCTGCTTGCCGTCGTCTACGCAACACCCATCTTATGCGGCGTTGGGCAGTTTTACGCCGGGGACCGGGCTCGCGCCCTGTGGGTTGGATTGGGAGCGCCGGTTGTAGTCCTTGGCAGTGCCGGTGTGGGTTACGTTGTTGGCAGCTATGCCCAATTTCCCATTCGACCGTACGGCCTTGCTGGTGCTGTGGCTGCCGGCTACCTTGCAGCCATCATTTATCCCATTTGGGCAGCGACCGACGCTTACCAGACGACCTTGCGGATGAACGAACTGCGACTGCAAGGCACGAGCGCGCCCGGCCTGAATAGTGCGAGCGACGCCACCATGCCGAACATAGCCACGCCCCGGTAGACGACCTTAACCAACGTTGACCGCGATGCATGTAATATCATGCATACTGTTGCCCCATTGTAGCCCCGAACAAAAAGCAACGGCCCCGGAAAACCGGAGAACTTTGTTACCAGGAGTGCGCTCGGCAGGACTTGAACCTGCGACCTTCTGATTCGCAATTTGTCGCCCATACAGTGCCGATCAAATCGCAGCACCTAGCAAGGAAAAGCACCCGGCTTCGCGAATTTCGTTGACCAAGTCTCGCACTTGGAAGTAAGTGCGCATAGACTCCCGAACCGTCAGCATGGCGGTTTGCGTCGAGTGGCGTACACATTTGAAACAACATCGTTGATTTTGCGAACCGAGTAAGCACTCCAAAGTCCATGTGCATATGGATTATCATGCTTGGAGGTCAGCCAGGTTCCGCAGCACATTTCCTAGAAGTAGCCACGCAAGCTGCATACGCCGGCCACTAGTTCGGCAAAGGAATCTGCGCCACGACCAGAGTTCCTCGTTCCAGCCGCTCCGCCCACATCTGGCCGCCGTGGCCAACCTCGACGATCGACTTGCTGATGCTCAACCCCAGGCCCACACCGCCCGCCTTTCGCGTCGTCGATGCGTCCACCTGGTAGAACTTCGTGAAGATGCGGTCCAGGTTCTCTTCCGCAATGCCGATGCCCGAGTCCTCCACTTCGAAGCGGACCGCCTGTTCGGCCACATCCAGCCGCGCGGCCACCCGGCCGCCGCGGTGCGTGAACTTCAGCGCGTTGGAGAGCAGGTTGA
>JAQBPE010000038.1 GCA_028287685.1 Cyanobacteria bacterium RYN_339 | reverse complement strand
ACCTCGTTCAACGCGCCTTCGGCGGTGTTGATCAAGGAGATGCCGTCCTGGGCGTTCTTCTCCGCCTGGGCCAGGCCGCGGACCTGGCCGCGCATGGTTTCGGAGATCGAAAGACCGGCCGCGTCGTCGGAGGCGCGGTTGATGCGCAGGCCGCTGGAGAGCTTCTCCAGGGACTTCGACAGGCTCAGGTCGACCCCGAGCATGTTGCGATGGGTGTTCATCGCCGAAACGTTGGTGTTAATACGCAGCGACATGGCGCTTCCTCCTTGATCACAGTGAGCGGAAGCATCCTTACTCCCGCCGCGTCCGTCCTTAGACCTGTGGCGACCGCCCCCTGGCGGCTGCTCGACCCCGCTCCATCTTGGATTGGTTTATGGCCGAGCGTGAAATATTTCTATAAATGATATACCCTCAAGTTCCTAGCCTACCATCCGATACAAGAGATCGGGGGGAGTCTATGCCCGATTGTTTGGGCCAGATCTCCCTCATGATCCATAAGCGAGACTTATGGAACTGGACCAACTCCGCACCTTCCTGCTCGCCGCGGAGCTGCAAAGCTTCACGCAAGCCGCGCGCCGCCTGAGCTTCTCGCAATCCGCGATCAGCCAGCAGATCCGCGACCTGGAAGACCGCCTGGGCGTCCGCCTGTTCGAGCGCCACAGCCGCAGCGTCTCCCTGACCCCCGCGGGCGAAATCCTGCGACCCCGCGCGCGCCAGATCCTCGACGAAGTCGAGCGTGCCACGGAAGCGCTCTCGGAGTTCCGTGGGCTGCCCCAGGGCGTGGTGCGCATCGCCGCGAGCACCAGCCCGGGCATCTACCTGCTGCCCCACGCGCTCGGCCGCTTCAGCGAGGCCTACCCGGGCGTGCGCGCCAGCCTGGAGGTGCCCGGCCAGGACGAGTTGGTGCACATGCTGCAGCAGGGCGACCTGGACCTCGCCGTGGTGGAGGAAAACCTCCTGCCGTCACGCGTGTTCGGCTGGGAGAAGCTGCCCGCCTTGGAAGACGAGATCGTGCTGATCGCGCCGCCCGACCACCCGTTGGTGGGCAAGGGCCCGCTCGCGCCGGAGACGCTCGCGGAGGTGCCCATGATCATGCGGCCGCCGGAAAACCCTACCCGCCAGGTGATCCACAACGCGCTCGCCAGCGCCGGCTTCAACCCGGGCCGCCTGCGCGTGCGCTTCGAGATCGGCAACACGGAGGGCCTCAAGCGCGCGGTGCTGGCCGGCCTGGGCTTGGGCTTCGCCAGCAGCTACGCGATCGCCTCGGAGCTGGAGCACGGCACGCTGGTGGTGCTGCCGCTGGCCGGCGTCACGATCACGCGCGTGATCTGGCTGGTGCGGCCCGCCAAGCAGCGTTCGCCCATGCCGGAGCGCTTCGCGGACCTGTTCCTGCGCGGCGAGTGGCTGCCCGCCAACATGCACGGGCTGACCCGGCGGGTCGACGTCCCGGGCACGGTATAGCCGGCCCGCTCTGTTTCACGGCGCCGGCGCCACGGCCTCGCCCGGCTTGAAGGCGAGCCCCAGCAAGCCGATGCCCGGGCCGCGCCCATCGAAGAGGCGGTCCAGCGTGAAAAGCCCCGACAGCACGGCCGTCGCGAGCCGGCGGGCGGGACCTGCCGGCGCGGACGCCTCGCGCTTGCGGGCCAACAGCGGCAGGTAGACCCGGCGGTGGTACAGGCGCAGGAAGGGGAAGCCCCAGCGCCACACCCGCACGCGCGCGAAGCCCGCGGCCGTGAACAGCTGTTCGAGCTGTCCGGGCGCGTAGCGGCGCACATGCCCCGCCCAGTCGTCGGAGGCGTCCCACAGCGCCGGGTCGGCCGGCACCGTCACCAGCGCCACCCCGCCGGGCGCCAGCACGCGCCAGAGCTCGCGCACCGCCACCCCGTCATCCGCCAGGTGTTCCAGCACCTCGCCCGCCACCACGGCGTCGAAGCTGCCGTCGGCGTAGGGCAGGCGCTCGGCCGCCCCCCGCTCGAAGCTGGCCCCGGGCAAGGCATGCGCGCGCGCGTAGGCCACGAACTCCTCCGACGGCTCGATGCCCGTCACCTGGCAACCGCGCGCCGCCAGCAAGTTGGCCAGCCGCCCCGCCCCGGCGCCCACGTCGAGCACGCGGGCGCCCGCCGCCAGGTGCGGCGCCAGCGTCCGTACGATCAACGAGAGCCGCGCCGAATGGCGCGGCCCGTGGAACTCGGGGTCGGAGCCCCAACGCGTGGGGCCCGCCGACACCTTACTTGAAGCTCTTGAGCTCGATCGTCAAGGAAACATCGGTGCTGCTCGCGGCGGCGGGCAAGCTCATACCAGCGGGCAAGGGGATGCCCGCCGGCAGCGCGGCGGACACGTCCACCTTGGTCTTGGTGATCAGCTTCAGCAAGCCCTGGGTGTCATTGACCCACTGCTCGAAGGTGGTGTTGGTGTTCGCCACGCCCGTGGTCACCTTGACGGTGCCGCCGAAGTGGGTGGAGTCGAAGGACCCGGCCGTCACGGAGACCTTCTCGGTGCGGGTCTGGGCCGCGTCGATCGTGTAGGAGGACGTGCCGTCCGCACCCTTCGAGGTGGCCGACTGGATGTCCTTCTGGGTCAGGTCGATCATCGAGGTGCTGGCCTTGCCGCTCACGGTGCTCGTGACGGTCGCGATGTTGCCGCTGACCGCGGTCACTTCGCGGAGCTCCGTGGTGCCGCTGCCGCCCGGCGCGCTGGTGGTCGAGACGTACTCCCACTTGCGGCCCAGGGTGTACAGCTTGGCGAGCGCGGGGTTCAGCGTGCCGGAGGCCGTGGCGCCCACCGTGGCACCCACCGCGGTGGAGGTGCCGGTGGTGGCGGTGGTGGAGCCGGTCGTACCGGGGGTGCCGGGGGTGATGGCGCCCGACAGGTTGGCGGTGCAACCGGCCAACAGGGCCAGCGCGGCCATGGCCGGGACGAAGTGCTTGCTCATGGAAGATCTCCTACTCGATGCGTGAAGCTTGGCCGGGCCGCCTTCGACAGCCGCTTGCCTGATATAGCTTTACATCAATTTACGCCCCGGTCAAGGCGGGGTAAAGGGCTACGGGTTCGCCGCGCCCGAAGCGCCCGCATCGCCAGCGGCCTTGGTCTTCAGCTCCAGCGTGGTCACCACCTTGCCGGTGATGAAGCTGGCCGCCGCGCCCAAATCCACCAACGACGGCGGCTTGGTGCCCGTGATTTCCTGCTTGAGCATGGTGCCGTCGGTCGCGTCGGTCCAGAGCAGCACGTCGGCGCTGTCCGGGCCCGTGGTCTCCTTGATCGTGTACTTCTTGGCGTCGAAGGTGCCCGCGGGCACGGTGACCTTCTCGTTGGCAATGGCCGTGACCGTGTCCGTCACCGCCACGCCCTCCTTGGGGAAGACCACGCCCAGGGCGTAGGGGTTGGTGACGGTCTTCTTGATCGTGGTCGAGCGCTTCGTCGGCGTGCCCACGCCCGGCACGCCCGGCGGGGCGGTCTTGAGCGTGAAGGTCGCGTCGAGGCCGCTGTCGTCCGCGTTGACCTTGGTGACGGCGAGCAAGAACTCGCCGCCCACGTCGCCCAGCGTGGTGTGGATCTTGAGGTCGTAGGTGAGCGCCAAGCCCACCTTGGTGAAGGGGAAGGCAATCGGCGGCGCCGAGACGGCCACCGCCGGCGTGGGCGAGGCGGTCGGACTGGCGCTCGGGCTCGCGGTCGGGCTGGGCGAGGGGCCGGCCGTCGCCGTGGGGCTGGGGCTGGGACTGACGCTCGCCTTGGCGCTGGGTTGGGGGCTGGGGGTCGGGCTCGCCTTCGGCTTGGTCGTGCTCGAGACCTTGGGCTTGGGGCTGGCCTTGCCCGTAGCGGCGGGGTCATCGCCCGTGCAGGCGGCCACGCCCGTGAGCGTCGCCACCAGGATGGCCACCAGCGCGTGCCGCATGGCTTAGTGCTGGGCCGTCGGCGTGGGGGTGGGCGTCGGCGAAGCCGCGCCACTGGCGCCGGTGTCCGCCGTGGGCGTCGGCGTGGGCGAAGCCGCCCCGCTGGCGTTGGGGTCCACGCTGGCCTTGGGCGAGCTGCTGGTGACGGGCCCGGGGGTGGCCTGGCTCTTGAGCAGCAGCGTGGTCGAGGTCTTGCCCAGCTGCACGCCCGGCGGGATCGGCAGGCTGTTGCCCAGGTCGGGCGGCTTGTCGGAGTCGACCTGTTCCTTGACCATCTGGCCGCTCTTCTCGTCCACCCACAGCGTCACGTGGGTGATGTCGGCGCCGGTCTTCTGATCGATGAAGTACTTGATCGTGTCGAAGGAGCCCGCGTCCACTTGCAAGGGCTCCTTGGCCCACTTGCGGATGGTCGAGCTGGTGTCGATCGCCGGGGCGGCCGACGCCGCTGCGGACGCCGCCGCGCCCGGAAGGGCGGCCGTCTTGCCCTGCAACAAGGCCGTCAGCGAGAAGGGGTTGTCCACGGTCTTCTTGATCGTGGCCTCCGACTCCGTGGGCTTGTTGCCGCCGCCAAAGAGGCTGCTGTCGAGCGCCATGGTGGTCTTCACGGTGGCGCCGGTGTCGGACACGGCCGCGACGGCTATCGTGATCGTGCCGCCGATGGGGAAGGCGCCCGCCTTGACCTTGAGCGTGTAGGTGGAAGACTGGCCCACGGCCGTGTAGGGGAACTTGAAGGGCGGCGGCGAGCCGGGCAGCCCGGGCTCCTCGGAGGGCGAGGGCGAGCCGGAGGGCTTGGCGCTGGGGCTCGGGCTCGCGGACGCGACGGGCGTCGCCGACGGGCTGGCGACGGGGCTGGCGCTCGCGGTGGGCTTTTTCGAGGCCTTGGTCCCGGTGACCACCGTGGTCTGGACGTCGCACGCGGCCATGCCGGCAACCAAGGCCGTCAGCACGAACGCGATTGAAAGGCGGGCCTGCATGCTTCGCTCCTCGCAAGGACGGGACCCTTATGACATACCCCAGCCGGCCGCAAAGCTACCGGCAAGCGCCCGGGCCACGTCCCGCGCCGTATAGCGCTCCTGGAAGGTGCTGCGAGCGGCCCGCGCCAAGGCTTGCCGCCGACCGGGGTCGTCCGCCAGCGCCGTCAGGGCCTCCGCCAGCGCCGCCGCGTCCTCCGGCGGCACGGCGAGCACCGCCGAACCGAAGGCCGTCGCCATGGCGCTCGACGTGCGCGTCACGATCGCCCGCCCCACCGCTGCCGCCTGGTAGACCTTGTGCGGCACCACGCGCGCGGCCTTGGCGCTGCCGCCGAAGAGCCCCAGACACACCTGCGCGTTCGCGATCAGCGCGGGCAGCTCCGCGAACGGCACGCCGGGCGTATGACGGATGTTAGGCCCCGCGAACTCGCCGGGGCCCACCAGGTGGAAGCGCACCCGCGCGTCGTCCTCCAGCCGCCGCGCGGCGGCCAGGATCGTGTCGAGCCCATGCAAGGGCAGCATGTGCCCTACGAACAGCACCTCCAGCGGCCCCGCAGGCTCCGGAACGGGCACGAACAGCGCGTCGTCCGCGCCCACCGGCACCACCGCCAGGCGCCGCGGCGCGGCGAGCGCCTGGTAGAACGCGGCCATCTCGCCCGTGTCCGCGAGCACCACGTCGGCGAGCCGCAAGGCATGCCGCTCCAGCGCCCGCAGCCCGCGCGCGCGCACGTCCGCTTCGGCGAGCAGCGCGCGGTCGCCCACCACCGTGTCGGAGGGCGAGAGGAACGGGTCGAACAGCAGCGGCACGCGCAAATCGTCCGCCACCCGCCGCGCGAGCGGCATGTCCGCATGCCCCGGGTAGGGCACCAACAGGGCGTCCAGCTCGCCCAGCGCGCCACGGCCGCCCCACAACGCCGCCTGCGCCGCCGCCCAGCGCCCTGGCCAGCGCCAGGGCGCGCGGGCGATCGCCTCGCG
>JAQBPE010000019.1 GCA_028287685.1 Cyanobacteria bacterium RYN_339 | reverse complement strand
ACAACGTTAATCCCAGAAGTTCCACCAGGGCCGCTTGCCCTCGATCCGCTCATACTCCGCCGCCTCGTACTGGGCAATCCGTTCCTTCGAGCGGATGAGCTCCTTCTGGAGCTCCAACACGGCGTCGTCCGCCTTCGGGAAGTTCATCCCGACCGGCGCCTTGGCCTTGTACAGCTCGCCGATCTTCTGGCGGGCGCCCTCCAACTGGATGTCGCGGTCCTCGAGCTGCGTGCGCAGCTCCTCCAGCTCCTGCTCCAGCTCCGGCGCGGGTGCGGGCGCGGACAGCGCGCGGGCGCCTTCCAGCTCGGCCACGCGGGCTTGCAAGCGGGGCACCTCGGCCCCGACATGCTTGAGCTGCGCCTGCAGCTGGCCGTTGACGTGCGCCAGGCGAGCCAGTTGCATCGCCAGGCGGTTCTGGTGTTCCAGGGCGGAAGCGAAGGCCGCCATGTCGACATGCGCGGGCGCCTTCTCCAGCACCTCCGCCACGTCGTCCGGCACGAAGCGCGCCACCAGCGACGGCTTCGGCTCCACGGCGGTGGGGGCGCCGATCACGCGGCGGATGCTGTCGAGCCCCAGGCCTTCGTCGCGGAGGCGCTTGACCTCCTCGAAGACGGGCAAGGTGACGGGGTCGATGCGCCAGTCGCCGCGCGCATCGCGCTGGGCGTCCAGCGAGAACTCCTTGATCCAGTTCTTGACGGTGGAGCGGGAAACACCCAGCCCCGCGGCTGCTTCGGATGTGGTCAGGGGCCGTTCGATGGCCATGGCGGATACCTCATTATCAATGGGATACCAGCAGCATAGCCCGTGGCGTGCGGGTTGGCGGTGACGAACGTCCCAATCGTCAACAACCACGCCATTTTACGACATAACGTCGCCGAAAAAGCTCAATGCCGCGTGCTGCAATGATACAGCAGGCGCCCGCCTTCAAGCGTCCAGGCGGGCTCGTGGCGGTAGGTGGCCGGCAACAACCCCGCCATCAGCCCGGCCCATCCCCCGGTGATAACCACCGGCATATCACCGGGCATCCGCCCGATCAGGTGACGAATGGCGCCGGCCTGCCCATGCACGACCCCGATCTGGATGCTTTCCCGCGTGCTGCGGCCCCAGAGCGCCTCCGTTGCCTCGACGGGCACCTCCGGCAGCTGCGCCGTCCCACGCTTCAAGCTGGCCATGGCCGTGCTCAAGCCGGGCATGATCGCCCCGCCCGCCAACACGCCGGCTTGATCGACCACGGTGATCGTCGTTGCCGTGCCGAAGTCCACGGCGATGCCCTTGCCGAAGTGCTTGAACAGGGCGTAGGCATTGGCCAGCCGATCGATCCCCAACGCCTGGGGAGGCTCGTAGGCGATGGCCATGCCCGTGGCGTCTTCCGCCGTCAGCTCGGCCACCGCGCCCCAGGCTTCCGCCAGCGCGCGGGCCGCCTCCGGCACGACGGACACGATCGCGATCGGCGCCCCATCGAGTTCCGGCGGGGTCCCGCCGGTCGGGACGCGGTAGTCGTCGACCAGCCGATCACCCTCGAAGCGCGCCAACCGCGTGGCCGTGTTGCCCACGTTGACCACCCATAGATCCGCCAGCTTGCTAGCCTGTGAGGTTAATGGTATATTTGCATTTCGGTTCAAATCGGAAAACCCCCCAAACATTGTCTCGAGGTCAAAAAACGCCATGTCCAAGCGTTGCACCGTGTGCGACAAGGGGCCTACCACCGGCCACAACGTCAGCCACTCGAACGTTCATACCAAGCGCCGCTGGATGCCGAATCTGCAGAACGTCCGCGCCGTCATCAAGCCGGGCCTCGTGCGCAAGATCAAGATTTGCACTTCCTGCCTCAAGGCCGGTAAGGTCACCCGCGCCGTCTAATTCATAGACGGTGTAACCCCGCGAGCTGCAACAGCTGGCGGGGTTTTTTCTATGGGGGCTGACAATCCCTTCAGGAAACAAGCTGCTCCAGCTGTTCCTTGGGCACGATGTGCAGGTCGTTGCAGAAGTGACACCGCACCTCCGCCTGCCCATCCGTGAGAATCATGTCGCGGATCTCCGCCTCGCCCAGCACACGGATGGCATCCAGGACGCGTCGGGTGTCGCAGTGGCAGGCGAACTGCACGGTCTGGTCCTCTTCCAGGATGTCCACCTGGAAGCCGGCCAGCGCCTTCTCGAGGATCGCCGTCAGCGACAGCCCCTCCTTCTCCATCGCCGTGAACGACGGCATGGAGCGGATGCTCTCCTCCAGGCGCTCGGCGATCTCGTCGCCCGCGTCCGGCATCAGCTGCACCAGCAACCCGCCGGCGCTCTTGACCTCGCCGGCCTCCACGAAGATGCCCAGCGACACGGCGCTGGGGATCTGCTCGGAGTTGGCCAGGTAGGCCGTGAAATCTTCGGCGAGCTCGCCGGACACCATCGACACCGTGCCGGTGTACGGCTGGCGCCCCAGGTCATAGGTCACGCTGATGAAGCCGGTGTTGCCCACGGCGCCGCCCACGTTCAGCTGCCCGTTGTCGCGCGGTGGCAGGTCCAGCTCCGGGTAGCCTACGTAGCCGCGCACCGTGCCGTCGGTGCCGGCATCGACGAAGATGCCGCCCAACGGACCCTTGCCCGCGACGCGGACGTTCAGCCGGCCGCTCTTGCGCAGCGTCGCCGCCAATAGCAGCGTGCCCGTCAGCGCCTTGCCCAGCGCCGCCGCGGCCGTAGGGGCCATCTTGTGACGGCGGCGCGCCTCGTCCGCCAACGCGGTGGTGCGGACGGCCACCGCGCGGATTCGCCCGCCGGCAGCGGTGGCCTTGATCAAGTGGTCTTGCAGTGTGGACATGCGGGCCGCGCTTCCCTTCAGGGCGTATTACAAGGGTGCGCACCATCGTAACACTATTTGCGCTTGCCGGACCCTGGCTTCAACGCGGGCATGCGCATCGCGCGCATCAAGTTCGCCATCTCGATAGCGGTCACGCCGGCCTCCCAGCCCTTGTTGCCGCCCTTGGTCCCGGCGCGCTCGATCGCCTGCTCGATCGTGTCCACCGTGAGCACGCCGAAGATGATGGGCAGGCCCGTCGCCAGGCTGGAGCTCTGGATGCCCTTGGCCGCCTCGCCCGCCACGTAGTCGAAGTGGGGGGTGGCGCCGCGGATCACGGCGCCCAACGCCACGACCGCGCTGTAGCGCCCGGTCTCCGCCACGGTCTTGGCGACCAACGGCAGCTCGAAGGCGCCCGGCACCCAGTAGACGTCGATGTCGGCCTGCACGCCGCCATGGCGCACGATGGCGTCCTCGAACCCGGCCAACAGGCGGGTGCCGATCAGCTCGTTGAAGCGCGCGATGACGACCGCGAAGCGCGTGCCGCCTTCCACCACCAGGTGACCGTGGAAATGATTCATCGGTTCGCCAACCCCTCTTTAACCAGCCGGTTGACCATCCCGCCGTCGGCCTTGCCGGCCACCTTGGGCATCACCAGCTTCATCACCTTGCCCATGTCCGCCGGGCCCGTGGCCCCGGCGGCGGCGATCGCCTCGTCGACGATGGCCTGTACCTGCGCTTCGCCCATGAGCTCCGGGGCATAGCGCTCGTAAACTGCCAGTTCCGCCTGCAGCGCCTCCACCCGGTCCGGGTAGCCCAGCGACCGGTACTCCTCGATGCTGTTCTTGGCCTGCTTGGCCACCTTCAAGACGACCTGGCCCACCGCGACGTCGTCGAGGGTCGTGCCCTTGGCCTTCTCTTCGTTGGTGACGGCGGCCAGCAACAACCGCAGCGCATCACGCGTCTGGGCGTCGCCCGCCTTCATGGCGGTCTTCAAATCCTCTTGGATCCTGGCCTTGGACATCGTACGCCTCCCGATCGCGTATCGGTTTATAGCTGCCCATGTGATTTTTGTCAAAAACCGGCCGGGAAAGGGAGATTTGATGCGACTCGGCGGGTTCCCCTGTGCTATACTTTGGGCACCCTTCCGCCGCGCCCCGCCTGCCCCGAAAGGCCGCCCTGCCCCCATGCCGGAGACGCGTGTCGCCCCGAACCAGACCTTGATGCCGGTGACCGCGGAACGCGACGCCGCCGGCCGGCTCCGGGTCGGTGGTTGCGATCTGGCGGACCTGGCGGCGACCTACGGCACGCCGCTGTATGTGATGGACGAGGCCACGGTGCGTGCGGCCTGCAAGGCCTACGTCCAGGCCCTGGCCAAGCACTATCCGCCCGGCGGCCGCGTGCTGTACGCCAGCAAGGCGCACTGCACGATGGCCATGATGGCGCTGGTGGCCTCGGAAGGGCTCGGCTTCGACGTCGTCTCCGCCGGCGAGCTGCACACCGCCCTCAAGGCCGGCGTCGCGGCGGAGCGCCTGGTGATGCAGGGCAACAACAAGCCCCGCGAGGAGCTGAAGCTCGGCCTGACGTCGGGCGTGGGCCGCATCAACGTCGACAACCTGGACGAGCTGGCCCTCGTCTGCGCCCTGGCCGAAGAGCTACGCGCCGAGCCGCGTATCCTGCTTCGCGTGGCCCCCGGCATCGAGGCCCACACCCACGACTTCATCCGCACCGGCCAGGAGGACAGCAAGTTCGGCTTCGACCTCAAGAGCGGCCAGCTCGACGAGGCCATGGCGTTGCTGGCCGAGCACCCGCGCGTGCAGTGGCTGGGCTTGCAGGCCCACATCGGCTCGCAGATCTTCGAAGCCAACGCGTTTTCGCAGACCGCCGACGTGATGGTGGGGCTGTTGGCGGAGCTGCGTGCCCGCCACGGCGTGGTGGCCGCGGAGCTGGACCTGGGCGGTGGCCTGGGCATGATGTACACCGCGACGGATGACCCGCCGGCCATCGAGGCCGCCGTGGAAGCCACGGCCCGCGCCGTGCTGGCCGCGTGCGAGCGCCACGGCTACCCCACCCCCAAGCTGGTGCTGGAGCCAGGCCGCTCCATCTGCGGCACCGCGGGCGTCACGCTCTACGCCGTGGGCGGCCGCAAGGTCGTTCCCGGCGTGCGCACCTACCTGGCCGTGGACGGCGGCATGGCCGATAACCCGCGCCCCATCACGTACGGCGCGGAGTACACCGCGGCCCTGGCCGAACGCGTCACCAGCGGCGCCCCGGAGGTCTACACCCTGGCCGGCCGCTACTGCGAGTCCGGCGACATCCTGATCAAGGACGTCGTGCTGCCCAGCCCCCAGGTGGGCGAGACCGTGGTGGTCTTCGGCACCGGCGCCTACAACCACGCCATGGCGAGCAACTACAACCGCTGCGGCCGCCCGGCCATGGTGCTGGTGGGTGAGGGCAAGGCAGAGCTGGTGGTTGCCCGCGAGAGCCTGGACGACATGGTGCGGCTGGACCGCCTGCCGGAGCGCCTGCGCAAGGCCGCCCGCGAGGGGCTGCCATGCCCTTGAGTCTGGACCTGAGCCACTTCGCCCGCGAACTGCGTTGGCAGGACCTCCTGGACATCCTGCTGGTCAGCTTCATCCTGTACCGCTTCTTCCTTCTCATCAAGGGCACACGCGCCGTCCAGCTGTTGCGCGGCATGTTGCTGTTGCTGTTGGCCTACCTGGTCAGCCACGCCCTGGGCCTGAACACCATCACCTGGTTGGTCCAGAGCACCGCCACGATGATCATCGTGGCCATCCCCGTCGTGTTCCAGCCCGAGCTCCGACGCGCCTTGGCCCACATCGGCCAGGGCGACCTGTTCCGCGGCGAGCTGCTGTTCCCCCGCAAGAGCGTGAGCCCACCGCGCACCATCGAAGAGGTGGTCACGAGCGTGAAGTACCTCAGCCGCCAGAAGATCGGTGCATTGATCATCCTCGAGCGCCACACGGGCCTCGCGGAGTTCATCGAGACCGGCACCATGGTCGACGCCCTGGTCACCGCGGAACTCCTGAGCACCATCTTCTTCCCCAACTCCCCGCTGCATGACGGCGCCGTGATCGTCCAGAACGACCGGATTGCCGCGGCAGGCGCCGTCTTGCCCCTGTCCGAGGGCATGCGCCAGGGCGGTACGGGGGCCAAGAGCCAATACGGCACGCGCCACCGCGCCGCCATCGGGCTCTCCGAAACCACGGACGCCTTGGCCATCGTGGTGTCGGAAGAGACCGGCACGGTGTCCGTTGCCTCCGGCGGCCAATTACGGCGGCACATCACGGACGAGTCGCTGCGCGAGCTGTTGGTGGAAGCCTTCGTGCAACCCCGCAAGCCCAACAGCACCCAGCCCTTGAACTTGCTGTTCCTCCCGAAGAAGACGGATGCAGAACGACTTTCCTCGAAATAACCAGACGCAGCAAAGCAACTGGCCCTTCCTGGTCATCGCGGTCCTGATGGCCGTGGTCTTGTGGCTGTTCGTGCGCACCGGCGGCCAGCCGCTGGGCCAGCGCAGCGTGGTCTTGCCCGTGACCGTGACCAACGGCGTGGGGCTGGCCGTCACTCCCCGGCAGGTGGAAATCCGGTTAGAAGGTGCTGGCGTCATGGTAGAGCGTCTGACGCCCGAAGACGTAGCCGTCATCGCAGATCTGGCTGGACATAAGCCCGGCGACCTGGTAACTTTGACCGTCGTGCCGCCGCAGGGCTTCAAGGTCCTGAGCACGACAGCGACCCAGGTGAGCGTCGTCGCCGTCCCCACCGCCAAGCCATCGCCGTAACGAGACCAACCATGTCCGAAACCCCGAAGCATGCCTGGCCCGGCCTGGATCGCGACCGCCTGCCCCGCCATGTCGCGGTGATCATGGACGGCAACCGGCGGTGGGCCAAGAAGAAGCTTCTGGGCGGGTTCCAGGGCCACCGCGCCGGCGTCGAGACCGTGCGCGGCCTGCTGCGCCTCTGCCGCGAGCTCGGCATCCCGCACCTGACGGTCTACGCCTTCTCCACGGAGAACTGGCAGCGCTCCGACGAGGAGGTCGCGTTCCTGATGTCCCTCTTCGAGGAGGTCATCCAGCGCGAGATCGACGAACTGGACACCAACGGCGTGCGCCTGCGCTTCATCGGCGACGTCCCCGGCCTGCCCGCCACGCTCCAGCGCAAGATCGCGGAGGCGGAGGCACGCACCGTCCACAACAAGGACCTGACGCTGAACGTGGCCGCGAACTACGGTGGCCGCGCGGAGCTGGTCTCGGCCGCCCGCCAACTCGCCCAGCGCGTGCGCGACGGCCAACTCGACCCGGCCGCCATCGACGACGCGGCGATCGCGGCCTGCCTCTACACCGCGGACCAGCCCGACCCGGACCTCATGATCCGCACCAGCGGCGAGGCCCGCATCAGCAACTTCCTGCTGTGGCAGCTGGCGTACACGGAGATTTACTTCACGGACGTGCTCTGGCCCGAGTTCCGGCAGCCGCACTTCCTGGACGCACTCTTGAGCTTCCAGGCCCGGGACCGCCGCTTCGGCGCCAACGGGGCCGACTTGGTCGCCAAGGCGCGATAATGGGCCTCTACCTCCTGCACGGCGACGACGCGTTCGCCGTCGCGGAGGCCCGCCAGAAGCTGGAAGCCAAGCTGCTGGACCCGGCCTGGAAAACGTTCAATTTGACCGTCCTGCCGCCGGACACGCCCATCAGCAAGGTCATGCAGGCCGTGCTGGCCGTTCCGTTCGGCGCTGGCTCTCGCATGGTGGTGATCAAGGATCCCGCGTTCCTCAACGGCAAGACCGAGGACCCGGGGATCCCCGACTTCGAGAAGCTGATCGAGCAGGGCCTGCCGCCGGGCTCCGACCTGGTCATCACCTGTTCAAAGCTCGACGGCCGGCTCAAGCTCGCGAAGAAGGTGCTGGGCGCCGCCACGGTCCGCGAGTACGGCCAGCCCAAGCCCTGGCAGCTCGAGGAGCAGCTGAGCCCCTGGGTCGAGCGTCTCGCCAACGACCGCCAGCGCCGCATCCGCGGGGACGCCATCTCCGTGCTGCTCCAGGCCACCGGCGGCGATCGGTACCGCATCCAGCGCGAGATCGAGAAGCTGACCACCTACGCCCCGGAGGGCACGGCCATCACGCCCGAGATGGTGCGGGAGCTCGTCGCCGGCGGCGAGGTCGAGATCTTCGCCTTGACGGAGGCCCTGGCACGCCGCCAGGCCGGCCCCGCCCTGGTGGCCCTGGACAAGCTCCTGACCACGGACCACGCCCTCAAGGTGCTGGCCGCCGTGGGCACGATCCTCCGCAACTGGTGGAAGCTCAAGCTCTTGCAGGAGCAAGGCCGCCAGGCCGCGGACATCGCGCGCGAAACCGGCCAGCGCTCGGACTTCAAGGTGAAGAAGGACCTGGACATGCTGCGCGGTTGGAAGGCCGCCCAGCTGGAGCAGGCGCTGGAGGCCGTGCTGGAGGTCGATTTGGCCATCAAGGGCGGCAAATGGCCGCCGGATGCCCACCAGGCCCTGGTGGAGCGGGCGATCGCCAAGATGCTGATCACCGCCTGATTGATGTAACATGGGTAGACTCGCCCCAGGAGGACCCCCCATGCCGTCTAACAAGAAGGCTGCCGCCCAGCAGCCCGTCGACCAGGAAGCCCGCATCGCCCAGTTGGCGCAGCAAGTGGAGCACCTGGCCGCCGCGCTCGAGAACGCCGAGACCCGCCTCAAAGAGATGGGCATCGCCGATGCCACCACCGGGCTGTACAGCTACCGCTACTTCCTGGGCCGCGCGGCCGAGGAGGTCGCCCGCGCCGACCGCTTCAGCCTCGAAGTCAGCTGCCTGATGATCGGGCTGGACCGCGCCGGGCTGGAGGGGATGCTCGAGGTGGCGCGCATGCTCAAGGAGCAGTGCCGCGTCTACGACATCCCGGCGCGCTGGGGGCAGAACGAGCTGGTCATGTTGCTCCCCGCCACGGACCTGGACGGCGCGCTCACGTTCGGCGAGCGCCTGCGCTTGTCGGTGGCCGAAGCCTTCGCCGACCACGCGGGGCTCAAAGGCCTGACGGTCTCGCTGGGCGCGGCCAGCTACCCGACCAAGGGCGTGGAAGACGCGCAGGGCCTCGTGGAGGCCGTGGATACGGCCTGCTACAAGGCCACCCAGGCGGGCGGCAACCGCACGGTGGTCCGGGGCTAGAGCCCCAGGACGTGCACGTTGTCGTGCGCGACGATGTTCCCGGTCCCGCGCAGCGCCATGTAATGGGGCTGCGTCGTCAGCATCGGGATCATCAGCGTCGTCATCAGCTGGCCGCCGAAGAAGGCCTTCAACGTGTGCGTCGTGCAGTCGATCTCCGCGCCCAGGTGCCGCGCCTCGTTGGCGTTGTTGACGGCGTCCGCGAAGTATAGCCGCGTCCAGCCGGCGCTGCCGAACGGCACGCCCCCGTCGCACTGCCACACCTCGAAGTAGGTCGGCTTGATCAACACCTCCACGTAGTGGGTGGGGTCGAGGTAATAGACCTGGGTGCCCTGGTCGCCGGTGGGGGCGTAGGTATAGCTCTGGATCGGCGTCACGTCGAGCTCGGCCATGTAATGGTCGGGCAACGCGCCGTTGGCGGTCCCCAGGCCCGCGCCCTTGTACCGGCGGAAGCTCAGGTTGCCGGTGCTGCTCAGCCCGTCATGCTCGTATTGCTTGGAGCCGTTCAACGTGACGATCTTCCAATCCACGCGCGGCATCCAGGTGTAGCTGTAGCCCTCGTCGTTGGGATCGATGAAGTCCGCGGTCGCGCCGGCGCCCTCGAAGTCCAGCAGCAGCCCACCCGCTGGCGTAGGGCCCGGGGTCGGCGTGGCCGTGGGGGCGGGCGTCGGGGTTGCTCCCGGCGTGGGCGTGGCGGTGGGGACCGGCGTCGGCGTAGGCGTCGGCGTGGCCGTCGGCGCTGGCGTTGGCGTCGGCGTGGCCGTGGGGGCCGCGGTGGGGGTCGCCGTGGGCTCGGGCGTGGGCGTCGCCGTCGCCTCCGCGCTGGGCGACGGGCCGGGCGTGGGCGTGGCCTTGGCGCGCAGGCCCGCGAGCACCAGGTGCGCGGAGAAGGCCCCGCCGCCGGGGTTGTCGAAGGTCAGCCGCACCTTGAAGGTCTGCCCGGGCACCAGCGGCCCGGAGCGCACGGGCCCGCTGGGGTCTACCAGGGGGAGATCGCCGGCCACCTGGAGCTCCAAGGCGCCCAACATCGCGCCGCCGTTCTTCACGGCCACCGTGACGGTCGTCAGCCCCGTGCCGGGCTGGTGCGTGACGTCCGGGAAGGTCACCTGGGCCTGCAGGACGCCGACCACGCCCAGCGCCTCCCGCGTAGCATGCTCGAAGGCCGAGCCCTGGAGCGGATCCACGTCGAAGGTCACGTCGCGTTCCAGCACGTCGCCGGACGGCAGGGCGATGACCGTAGGGAACCAGCTCGGCTGGATCGCCGGCGCCGAGTGCACGGGCTTCGGCGTCGCGGCGCCGCCGCCCCCGCCCACCGGCGCCACCGGGGACGGTTGGCAGCCGAGCAGGCCGAGGGCGATGACCGTAGGGAACCAGCTCAGCTGGATCGCCGCCGCGACGGTGCGGCGCTGCAGACTGGGCACGGCGGGCTCCTCGTTACGGCAGCGGTGCCAGGCGGATGTTGTCGTGCGCCACGATGTTCCCCGTCCCGCGCATCGCGAAGTAATGCGGCACGTTGGTCAGCAGGCGCGTCAGGACATCGGACGTGTTGGCGTCCAACGTGGTCATCAGGCTGCCGTCCAGGTACACCTTCAAGGTGTGGGCGTTGGTGTCGATGTCCGCGCCCAGGTGGCGCACCTGGTTGGCCGCGGTGTCCACCGGCGTGGCGTACAGGCGGTACCAGCCCACGGACTGGAAGGGTGCGGCGTTGTCGCAGGCCCAGACCTCGTAGTTGTTGGGCTTGATCAGCACCTCGAAGTAGTGGGTGGGGTCCACGTAGTAGACCTGGGTGCCCTGGTCGCCGGTGGGGGCGTAGGTGTAGCTCTGGATCGGCGTCACGTCCAGCTCCGCCTTGTATTTGGCGGGCAGGCTCCCGTTGGTCGTCCCCAGGCCCGCGCCCTTGTAGCGCCGGAAGCTCAGGTTGCCGGTGGCGCTCAGCCCGTCATGCTCGAACTGCTTGGAGCCGTTGACGTTGGCGATGTGCCAGTTGACGCGCGGCATCCAGCTGTAGCTGAAGCCCTCGTCGTTGGGGTCGATGTAGTCCGCCGGCGCGCTGTCGACGGCGTTCGCCTCGAAGTCGTCCAGGAAGGCATGCACGCCCGTGGCGGGCGGCGGCACCGGCGTGGGCGTGGGCGCGGGGGTCGGCGTGGCTGCCACCGTGCCGCCCGCGCCGTTGATCGTCACCTCGAACAGGCTGAAGCGCGTCTCCGGGCTGGTCGCGTCGTTGGTAAAGTGCACCCGCACGAAGCGGCCCTGGGTGCCGGCGGGCAGGGTCTTGGTCTCGATGTTCCAGCTGGTGTTCTTCATCGGGGTGCCGGCCGGCGTGAACGTCACGCCGTCGGTGGAAACCTCCAGCGCGTAGGTGGCCGCGGCCGTGGGCTTCATCTTCAGGCCCACCGTGTTCAGCGGCTTGCTGGCGCCCAGGTCGAGAGTCCAGGTGGCTTCCTTGCCCATGTACTCCGCGTTCGACCACTGGGTGGTCGGGTCCTGGTCGATCGCCTGCACCGGGGTCAGCGTGCCGTAGGAGCTGCTGGCCGAGGCAACCCAGCCCGACGGCGCGGCCGGGGGCGTGGCGGTGGGGACAGGCGTGGGCGTCGGCGTGGGGGCGGGCGTCGGCGTGGCCGTCGGCACCGGCGTCGCCGTCGGCTTGGGCGTCGGCGTCGGCGTGGCGGTCGGCACCGGGGTCGCGGTCGGCTTGGGC